>PNLY01000015.1 GCA_013823325.1 Methylobacterium sp.
AGGTCGCGCAGGCGGCGCAGCGTGCCGAGCAGGCGCTCATTGTCGCGCTGGTGCAGGCCGATCGAGGGCTCGTCCAGCACATAGAGCACGCCGGTGAGGCCGGAGCCGATCTGGCTGGCGAGGCGGATGCGCTGGCTCTCGCCGCCCGAGAGCGTGCGCGAGCCGCGCGCCAGCGTCAGGTATTCGAGGCCGACATCCAACAGGAAGGTCAGCCGGTCGCGGATCTCCTTGAGGATGCGCGGGGCGATCTCGTTCTGCTTCGCCGACAGGCGCGAGGGCAGGGCGCTGACCCAGGCGAGCGCGTCCTTGACCGAGAGCTGCGAGATCTCGCCGATATGGCGCATGTCGATCTTGACCGCCAGCGCCTCGGGCTTGAGGCGGAAGCCGTTGCAGGCGGCGCAGGGCGTCTCCGACATGAAGCGGCCGATCTCCTCGCGGGCCCAGTCGCTCTCGGTCTCCTTCCAGCGCCGCTCCATATTGGTGATCACGCCCTCGAAGGGCTTCTTCACCTCATAGGCGCGCAGGCCGTCATTGTAGGCCATGCGCACAGCTTCCGTGCCGGTGCCGAACAGGATGGCGTCGCGGGCGCTCTGCGGCAGCTCGCTCCAGGGCTTGGTCGTCGAGAAGCCGAAATGCTTGGCGAGCGCATCGAGCGTCTGGCCATAATAGGGCGAGGTCGACTTGGCCCAGGGCGCGATCGCGCCCTTCTTCAAGCTGAGCGAATGATCCGGGACGATCATCTCCGGATCGATCCGCATCTCGTGGCCGAGGCCGTCGCAGGCCGGGCAGGCGCCGAACGGGTTGTTGAACGAGAACAGCCGCGGCTCGATCTCGGGGATGGTGAAGCCGGAGACCGGGCACGCGAATTTCGAGGAGAAGGTGACGCGGCGGGCTTCGCCGTTCTCCTCCTTCTCGTCGGCATATTCGAAGACGGCGATGCCGTCGGCGAGGTCGAGCGCCTGCTCCAGCGAGTCGGCGAGGCGCGCGCCGAGATCGGGGCGGATCACGATGCGGTCGACCACCACGTCGATGTCGTGCTTGAACTTCTTGTCGAGCGCCGGCGCGTCCGGGATCTCGTAGAACTCGCCATTGACCTTGACGCGCTGGAAGCCGCGCTTCAGCCAGTCGGCCATCTCCTTGCGGAACTCGCCCTTGCGGCCGCGCACCACCGGCGCGAGCAGGTAGCCGCGCGTCTTCTCCGGCAGCTCGACCAGCCGGTCGACCATCTGCTGCACGGTCTGGCTTTCGATCGGCAGCCCGGTCGCCGGCGAATAGGGGATGCCGGCGCGCGCCCAGAGCAGGCGCATATAGTCGTGGATCTCGGTGACGGTGCCGACGGTCGAGCGCGGGTTCTTCGAGGTCGTCTTCTGCTCGATCGAGATCGCCGGCGAGAGCCCGTCGATCTGGTCGACGTCGGGCTTCTGCATCATCTCCAGGAACTGGCGCGCATAGGCCGACAGGCTCTCGACGTAGCGTCGCTGGCCCTCCGCATAGATCGTGTCGAAGGCGAGCGAGGATTTTCCGGAGCCGGAAAGCCCGGTGAAGACCACCAGCTTGTCGCGCGGAATCGCGAGGTCGACATTCTTGAGATTGTGCTCGCGCGCGCCGCGTACGGAGATGACGCGGGCATTCCGATCGGCCGCCGAATCCTGTGCGGATTTGCGGTCGAACATGTCTTCCAGCGTCGCAGCCTGTTCGGCGAGCGTGGTCTTGCGGGCCATTGCGGTGTCCGGTTCGGGGTCAGCCGTAGAGATAGGGCAATCGCCGGCTCATGCCAGTGCAGCCGGGCGAGAGGCGGGCATGAGTAGCACGCAGCCGCGGATGTTGCCGCATTGTTCTTGTGGGGTGTGCTGACAGCGATTGTCAGGAGCGTGGCAGGCTGCGGAAGCGGCGCCCGAGCAGGACCGCGGCTACCAGCATGGCGAGCGCCAGCGTGCCGGACAGGAGCAGCGCCGCCGATGCGCCATAGTGCTCGATCAGCAGGGCATAGGCGAGCGGCGCGGCGGCCGACAGGAAGAAGCCCGGCGCCAGAAGGCGGCCGACATAGGCACCATAGCTTTTTGGATCGAACAGCATCAGCGGCAGCGTGCCGCGTGTGATCGTCAGCACGCCGTTGCCGGCGCCATAGCAGAAGGCGAAGGCGAGCGCCGCGATGGCGCTCGCCCCGCCGGCGAGGCCGATGACGAAGCAGAGCGGCAGCACCAGGCAGGCGACGAGGTTGAGGTCGAACGGGCTGGTCTTCGCGCCGAACAGCACCTCGCCGAGCCGCGCCAGCGACTGGCCGATGCCGCGGGTCGCGCCGATCCAGACCGCGGCCGCTGCCGGCAGGCCGAGCCCGGCGAGGATGCCGATCATATGGGCGGACATGCCGGCATTGAGCACGCCGGCGAAGGTGACGATCAGGGCATAGAGCAGGCCGGCGAAACGGGTGTCGGCCGGGCTGAGCGTGACGACGGGCTTCGCGGCAGCCGCGTCGGACAAAGGCCGCGCCGAGACGGTCGGCAGCGTCAGATGCAGCGGCAAGGTGAGCAGCGCGAAGCCGGCATAGGCGATCAGCGCGTCGCGCCAGCCGAACTGCTCGGCGAGGGCATGGCCGAGTGGCCAGAACACGGTCGAGGCGAGGCCGCCGAGCAGGGTGATCTGGGCAATCGGCCGGCGCGCGGCGCTGCCGCCGATGCGGGCGAGGGCGGCGAAGGCGGCGTCGTAGAGGGTCAGCCGCATGGCGAGGCCGAGGCAGAGCCAGGCGGCGTAATAGGCGGCGATCGTATGGGCGAAGGCGAGGCCGAGGCAGCCGGCAGCGGTGAGCAGCGATCCCAGGCACATCGCGCTGCGGCCGCCATGGCGATCGATCAGGCGGCCGACCGCGCCCGAGGTCAGCCCCATCACCAGGAGCCCGGCCGAGAGCCCGCCATGGATGATCGCCTGCGACCAGCCGAGCTCGTTGCCGATCAGCTCGCCGAAGGCGCCGACCAGATAATAGGAGACGCCCCAGGAGATGAGCTGCGCTAGCCCGAGGCAGAAGACGGTGCTGCGAGAGATCATTCGGGACACATCGACAGCAATCCGCGACGACATTCAATTCCGACGCGAGTCGTCCCGGGCGACCGGAGGGAGACCCGGGACCCATGCCGGAACCTCTTTCGGATAGGCTCAGGAATGGATCCCGGATCTCCGCTTCGCTGCGTCCGGGATGACACGAACTTTGTGAAATACGTCATTTGGTCAGAGTGGGCAGCGTCTGGTCCCCCGGCCCGAGGCTGCGCTGCATCAGCACCGTGTCGACCCAACGGCCGAACTTGAAGCCGGTCGAGCGCAAGGTGCCGACCGGCTCGAAGCCGAAGCGGCGATGCAGGGCGATCGAGCCGGCATTGCCGCTGTCGCCGATATTGGCGAGCATCTGGCGCCAGGGCCCGGCCTCGCAGCGGGCGATCAGCGCGCCGAGCAAGGTCGAGCCGATCTTCCGGCCGCCGAGCCCGTCGGCGACATAGATCGAATCCTCGACGGTATGGCGATAGGCCGGGCGAGGACGATAGGAGGTCGCATAGCTGTAGCCGACGACCCGGCCATCGAGCTCGGCGGCGAGATAGGGCAGGCCGAGCCCGAGCACCGCCTGCCGGCGCGCCAGCATCTCCTGGACGTTCGGCGGCGTCTCCTCGAAGCTGGCGAGGCCATGCAGGACATGGTGGGTGTAGATCGCCTGGATCGCGGGCATGTCCGCCTCCCGCGCATCGCGGACCAGGATGGGCGATGCCGTGGTGCCGGCAGGTTCAGAAGTCGTCATTCCAATCGTTCCGGCCCGGCCGGGCCGCCTTTCCATCCTGTCGGGGCGCCTGCTCAGCGCTTCCCCTCGCATCACGCCGAGATCGGCGTGACCTTGCGTTTCGCTCAGTCCTCATCCTGAGGAGCAGCCGGAGGCTGCGTCTCGAAGGATGCTCCAGAGGACTCCGGAGATATCTGACGCATCCTTTGAGACGCCGCTACGCGGCTCCTCAGGATGAGGTCCGAAGGAACTGGATCTGGACACGCACTCGCATCCTGCCGCGCCCAGTTCTTCCCGAACCGCAAAGGCAGCTTGCGCTTTGCCGCCTCATAAATGAAGCTTCTCGAAGTTATGCAGAGCATGAGAAATTCTTTGGGATGCGCGATCTTCGCCTCGACCAGCTCGACAGCTTCCGCCAGGTGATCGCGCTCGGCAGTTTCTCGGCGGCGGCCGAGAGGCTCGGCCTGAGCCAGCCGGCGGTCAGCCTGCAGATCCGCGAGCTCGAACGCCGGCTCGGCACGGTGCTGATCGAGCGGGTCGGGCGCCGGGCGCAGCCGACGGCAGCGGGCACCGAACTGCTCGACCATGCCGGCCGGATCGCGGCGGCGGTCGCGGCGGCGCAGGAGGCGATGGCGCGCCATGCGACCGGGGCGATGGGCCGCGTGCGCATCGGCACCGGCGCCACCGCCTGCATCTTCCTGTTGCCGCCGGTGCTGCGCGAATTGCGCCAGCGCCATCCGACGCTGGAGATCACCGTCAGCACCGGCAACAGCGCGGACATCGTCAAGGCGATCGAGGACAATCAGATCGATATCGGCCTGGTCTCGCTCCCTGCTGCCGGCCGCAGCCTGCAGGTCACGCCGTTGCTCGACGACGCATTCGTCGTGATCGCCCCGCCGGGCATGGAATTGCCGCCGCGATTGACGCCGGAGGCCCTGGCGCGCCTGCCGGTGCTGTTGTTCGAGCCGGGCGGCATCACCCGGCGCATCGCCGATGAATGGTTCGCCCGCGCCGGCGTGACGCTGAAGCCGGTGATGTCGCTCGGCAGCGTCGAAGCGATCAAGCGGCTGGTCGGCGCCGGCCTCGGTTGCGCCATCCTGCCGAGCATGGCGGTGCGCGACGAAAGCGAGGGGCTGATCGTTCGGCCCCTGTCGCCGCGCGTACATCGCACGCTCGGCCTCGTGCTGCGCAAGGACAAGCCGCTGCATCGCGGCCTGCGCGAGACGCTGAAGGCCTTGCGGGCGCTGGGCACGCTGCCTGCTGACAGGTCCGGTCAGGGCGGCTGATTGCGTCGGGCGTGGCCCGAGAGCAGGGTGCCGGCCGAATTGAGGAAAGGTCCTGCCATGTACGGATTGATCGGGAAGATGCGGGCCAAGCCCGGCGAGCGCGAGGCGCTGATCGGCTACATCCTCGAGAGCAGCGGCGAAATGCCGGGCTGCCTGAGCTACATCGTCGCCCGCGACCCCGACGATGCCGATGCGATCTGGGTGACCGAGGTCTGGGACAAGGAAGAGAGCCACAAGGCCTCGCTCGCTCTGCCGGCCGTGCAGGCGGCGATCGCCAAGGCCAGGCCGATCATCGCCGGCTTCGACAGCCATGTCGTGACGCAGCCGGTCGGCGGGTTCGGACTGGCGAAGGGGTAGCTGCAGAACCTTCACCCCTCAGCCCTCATCCTGAGGAGCGATCGCAGATCGCGTCTCGAAGGATGCTCCAGGAGGCTCCGGAACCGGCTGGAGCATCCTTCGAGACGCCGCTGCGCGGCTCCTCAGGATGAGGGCTGAGGAAGTGCTCGCTTATTGGCGGGTAGCTGCTGTTGGCACGCCCCGCTTCCGCTCGCCGGCCACACGGTCTAAGACCCTCGCGACCGAGCCGCGAGCCTGCCATGACCCATTCCGCCCCGAGCAAACTCACCATCCTGCCGACGACGGCGGCGCTGACCGGCCGGGTGATGCCGCCCGGCTCGAAATCGATCACCAATCGCGCCCTGCTGGTCGCGGCTCTGGCCAGGGGCACCAGCCGGCTCAGCGGCGCGCTGAAGAGCGACGACACCCGCTATATGGCGCAGGCGTTGCGCGACATGGGCGTCGCGATCGATGAGCCTGACGCGACCAGCTTCATCGTCACCAGCGACGGCAAGCTGCGGGCGCCGGCCAAGCCGCTCTTCCTCGGCAATGCCGGCACGGCGACCCGCTTCCTGACGGCGGCGGCGGCGCTGGTCGACGGCACGGTCGTGGTCGACGGTGACGAGCATATGCGCAAGCGGCCGATCCTGCCGCTGGTCCAGGCGCTCACCCGGCTGGGCGTCGCGATCACCGCGCCGAGCGGCTGCCCGCCGGTCACCATCCAGGGGCAGGGCGGTTTCGAGGGCGGGCTGGTCGAGGTCGATGGCGGGCTTTCCAGCCAGTACGTCTCGGCGCTGCTGATGGCCGGCGCCTGCGCCCGCAATCCGGTCGACGTCGTGCTGACCGGCCAGGAGATCGGCGCGCGCGGCTATGTCGACCTGACCTTGGCGACGATGCGGGCCTTCGGCGCGCAGGTCTCCGAGCCGGAGAGCGGCGGCTGGCGGATCGCGCCGACCGGCTATGTCGCGACCGACTACCTGATCGAGCCGGACGCCTCGGCCGCGACCTATCTCTGGGCGGCTGAGGTGCTGACGGGCGGCGCCATCGATCTCGGCGTGCCGGCCGAAGCCTTCACCCAGCCCGACGCCATGGCGCATGAGCTGATCGCCGCCTTCCCGAACCTGCCGGCGCAGATCGACGGCTCGCAGATGCAGGATGCGGTGCCGACGCTCGCCGTGCTCGCCGCCTTCAACCGGACGCCGGTGCGTTTCACCGGCATCGCCAATCTGCGCGTCAAGGAATGCGACCGCGTCGCCGCGCTGGCGCAGGGCCTGTCGCGCATTCGCGCCGGGCTCGGTGTCGAAGAGGGCGACGACCTGCTGGTGGCCTCCGATCCGGCGCTCGCCGGCCAGACGCTGTCCGCCGAGATCGACACCTTCGCCGACCACCGCATCGCCATGAGCTTCGCGCTTGCGGGCCTCAAGATCGGCGGCGTCACCATCCTCGATCCCGGTTGCGTGGCGAAGACCTATCCGGACTACTGGCGCGCGCTCGGCTCGCTCGGCGTGCGCTTCGAGGGCGAGGTGCCGTAAGGTTACCCCGCGGCGGAGTTCCGTCAGGCGGCTTCCTTTGTCGCTGCCGTCGAAAGCTCGCTCAGCTTCTGCTCCACCGCGGCCTTGACCCGTGCCACGGCGGCATCCTTGACCGGGCCGTAGCCGCGAATGTCCATCGGCAGGGCGGCGATCGCCGCCAGGGCGTCCGGTCCCCGAGCCGGCAGCCATGTCAGCATCTCGTCGATCAGCGCCTCGTACCAGCCGATCAGCGCGCGCTCCATCTTGCGCTCCGCCGTGTAGCCGAACGGGTCGAAGGCGGTGCCGCGCAGGCCCTTGAGGCGGGCCAGCAGCCGCAGCGGCGCCTGGATCCACTGGCCGAAGCGGCGCTTCAGCGGCCGCCCGCGCGCATCCTTCTCGCCCCCGAGGAAGGGCGGGGCGAAATGGTAGTTCACCGTGAAGTCGCCCTCGAAGCGATGTTTCAGCTCGTCGAGGAAGCCGGTCTGCATGTGCAGCCGCGCCACCTCGTACTCGTCCTTGTAGGACATCAGCTTGAACAGCGAGCGGGCGACGGCCAGCGTCAGCGCTTCGCTGCCCAGCGGCCGCTCGGCAGTGCGGATTTTGTCGACACCAGCCCGGTAGCGCCGCGCCCAGGCCTCGTCCTGGTAGTCGGCGAGGAAGCGCTCGCGGCGGGCGATCACCGCGTCCAGACTTTCCGTCTCGAAGGCGACAGGTGCCGGCGCGAAGGCCGGCGGGTCAGCGGCCGCGAGCTGCCCTGCGGCAAAGGCCTGCCGATTGCGCTCAACCGCGACCCCGTTGAGGTCGATGGCGCGGTGCAGGGCGTCGAGTCCGACCGGAATCAGCCCCTGCTGCCAGGCATGGCCGAGCATGACGATGTTGGCGAAGACGGCGTCGCCGAACAGCGTCTCGGCGAGGGCATTGGCATCGATGGCGCGGACGTTCCCGGCGCCCGCCACCTGCTCGATCGTCTTCAGCCGGCGGCGTGTCGCGAGGTCGGCGTCGCGGTGGCGCACGATGTCGCCGGTCGGCATCTCCGCCAGGTTGATGACTGCGCGCATGCCGGAGCGATAGGTCGCCGAGGCCTTGGGCGAGGACGACACGACGATATCGCAGCCGATCAGCGCATCGGCCGCGCCAGCGTCGATGCGGACCTGGTTGATCGCCTCGGGCGTCGCCGCGATCCGCATGAAGGAGAGCACCGGTCCGAACTTCTGGGCGAAGCCGGTGAAGTCGAGCACCGAGCTGCCTTTGCCTTCGAGATGGGCCGCCATCGCGATCAGCGCACCGACCGTGACGACGCCGGTGCCGCCGACGCCGGTGACGAGCAGGTCATAGGGGTTGTCGAGCGTCGGCAGGACTGGCTCAGGCAACGCCGCCGCCCGCCCGGCGAAGTCGTCCGCGCTCGCCTGCCGCTTGCGGCGAGTGGCGCCTTCGACCGTCACGAAGCTAGGGCAGAAGCCGTCGAGGCAGGAAAAGTCCTTGTTGCAGTTGGAGAGATTGATCTGCCGCTTGCGGCCGAACGGGGTCTCCTTCGGTTCGATGCTGAGGCAGTTCGAGGCCACCGAGCAGTCGCCGCAGCCCTCGCAGACGAGGTCGTTGATGACGGCGAAGCGCTGCGGGTCTTCCATTGTGCCGCGCTTGCGCCGGCGGCGCTTCTCGGTGGCGCAAGCCTGCTCATAGATCAGCACCGAGACGCCCTTGATCTCGCGCAATTCGCGCTGGGCTGCGTCCAGATCACGGCGGTGATGGATCGTCACGCCATGCGGCAGGCCCGCAGGCGCGAATTTTTCGGGCTGGTCGGAGACCAGCGCGATCCGCTCGACGCCCTCGGCGCGCACCTCCTGCGCGATGGCGTGCACGCTGATCGGCCCGTCCACCGGCTGTCCGCCGGTCATGGCGACGGCGTCGTTGAACAGGATCTTGTAGGTGATGTTGGCTTTCGCCGCGATCGCCTGGCGGATCGCCATCGAGCCGGAATGGTAATAGGTGCCTTCGCCGAGATTCTGGAAGATGTGGCCCTTGCCGGTGAACAGCGAGGATGCCGCCCAGTTCACGCCTTCGCCGCCCATCTGGATCAGCGAGCTGGTCTCGCGATCCATCCAGCTCGCCATGAAATGGCAGCCGATCCCGGCCAGCGCCTTCGAGTCCTCCGGCACCTTGGTCGAAGAGTTGTGCGGGCAGCCGGAGCAGAAATACGGCGTCCGCGTTGCGCCAGGCACCTGGATCAGCCGGCTCGCCTCAGGGGCGAGCGCCGCGGCGCGCTCGGCAAGGCGCAGATCCGGAAACAGCGCGTCGAGCCGTTTCGCCACGATCGGCGCGAGCAGGCGCGGCGAGAGCTCGCCGATCCACGAGATCAGGCGATGGCCGTCCTCGTCGCGCTTGCCGACCATGGAATGCGGCTTATGCCCGGGATAATCATAGAAATACTCCTTGAGCTGGCTCTCGACGATGCCGCGCTTTTCCTCGACGACGAGTATCTCCGCCTTGCCGCGCACGAATTCCAGCGCGGCCCGGCGCGCCAGCGGCCAGACCATGCCGACCTTGTAGATGTCGATGCCATGGCTGCGGCAGGCTGCTTCGTCCAGGCCGAGCAGGCGCAGCGCCTCCATCAGGTCGAGATGCGCCTTGCCAGTGGTGACGATGCCGAAAGAGGCGTCGGGGATGTCGTAGATGCGCCGGTCGATCGGATTGGCCTCGGCGAAGGCGAAGACGGCCATCTTCTTGGCCTCCATCCGCTCCTCGATCTGCGGGCCCGGCAGATCCGGCCAGCGGTAGTGCAGCCCGGTGGCCGGCGGCGTGTAGTTCGGCGCGTTGAACTGGCGCGGCGCCGGCAATTCGACCGACTGGCCGCTCTCGACCGTCTCCGAGATCGCCTTGAAGCCGACCCACATGCCGGAATAGCGCGACAGCGCGTAGCCGTACTCGCCGAAGGCGAGGTATTCGCCGATCGAGGCCGGGTTCAGCGTCGGCATGAACCAGGCCATGAAGGCGACGTCGGACTGATGCGGCATCGACGACGAGACGCAGCCATGATCGTCGCCGGCGACGACCAGCACGCCGCCATGCGGCGACGAGCCATAGGCGTTGCCATGCTTCAGCGCGTCGCCGGCGCGATCGACGCCCGGGCCCTTGCCGTACCAGAGGCCGAAGACGCCCTGCACCGTCCGGTCCGGATTGGTCTCGACCTGCTGCGAGCCGAGTACGGCGGTGGCGGCCAGGTCCTCGTTGACGGCCGGCAGGAATTCGATGCCGTACTGCTTCAGGAGATCGCTGGAGCGCCAGAGTTCGAGGTCGACGCCGCCGAGCGGGGAACCGCGATAGCCGGAGATGAAGCCCGCCGTGTCGAGACCGGCAGCGCGGTCGCGCCGGGCCTGGTCGAGCGCGATGCGCACCAGCGCCTGCGTGCCGGTCAGGAAGACGCGGCCGGTGGGGCGGATGTAGCGATCGCCCAGCGCATAATCGGCGAGCGGCCCGATCGGCGAGATGGCGTTCATGGCGTGGACCTCCCGGCAAATTCTTGCGGTGAGTCTAAGCCGGGTGCCGCGGAAAGATTTGTCTCGTTTGCCGGGTAGCGTTGCCGTTTCGGTCGGTTTGACCAATAATCATTCCAAGAGTGGATAGTCCTTCCACGGCGGATCGATGCAGCTCACCGAGCAGGACCGCAGGCTGGTCGCCCTTCTGCAGGGCGACGCCCGCATCTCGAACCAGGATCTGGCCGAGCGTGCCGGCATGTCCGCTTCCGCCTGCTGGCGGCGGGTGCGGGCGCTGGAGGAGGCCGGCGTGATCGCGAGCTATCGCGCGATCGTCGATCCGGCCAAAGCCGGGCTCGCCTTCAGCGCGATGGTTCATGTCGGGCTGGTACGTCACGAGGCCGACCATGTCTCGACCTTCATCTCACGCGTGGCCGAGCGGCCGGAAGTGCTGGAGTGCTTCGCCACCACCGGCGAGGCGGATTACCACCTGCACGTCGTCTGCCGCGACAAGGACGCCTACAACGAATTCCTGGATCACTTCCTGTTCAGGCTGCCCGGCATCGCGCATGTCCGCACCAACCTCGTCCTGAAGGAGATCAAGGTGCATGGCGCAGTGCCGGTGTGACGGCCTCGTTGTATTGGGAGCCGGGCAAGGCGTCCAGGCGGCCACCATTTCGCAGTTGAGATCCCGGCTCAGCGCAGCAATCGCACGAGGATCGCGGCGACGCACTGCAGAGCGGCATCCTTCGCGCGGCGCCGGTGCCAGGCCAGATGCAGCGCAAAACCGGGCACGGAAAGCGGCGGGGGCAAGGAGGCGAGCCCGTCGAATTCGGCCAGGACCCGCGACGGCAGCAGGGCGATCATGTCCGAGCCCCGCAGCAATTCCGGCACCATCTGGAAATTGGGCACGACCAGGCCAACGCGCCGCGACAATCCCCGGTTGGCGAGTTCGGCGTCGATCGGCGTGCGGGTGTCGCCGCGCCCCGAGACCAGGATGTGCGGGTAGGACAGCCAGGTCTCGAGGTCGAAACCGACTGCAGCGGGATGGCCGATCCGCATCGCGGCCATGTAGTGCTCCGTCAGCAGCTCCTCGCGCTGGAGATCGTCCTCGGCGGGCGGGAAGACCGAGATGGCAAGGTCGCTGGAACCGTCGACCAGGGCGGCGCGTGCGGCATCGGCGCCATGCCAGGGCTGGATCACCAGATCGACGCCGGGCGCCACCTGCTGCAACTCCTGCTGGAGCGGCGCAATGACGATCAGGGCCGGATAATCGGCCATGGTGATGCGCAGCGTCTGCCGGATCTCCGCGAGCGGCACGTCCGACGGGTCGACGAGCTCGGTCACGCCCGCCAGCAGCGATTTCAGCGGCGCGCGCAGGGCTTGCGCCTTCGCGGTCAGGGACATGGTGCCGCGGCCGCGCTCCAGCAGCTCGTCGCCGAACAGATGCCGGCAGCGCTGCAGCGCCGCCGAAGCCGCCGGCTGCGACAGGCCGAGCCGGTCGGCCGCGCGGCTGACATGGGCCTCGTCGAGAAGGGCGTCCAGAACGACGAGGAGGTTGAGGTCGAGTGCTCGCAAATTCATGGTATCGATAATAGAATAGATCATCAATCGATTGGAGTAATTTATTGCCGCCGAGCATGGTCTTTCCGCCAGAACGGGAGACGACCATGACCAAGACCCTCATCCTGCTGTTCCACCGCGACCTCGCGCAGTCCAAGGCCAACGCCGCCTTGTCGGCGGCGGCAGCCGGGCTGCCCGGCGTCGAGATCGTCGACATGCAGGCGCTCTATCCCGATGGCATCGACATTTTCCGCGACGGCGAGGGCGAGGCTGCCCGGCTGCTCGGCGCCGACCGGATCGTGCTGCAGTTCCCGATCCAGTGGTACTCCACGCCGGCCCTGCTGAAGGCCTGGCAGGACGCGGTGCTCACCCGCATGTTCTACCTCGCCTACGAGGCCGAGGGCCGGCGGCTGGAAGGCACGCCGCTCATGCTGGCGGCGACCGCAGGCAATGTGCCCGACGCCTATCGTCCGGGCGGCCGCAACATGTTCGCCATGATCGACCTCTTGGCGCCGCTGCGCGCCACCGCCCATCGCTGCGGCCTGCCATGGAGCGAGCCCTTCATCCTCTACGAAGCCGACAAGCTTCCCGCGGAAGCGCTCGAAGCGGCCGCCGCCGACTATGCCGCTGCACTCGAAGCCTGGATCGCGACGACGCCGGTCAAGAGCCGGGAGGCTGCGTGAGAACCGGCCCGCCCGGCGTGGTGCGATGTTCAGGCCACGACCTTGCCGGGATTGCAGAGGTTGTCGGGATCGAACAGCCGCTTGAGCTCAGCCATCAGCGCCAGCTTCACCGGGTCGGCATGTCGCTGCAGGGCCGCGATCCGCTTGCTGCCGATGCCATGTTCGGCGGAGAACGAGCCGCCGAGCCCGCGCAACTCGCCATAGATCGCGGCTTCCACGGCCGCCTGGACATCCGGCTGGAGCGGGCCGGCCCGGTTCAGGACGATATGGAGGTTGCCGTCGGCGAGATGGCCGAACAGATAGGGCTCGATCGCCGGGCCGATCGCCTTCAGAGCCGGCCGCAGCCGGGCCACATACGCGTCGAACGCACGCGCCGGTAGCGAGATGTCGTAGGAGGGCGCCTGCGGGTGCAGCCGATAGAGCACGTCCGTGTCTTCGCGCAGCCGCCAGAGCTGTGCCGACTGGGCCATCGAGGCGCTGACGATGCCGTCGAGGTCAGGTTCCGTCTCCGCGAGGGCCGCGAGCGCGTCTTCGAGAGCGCTGCGGGCAGCCTCGAAGCTCGCAGCGCCGAGCTCGACCAGGAGCAGGCAGGACGAGCGCAGCGGCAATTGCGCGGGATCGATGCCAATCGCGGCACAGGTCACGGCCGCGAAGCCGGACCACATGATCTCCGCCGCGAGCAGCGGCGACGACCCGCCACGTAAATGCCGGACGATGTCGAGCGCCTGCGCCGCGCCGGTGGTGCCGAGCAGCGCGGTCGCGCGGCCGTTCGGCAGGGGATCGAGCCGGATCACCGCGCGCGTGACGATGCCGAGCGTGCCTTCGGCCCCGATCAGCAGCTGCTTCACATCATAGCCGGCGCTGGTCTTCAGGACGCGCGTCATGTCGTCGACGAGGCGTCCATCGGGGAGCACGGCTTCCAGGCCGAGCACGCGGTGGCGCATGACGCCGGTGCGGAAGGCGGTGATGCCGCCGGCATTGGTCGCGATCAGTCCGCCGATCGTGGCCGAGCCGCGCGCGGCGAGATCGAGGCCAGGATGGAGCCCGAAGGCCGCCGCCGCCTCTTGCAGGGCGCTGAGCGTGACCCCAGCCTGGACCACGGCGATGCCGCTGGCGGGATCGATCTCCTCGATTGTGTCGAGTGCGCCGAGATCGCAGATGAGCTGGTCCGGCGCGGTTATCGAGCCGCCGACGAGACCCGTCCGCCCGCCTTGCGGCACGAAAGCGCAGCGATGCGCCCGGCACCACGACACCAGCCCTATGACTTCCGCGACGGAGCCGGGGCGAACAAGCGCGAGGGCGTTCAGATTGCCGGCGTCCCAGCCGGGATCGCGCGCGGCGAGCGCATCGCGGTCGAGCACCTGGCTGTCCGGCAGATGCGCGCGCAGGGAGGCGATCCGGTCCGGCGCGGGTCCGGCCGGCATGTCTTCAGCCCGCATCGTCGATCTCCCTCGCGTCGGCGCGCTGCTGCAGGAGCTTGGTGAGCCAGTCCGGATCGACATCGGGCACGCAGGAGAGCAGCAGGCGCGTATAGTCGTCGGACGGCGTCTCGAGCACCTTGTCGCGCGCCCCGCTCTCGACGACGGCGCCCTGGCGCATGACGACGACCTCGTCGGCAATGGCGCGCACCGTCGCGATGTCGTGGGTGATGAACAGGCAGGACAGGCCGAGCTCCTTCTGCAGCCGCTGGAGCATGGCGAGGATGCCGGCCTGGACGACCTGGTCGAGCGCCGAGGTCACCTCGTCGCAGATCAGCAGCTCGGGGCCGGCGGCGAGCGCCCGGGCGATGCAGACGCGCTGCTTCTGCCCGCCGGACAGCGCATTGGGTAGCCGGTCGAGCAATTCGGGCTTCAACTCGACCAGCGCCATCAATTCGCGCAGGCGGGCCTCGCGTGCGGCGCCCCTGAGGCCGTGATGGAGCTGCAATGGCCGGCCGATCGCCTCGCGGATGCTCTGCCTTGGGTTGAGCGCCGCATCAGGGCTCTGGTGGATGAGTTGGACGCGGCGAAGCTGGTCGCGCGAGCGATCCTGCAAGGCCTTCGGCAAGCGACGTCCTTGCAGGAGAACCTGTCCGGCCGTGGGTGGCAGCAATCCCGCGACGACGCGCGCCAGGGTCGACTTGCCGGAGCCGGATTCGCCGACGAGGGCGACCGTGCCGCCTGTCCTGACCGTCAGCGAGACGTCCCTGAGCACCGGGACGGAGCCGTAGGAGGCGCTGATCCCGTCCAGCTCCAGCAGCGGCGCGGCGTGATCCGGCTCGGGCGCTTTCCTGATGCGGCGCACCGCCCAGAGCGAGCGGGTGTAGCTCTCGCGCGGGGCGGCGAGCATCGCCCGCGTCGGGGCTTCCTCGACGATGCGGCCATGGCGCAGCACGGTGATGCGGTGGGCGAGCTGCGTCACCACCGCAAGATCGTGGGTGATGTAGATCGCGGCCGTCCCGAAGGCCTCGACGACGTTGCGGATCGAGGCGAGGATCTCGACCTGCGTGGTCACGTCGAGCGCCGTCGTCGGCTCGTCGAAGACGATGAGGTCCGGCCGGCAGATCATCGCCATCGCGATCATCACGCGCTGGAGCTGCCCCCCGGAGAGCTCGTGCGGGAAACGCTCGCCGATATGGTCGGGATCGGGCAAGGCCAGGCGCGCGAACAGCTCGCGCGCGTCCTGCTCGGCCTGGCGCCGGCCCATGCCGGCCTGCCTCGTCGCGGTCTCGACCACCTGGTCGATCAGGCGATGGGCCGGGTTGAAGGAGGCGGTGGCGCTCTGGGCGACATAGGCGATACGGGTGCCGCGCAGCGCGCGGCAGCGCTCCGGTGGCAGGGTGAGCAGGTCCTGCCCGTCGAACAGCACGGAGCCTCCGGCGAAGCGGCAGCCGGGTCGGACATAGCCGAGCGCAGCCAGGCCGATCGTCGACTTGCCGGCGCCCGACTCCCCGATCAGGCCGAGCACCTCGCCGGCATGCAGCTCGAGATCGATGCCGTCGACGATCCGCTGCGGCCGGCCGGGCCCGCTCGTCTCGAT
This sequence comes from Methylobacterium sp., assembly GCA_013823325.1. GTDB lineage: Bacteria > Pseudomonadota > Alphaproteobacteria > Rhizobiales > Beijerinckiaceae > Allobosea > Allobosea vestrisii. The sequence continues at coordinate 15,628 of PNLY01000015.1, forward strand.
CACGAGGCCGCGCATGACGAGGAGCGGCGCGCTATCCGGCTCAGCCAGCGGGTGTGATGCTGCCACAGCGAGGCTCGCGGTCTCAGCGTTCATCGCTCACCCCATGGTTGCCGGCCGCGGCCCAGTCGATGACGAGATTGATGCCGATGGTGAGCAATGCGATCGCGCCGGCCGGAAACAGCGGCATCAGGATGCCGAACGAGATCGCCGCGGCGTTCTCGCGCACCATCGAACCCCAGTCGGCTGTCGGCGGTTGGATGCCGAGGCCGATGAAGCTCAGCGTCGCGATGAACAGGAAGACGAAGCAGAAGCGCAGGCCGAACTCCGCCGCGAGCGGCACGACGATGTTGGGCAGGATCTCGCGGCGCATGATCCAGCCGGTTCCCTCGCCGCGTAGCCGCGCGACCTCGACGAAATCCTGGGCCGCGACGTCCATCGCGGCGGCGCGTGCGATCCGGAAGACCCGCGTCGCATCGAGCAGCGCGATGACGCCGATCAGCACGGGCAGCGTCGAGCCGGCGACGGCGAGCACCAGCAAGGCGAAGATCAGGGTGGGGAAGGCCATCACCAGATCGACCAGCCGGCCGAGGACCTGATCGACCACGCCGCCGCGCACGGCCGCGACCAGTCCCAGCGTCGTGCCGGTCACGAAGGAGAGGGCCGTGGTCAGCAGCGCCAGCGTGATCGAGTTGCGGGCGCCGTAGATCAGGCGCGAGAGCACGTCCCGGCCGAGATGGTCGGTGCCCAGCAGGGTTGCCGGGCCCTCCGCCGCCGGGTCCCAGAAGCCACCGGCCCAGGGACCGCCGACGATCTCGGTTTCGCCATAGGGCGCGACGAGCGGAGCGAAGAGCAGGCAGAACAGATAGAGGGCGACGACCGCCAGCCCGATCCGGGCCGAAAGCGGAGCCGTGCGCAGCGCTGCGATGCCGGTCATGCCCGCGCCTCCCGCTGGCGCGGTCGGCGCAGCCGCGGATTGGCCAGCAGAGCCAGGATGTCGGCGAGCAGGTTGAGACCGATATAGGTGCCGGCGAACAGCATGCAGCAGGCCTGGACGACTGGGATGTCCCGCTTCGCGACCGAGTCGACCAGCAGCTGTCCGAGGCCGGGATAGACGAACACCACCTCGATCACGACGACGCCGACGACGAGATAGGCGAGGTTGATGATGACGACGTTGATGATCGGCGACAGCGCATTGGGCAGCGCGTGGCGGACGACGACGCCCCAGGGTCCGACGCCCTTGAGGCGGGCCATCTCGACATAAGGCGAGGCCATGACGCCCATGATGGCGGCCCGCGTCATCCGCAGGACATAGCCGATCACGGCGAGCGACAGCGTCAGGGCGGGCAGCGCCAGCATCGTCAGTGTCTCGACGATGCCGCCCTGGCTCGACAGCGAGATCGCCGGCAGCCAGCCGAGCCCCACCGAGAAGCAGGCCACGAGCATGTAGGCGGTGAAGAATTCGGGGAAGGAGATCGCGAGCAGCGAGGCGGTCGAGGCGACCCGGTCGAGCGCCCGGTCGCGATGCACGCTCGAGAGGATGCCGAGCAAGACTCCGAGCGGCAGCGCGATCGTCGCCGCCAGCGCCGCCAGCGACAGGGTCGCGCCGAGGCGGGGCGCGATCAGCTCCGCGATCGGCCGGTCGTTGGCGAGCGAGCGGCCGAAATCGCCCCGCAGCAAGCCCGCCGTCCAGTCGGCATAGCGCACGACCAGCGGCTTGTTCAGGCCGAGCTCCTGCCGGAGCGCCGCCACCGAGGCGGGCGTGGCGCTCTGGCCGAGGATCGCCTCGGCCGGATCGCCCGGCAGCATGTCGACGGCAAGAAAGACCAGCAGCGAGATCACGAACAGGGTCGCGATCCCGAGCGCGATCCGCTGGGTTATCATGGCGAGGACGCCGTGCATCGAACGATCCTTGCTGGCCTGACCGGCTCCGGCAGGAGCAGGTCAGGCGGCCAAATCGAGGAGAGGGCGCGACTCAGGCGAACCACCAGCGCTCGGAGGCGCGGCAGCCGTCGAGCATCCAGTCGCCGGCGAGTTCGCCGAAGGCCAGTTTGCGGCTGGTCGCGTCGAGGAAATCGGCGAAGGCGAAGATGTTCGAGCCGCCATCGTCGTGGATGATGCGCTGCGCCTCGCTGTAGAGCGCGCGCCGTTTGCCCGTGTCGAACTCCTTGCGGGCTTCGGCGACGATGGCGTTGAGGCGCGGATTGCTGATGCGCGTCTCGTTCCAGCCGGCCTTGGTGCCGGTGTCGGAATAGCCCAGCGTCAGCAGCACGTCGTCGTTGATGCGCCCGCTCCAGCGGGAGGTGCAGAGCGGCTTCTTGTTCCAGACCGACGACCAGTAGCCGTCCTCCGGCTCCTTGACGACCTCGACGGTGATGCCGGCCTTGGCGGCATGGGCCTTGAACAGCACCGCCGCGTCGGTCGCGCCCGCGAACGGGGTCTCGGAGACATGGAGCTGCACGCGCAGGTTCGCTTCGCCCGCCTTGGCGAGGTGGAACTTCGCCTTGTCGGGGTCATAGGCACGCTGCGGGATCGAGCCGTCGTAGAACTCATAGGCAGCCGAGAGCGGATGGTCGTTGCCGGGCGAGCCGAAGCCGCCGAGCACGCGCTTGACGATCTCCTCGCGGTCGATCGCGTATTTCATGGCGAGGCGCACGTCGTTGGAGGAGAAGGGCGCCTGGTCGACCATCATCGGGAAGGCGAAATGCGCCTTGCTCTTCACACGGTTGATGCGAACTGCGGCATTGCGCTCGAGCAGCGCCACGGTGCGTGGATCGACGGCGTTGTAGGCGTCGATCTGGCCGGTCAGCAGCGCGTTGGCGCGGGCCGTCGCATCCTTGATGCAGATCATCTCGACCGTGTCGAAATTGCCCCTGCCGGCTTTCCAGTAGTTCGGATTGCGCTTGACGCGCGAGCGCACCCCGGGCTCGAACTGCTCCAGGATGTAGCCGCCCGTGCCCATGCCGCGGCGATAGTCGGTATCGCCGTCGGGGATGATGACGAGGCCGACCGAACTGGTCAGGGCCGGAAAGCCGACATTGCCGTCGACGAGCTCGAACACGACCGTATCGGGACCGTCGGCCTTGACCGTCGCGATCTGGGCCAGGATCGGCTTGGTCATCGACTTGGAGCCGTCGCGGCGATGAGTGTTGAAGGAGTGGACGACGTCGGCCGGCGTCAGGCTCTTGCCGTCATGGAAGGTCACGCCCTTGCGCAGCTTGAAGGTCCAGGTCTTTGCGTCCTTCGAGCCTTCCCAGCTCTCCGCGAGCTCGGGCACGAGCTTTCCGCCCGGCCCGGCCTCGACGAGATTGTTGCGAAGCTGCCATTGCAGATGCTGCGAGAACTGCGTCTCGACCAGCGTCGGGTCGAGCGAGTCCGAGGTCGCGAAGTCGGAGATGCCGACCCTGAAGGCGCCGCCGCGCTTCGGCGCCTGCGCCATCGCATTGGACGGCAAGAGTTGCGCTGCGCCGAGCGCGCCGGCGCCGAGAAGAAGGCTTCGCCTATCCGGATATCCGTGGTTGGTCATTGCAGTTTCCCTCTGTGTTGCCGGAGCGGTTTCCGCTCTCGTTGAATGCTGGTGGTCCATCCTTGCCGAGGCAGGCGGCGAGTCCGGCGATGAGCCGGTCATTGTCGGCGGCATGGCCGATGGTGACGCGCAGGTAGCTGCGGTAGCCGGCCTCGCGCCAAGGCTTGACGATGATGCCCTCGCGCAGGAGCGCGGCGGCGATGGCTTCGCTGTCGACGCCGGTATCGACGAACAGAAAATTGGTCTGCGAGGGCGCGGGCCTGAGGCCGAGCTGGCGCAATGCCGCCCGCACCCGCTCCCGCTCGGTCCGCAGCCTTGCGGTGGAGGCCTTCATCCAGGCTTCGTCCCGCAAGGCGGCCATGGCGGCGATCTGGGCGGCGCCGTTGACGTTGAACGGCGTCTTCGCCGCCGCGACGGCGCGGGCGAGCCCGGCATCGGAACAGACGGCATAGCCGACCCTGAGCCCGGCGAGGCCGTACGCCTTCGAGAAGGTCCGCAGCACGACATGTGGCAGGCCGGCGGCGCTCAGGATCGCGCGCGCGTCGGGAGGGCCCTCGTCGGCATATTCGTAATAGGCTTCGTCGAGCACGAAGAGCGTGCGCGGCGAGGCGGCGTCGGCGAGCCGTTCGAGCTGGGCCCGGTCGAGGGCGGGGCCGACCGGATTCGACGGCGACGACAGGAAGAGGATGCGCGGCTCGGTCGCTAGCGCGGCGGCGATCGCCTCGATGTCGAAGCCGAGGTCGTCGGCCATCGGAACTTTGGTTACGCGGGCGCCGGCGGCCAACGGCTCGATCTCGTGCAGGCCGAAGCTCGGCGTAACCGTCACGACCTCGCAGCCCGGCGCCAGCGCGGCCCGTGCGATCGCCGCGATCATCTCCTCCGAGCCGTTGCCGACCACGATCCGGTCGGCCGTGGTCGCGAGCTTGTCGGCGAGCGCGGTCCGCAGCTCCGTGCAGGCCGGATCGGCATAGCGCCAGGGCTCGAATTGCGGCGAGCGCAGCGCTTTCAACACACCAGGCGAGCAGCCATCGGGATTCTCGTTGCTGGCGAGCCGGGCGATGTCCGAGCGCCCGCTTGCAGCACGCGCCACCGCGACGGTCAGCCCGGCATTATAGTGCGGCAGCGCCGCGACATGCGGATTGAGGACGAGCGAGCCGCGGTGCTGTCCGGCTTCGTCGGCAGTGCGGGTCGATGCTTCGCTCATCGGCGGGGCTTCTCCTAGAGGTCCAGGACGAGCGGGCCACGCGGCCTGGCGCAGCAGAGCAGCACTTCGTTCGGTGCGGGCGGATCGAGCGGTTCCTCGACATAATCGACCTCGCCCTGCAGCAGGCCGGTGCGGCAGGTGCTGCAGATGCCGGCGCGGCAGGAGAAGGGCGGATCGAGGCCGAGCCGCTCGGCGAAGGCGAGCAGGTTGGTGTCGCTCGCCTCGTCCCAGGCAGCGGCGCGTTGCGAGCGCGAGAAGCTGATCTGCAGGCCAACCCTGCTCGCTTCGGTGGCGGCGATGGGTTGGTCGGTGAGCGACACGGGGGCTGCGGGACGCGCCGCCGGCGCATCCTCCGCCACCGCTTCGAGCACCGTCGCCGGGCCGAAGAACTCGTAGCGGATCCGCTCCTTGCGCACGCCGAGCTCGCGGAAGGCGGCGTAGACATTGGCCATGAAGGGCGGCGGCCCGCAGAGATAGACGTCGTAGTCGCCGAGCGGCAGCCAGCTGCGCAGCAGTGCCTTGGTCATCACGCCGTCGGCATGATGCAGCCCGGCCGCGGCGTCGGCCGGGGAGGGGGCACGATAGCAATAGCGCGCCGTGAGGCCGGGGCGGCTGCCGACGAGCGCGTCGACCTCCCGGCGCAAGGCGTGGACCTCGCCATCGTCGCAGGCGTGCAGGAAATGAACCTCGCGCTCCGGCTCGCTCGTCAGCGCGTGGAGCATCGAGACGAGCGGCGTCAGGCCGACCCCGCCGCTGGCGAGGATGACGGGCCGCTGCGTGTCCCTGGCCAGCACGAACTCTCCGCGCGGCGGCGCGATCTCAAGGAGATGGCCGACTTCGACGCGGTCATGCAGGAAGCAGGAGCCGATGCCGTCCGGCAGGCCCGGCACCGGCGCGCCCTCGCGCTTCACCGTGATCCGGTAGCGCGCCGTCTCGGATGGCGCCGAGGAGATGCTGTAGGTCCTGAGCGCCGCTGCCTGCCCGTCCGCGCCGGGGATGCGGATCGGCAGGTATTGGCCCGGCTCGAAGGCTCGCCAATCCGCGGGATCGAGCGGTTCCAGTGCGAATGAGGTGATCGTCCGGCTCTCCGGCGTCCGCGACACCACGCGGAACGGCCGGAACCGGGTTGCAGCGTGCGCAGCGTCCGCCACGGCGGCGCCTATTCCGCCGCCTGCTGTGCGCTGGCGGCGCTTTCGGCCTCGATCATCTGCGCCAGCCGGCGGCGGAAGCGCAGCGGGCCGACATCGATCTTGAGGTCGAGATTGGGCGTGCGCTTGTTGGCCATGCCCTGATGCACGGCGGCGAGAACCGCCCGATCTTCCTCGAAGGCGCCGCGGACCGAGCGGGCGAACTGGGCCGAGATCGCCGGGTCGTTCGGCGCGAAGTTGCGCATCTGGAACCAGAAATAGCGGGTGCTGTTCTCGTCGACCGGCGTCATGAAGTTGTAGCTGTCCATCAGGAAGACGTCCGGGTGGAGCGGCTGGCCGACGCCGCCGCTGCCTGCCGGCGTGAAGATCGCCCGGATGATGGCGTGGCTGGGATAGCGCACCTCATAGTGCTGCTTGCGGTCGCAATTGCCCTTGAACTTCAGGAACGGGGCGTAGAAGGGCGCCGGCTCGGCATCCATCATCCAGCGCCAGACCGTGACGCCGTCCTCGCCCACGGTCGTCTCCAGCGGCGTCTCCTCGGTGCCGGCCCCGGCGAAGGAGCTCTGGTGCACCCAGGCGACGTGGGAGGGGTCGAGCAGGTTGTCGGTCATGTAGAGGTAATTGCAGGCGACCGTCATGCCGTCGCCCTGGTTGACGCCCCATGTGGGGTCGCCCCAATGGTCGACGGCGAAGATCGACGCGGGGTCGGCCAGCGCCGGATCGCCCATCCAGACCCAGATCAGGCCATAGCGCTCGGCGACGGGATAGGACCGGACGCGGGCGACATGCGGAATCCGCTCGGCACCGGGAACGCGGGTGCAGGTGCCCGTGCAGTCGAAGGTCAGGCCATGATAGCCGCATTCGACGTCGTCGCCCTTGATGCGCCCCATCGAGAGCGGCAGCTTGCGGTGCGGGCAGGCATCCTCGAGCGCGGCCAGCTTGCCGTCGCGCCGCCGGTAGAGCACGACGTTCTCGGCCAGCATCGTCACCGGGTGGAGCTGGTCCCGGACCTCATGGTCCCAGGCCGCGACATACCAGGCATTTTTCAGGAACATCGACGCCCTCCCATCCATCGCCACTCGGGCGATGATAGGCAGCGATGCGGCGCCGGCCTGAGTCCGAAGAATTGCGTTACATTTTAGATTTGCTAAAATGTGAAGACAGGACGGGAGGCAGGTTTGGCATTGCCGCCGCTCAAGGCGCTTCAGGCATTTGAGGCAGTCGCGCGGCTGGGCAGCGTGTCCGATGCGGCGGCCGAGCTGTTCGTCACGCCAGGCGCGATCAGCCAGCAGATCAAGAAGCTGGAGAGCTGCCTCGGCATCCGGCTGGTCGAGCGCAATGGGCGCGGCGTCGAGCTGACCTCGTGGGGCGCGGCCTACCAGCTCGACATCACCGGCCCCTTCGCGGCGCTCCGCCAGGCCCATGCCATGCTCCAGCGCAAGCGCGCTGGCGCCGGCCTTGTCGTCAGCTGCCTCGCCACCGTGGCCAGCCGCTGGCTCGGCCCGCAGCTCTTCGACTGGCAGGCGCTGAACCCCGCCTCGAAGATCCGCCTGATCGGGGCCGAGTCCGAACCGCGGCTGTTCGAGGACGGCGTCGATTTCAGGTTGTCATATGGCTCGAAGAGCCAGTCTTTCGACCATTACGCGCCACTCTTCACGGATTGGGTCGTGCCGGCCTGCGCGCCCGGCCTGATCGCGGGCAGGGCCGTCACGGCACCGGAGGACATCTTCGCCTGCCCCCTAATCGGCATCGAGTGGGAGGGATCGCACAAGCCTGCGCCCAGTTGGGAGGAGTGGGCACGCAGCGTCGGGGTCTCCGTGGGCAACGTTTCGACGGAACTCGCCTTCTCCTTGTCGAGCACGGCCCTGGACGCCGCCGTCAACGGCCGCGGTTTCGTGCTCGCCCAGATCGCGATGATCCGCGAGGACCTCGCCTCCGGGCGGCTCGTCGTGCCGATCGATCGGCGGCTGCAGCTCGGCGAAAGCTATTTCCTGGCCTGGGATCGGGCAGCGCTGGAGAAGCCGTTCGGCGCGCAGTTCCGCGATTGGGTGCTGGCCATGTCGCGCGCGCAGCAGCGCGTCTCCGCCGCCGCCTGACGGAGGAGCTTCCGCCTGGCAGCCCAGAAACTTGCAAGGCCGGCCCGAGTAGGCGTGACGAAAATCCTCGACTGGCAAGATCGAGCGGTCGTCCGTGCCGCACTCGCCCAATCAGGGTTGATATGCGCCCGATCGCGCCTGATCTTCAGGCGCCGGCCTGATCGACAAGAAAGCATCGGCCCGAAAAATCGGAAGCGGTTTTCGAGCCGATGAGGATCAAAGACCTAGAACGGGATGTCGTCGTCGAGATGGCTCGACGAGCGCGAGCCGCCGCCGCTGGCCATCGCCGGCTGGCGCGAGCCGCCGCCGACCGGGCTCGACCGGCCGAAGGAGCCGCCGCCCGAACCCTCGTCGCCATAGCCGCCGCTGCTGCCGCCACCGCCGAACTCGTCGCCGCCCTGGCCGCGGCTGTCGAGGATGGTGAGCTCGCCGCGGAAGCGCTGCAGCACGATCTCGGTCGTATACTTCTCGACGCCCTGCTGGTCCTGCCATTTGCGGGTCTGCAGCTGGCCCTCGACGTAAACCTTCGAGCCCTTCTTCAGATACTGCTCGGCGACCTTGGCGAGGTTCTCGTTGAAGATCACCACGGAGTGCCACTCGGTGCGCTCCTTGCGCTCGCCCGACTGCTTGTCGCGCCAGGTTTCCGAGGTGGCGATCCGCAGATTGACCACCGGCTCGCCGCTGCCGAGACGCCGCACCTCGGGGTCACGCCCGAGATTGCCGACCAGAATGACCTTGTTGACGCTACCAGCCATGACAGGCTCCATTTCCTGCGCACTTCAGCACAAATCCGGCCGGATGACCGGAGCCGGACCCTAGCGGGCCATGCCGGTACTATCAATGATGTTCTTGTTTTGTTCAAGGTCTTTTCAAGGCTTGTCCCCGACAAAAATGTGAGCCGACGAAGACCCGCGGACAGGGCAGGACACTGGCAAACGGCAGACCGGAAGGTGAGGCTGCGGCGCCTGGACGCCGCGCTCTCAATAGCCGAACTGCTCGCGCAGGATGCGCTCATCCAGGCTGTGGCCGGGATCGTGCAGCATGACGAGGTCGAGCGAGCGGTCGATCGCGATCTGCACCGAGATGACATTGTCGATCTGGGTGTGGTCGGCGACGGCGCTGACCGGGCGCTTCTCGGCCTCCAGCACCGCAATCGTCACTTTGGCGTGGTCGGGCAATAGCGCGCCGCGCCAGCGCCGCGGCCGGAAGGGTGAGAGCGGGGTCAGCGCCAGCAGCGGCGCATCGAGCGGCAGGATCGGGCCGTTCGCCGAGAGGTTGTAGGCGGTCGAGCCGGCCGGCGTGGCAAGCAGCACTCCGTCGGCGACGAGCTCGGACAATCGCACCTGCCCGTCGACCGAGATGCGCAGCTTCGCCGCCTGATAGGAGCGGCGGAACAGCGAGACCTCGTTGATCGCGCGCGCCTCGACACGCTTGCCGTTGCAGTCGGCCGCGGTCATCGCCAGCGGGTGGACGACGCTGCGATGTGCCGCCTCGAGCTTCTGGCGCAGGCCGCGCTCGCGGAACTCGTTCATCAGGAAGCCGACAGAGCCTCGGTTCATGCCGTAGATCGGCTTGGCGGTGCCCATGAAGCGATGCAGCGTCTGCAGCATCAGCCCGTCGCCGCCGAGCGCGACGATCACCTCGGCCGCGGCCGGGTCGGCGTCGCCATAGCGCTCGACCAGCTTGGCGCGCGCGGCCTGGGCCTCGGCGGTGTCGCTGGCGACGAAGGAGATGGCGGTGAAGCGCTCGGTCATCGCTGGTATCCGGCAGGCCTGATCGTGACCGGTCTAGCACGCCATCGCAGCTCATCGCGAGCCGGGCCCGCAGCAAAAAGAAAGGCCGGGGCGCATGCCCCGGCCTTTCCCCAGCGGAGTGCGCGAGGGTCTCAGATCGCGCTGCTCCACTGCACCGGTACAAGCTCGAAACCGTTGCCGGCCTTGGCGATATGGCCCGTGGCCGGGAAGGGCGCATGGTAGAAGCAGACCTGCATCTTTTCCGTGGCAGCCATGTCGAGCAGCTTGCGGCGGGTGGCGGCGGCCTGCGGCCCGTCCATGTCGAACACCGCCGACCAGTCGGGATTGCGCACGAACAGCGCCGGGTGGTTGGTCGTGTCCGACAGCACCAGCAGCTTGCCGCTGCCGGAGGAGACGGCGAAGACGGTATGGCCGGGCGTATGGCCGGGGGCGGCGATCGCGGTCACGCCCGGCACGATCTCCTTGCCGGCCTCGTATTGCTTTACATCCTTGGCGACCGGGCCGAAGACGCGGCGCACGCCGGCGAAGGCGCCCTTCATCGCTTCGGGCGCGGCATTCATCTTGGCGTCGTCCATCCAGAAGGCCCATTCGGCCGCCGGCACCATCACCTCGGCGTTCGGGAAGACGGCGGTGCCGTCCTTGAGCCGGAAGCCGTTGATATGGTCGCCATGGAAGTGGCTGAAGACCACGGTCGAGACGTTCTTCGGGTCGAGCCCGGCGGCCTGGAAGTTCTTCATCCAGGCGCCCGAGGTCGGCGCGCCGGAATCGCCGTTGCCGGTGTCGATCAGCGTGATCTTGTCGCCGATCTGCAGCGCCAGCGTGGTGAAGGTGATGGAGAGCGCGTCGCTCGGCAGATAGGCCTGCTCCATCGCCTTCTTGACGTCGGCGAGCTCGGCATTGCGGACGAAGCCTTCGAGCGGGCGTTTGGCGAAGCCGTCGTTCAGGGCGGTGACGGTGATGTCGCCGACCTTGTAGCGGTAGAAACCCGGATTCTGGTTCACGGATGCTCCTTGCGCATGGGCCGGCGCGATGCCGGCGGGCAGGTCGAGCGCGGCAGCAACGGTGAGCGCGCCGGCGCCCGCCATCACGGTGCGGCGCGAAGGTTCGAAACGGGCCATCGATCAGGCTCCAACAACGAGAAGGGCACGACCTCTCCCGGATGGCGCCCCGCCAGCCGGATTCGTGCCCTGGGCATTGCTCAGCCCGAGCGCAAAGCTAGCTGCACGGACAACGCCTTCAACCGCCGTATTGTTGCCGTGGGTCAATTATCCGTGAGTTCGCCACCTTCGGAAGTGGGCTCCGGGAGGGTGAATCAATCTGTCAGCCGATTCTGCTTCGTGCTTGGAATCGGGAGCGTTTCAGCGCTCGGCCTGAGTCGGGGACTGATCCGAGCGCTTGCGCGCGAAAGCCTTGAGCAGGGCGGCGCAGAGCGCGAGCGAGGCGAGCGCGCCCTGGCCCGAGCAGCCGGCGACCAGCGCCTCATAGGTCTGCTCCTCGGTCGCGACCGATTGCAGGCTCCAGTTCCAGTCCGGCGCCTTTTCGCGGATGATGCCGACCGCGACGTCGATCTCGGCGCTGACCCGGCCGATCGCCTTCCACAGCGAGCCCTGCTGGTAGATGCCGCCCGGCGGCGTGCGCGGGGCGAGGAGGGTGGTCGGCTTGCGCCGGACGGTGAAGCCGAGCGCCTCGTAGATGTCGGCGTCGAGATTGCGGTCGGGGCGGCCGGTGCTCTCGCAGCGTTGCGCGAGGGCGAGCAGTTGGTCGCGCTGGTCGGCGGAGGTCATTCCTCGCTCTACCTCGTTCACGTCGTCGGAGCGGCCATGGCCGCGCAGTCGGTGGCGTCCGCCGTCACTGCCGGCCGGCGGCGCCGGACGACATTTCGGGCGGCATGGGCACGATCCCAGTCGCTGGCGTTTATCGCCAGTCGCATGAGATCGCCAGTGTCATTCTGGCGCAAGGGGGCAGGGCGGCCAAGCGTGTGATGGGAGCTGCCGATACGGCAGGATGGTCGCTCGAATAGGGCTGGAAGCCTTTACCTTTCGGTCAGGTCTTGCTCCCATGTTCGTCGACGATGAAGGTCGATAGCATTGTTCGCCCCAATGCAGTCTGCGCTCAAATTATAGGCAGGGTGTATGCTCAGGGCTTTTCTGATTCCTGTTTTTTTACTCGTGGTGAGTTCGGCGGTTGAAGCTTCCTGTTTAGCACCCTCTGGCCCATTGCTTTCAAATGTGAGCGGGCTCGTCGGGAAAGATCCCCTGTTGGCCTCCCAGCTTGCCGAAGATGTTCTTGCCAGCCGGGACGACCTGACTCCCGAGAGCAGAGGCCGCCTCTTCGCTCTGCAGGCGGAGGGCTTCGGGCGACGATCGCAAGCGGCGGCTGCGCGAAGCCTCGCCGGGCTTGGGCTTGCGGAGCCGCTGGCGGCGGACAGCGAGGCTCGGGTGGAGCTGCTCTGGATCATGGCGACGAATACGTCCCGTCCCGACCAGCTCTCCGAACTGCAATCGCAAATCGAAGAGCTCGCCGCGAAGGTCGTGCCGCAATCGGCGATGGCCATCTGCCTCGACATCGCGCTCGGCAACATCCAGCGGACGCGCGGCAATTTCGGCGAGGCGGCGCGGCTCATATTCCAGGCCTATCGCGCGAGCAATGTTTCGGGCTTGACGCTCGCCAACATCGAGGCGACCCGCCTGTTGGGCCGTGTCTGGGGGGATGCGGGTAGCGACGCGGCTGCGCTGGATCTCAACCGGGCCGTGATCGATTTCGAGAGCGCTGCCGGAAACGCCTTTCTTCTCGGGATGGCGCACGGCTATCGCGGAATCTACCTGAACAACAGCCGCCGTTTCGCGGAAGCCTTGCCGGAGCTCGAGACCTCTCGCGCCTCGCACCGGCGCTTCTTCGCCGAAGCGAGCGAAGCCCATATCGAGCGGGAATTCTGCCGTGCACGTATCGGGCTCAAGCAATGGGATATGGCGCGGCGCCATTGCGAGCGGGCGCGGGAGAAATTCGTCCGGCTGGGCGAGGCGGAGCTTGATCAAATCGAGCTGCTGACGGCGGAAATCGATTTGGCAGAGGGAAAGCTCGACGGGGCGCGCAGCCGTCTGAACGCGGTCATCGGAAAGGGAGACGCAACGACGGGCGTCATCTCATTCGAGCCGTTCCGGTTGCGGGCCGAGCTTAATCGCCGGCAGGGGGAATTCTCGGCGGCGTTGTCGGATCTCTACCAGTACATTGAAAGGCAAGGCCGTTGGAAGGACGCCGCTACGGCACGCCAGACGCTCGTTCTGTCGGAGCAGTTCACCGCGGATCTGCAGGCGGCGCGAGCCGAAGCGTTGCAAAGGACTCTCGACGCTGAACGGGCTGAGAGCTACGCCTACACGAGGAACATGCTCGTCACCGTCGTCGCGATGGTGCTGATCCTGCTGGTTCTCTTCCGCATGCACTATCTTGACTTGCGCCACCGCAGGCACCTGACCGAGATCGCGAATACGGATTCCCTCACTGGCCTGCCGAACCGCCGATATATCCTGGAGCGTGCCAACGCTCAGTTCGAGTCGGCTCGCGGCGCTTTCTCGGTCGCGCTCCTCGATCTCGATTACTTCAAGGCGATCAACGACAATTACGGCCACCAGATCGGTGACGCCGTGCTGAAACGGGTCGCCGATATCGCACTTGCGCGCTTGCCCGCCAATGCGTCGATCGGGCGATGGGGCGGGGAGGAGTTCCTGATCATCTTCAATGGCCGCGACATCGAGGATTGTGCGGCGCATCTCGAACGGCTGCGCCAGGACATCCGGCAGATCCGGGCTCATCGCGACGCGACGATACCGGTCAACTTCAGCGCCGGTCTTGCCGGCAATGATGATCCCGGTCTCACGGTGGAACAGATGATCGAGCTAGCGGACAAGGCCCTCTATCGCGCCAAGGCAGGCGGGCGTGGCCAGACCTGCCTGTCCCGGCCGGGACCGAGCGCGATCTCGCCGGCCACGAGCCGTCCGAGCCACCTCCAGAGTCCCTGACGGGCGTTCGGCGGCTTGGCCGATCCTGGCGCAGATCGGCGCGAGAGCTCCGACTGGGGGATAGATGGTGCCGGCGGAGAGGATCGAACTCCCGACCTTCGGTTTACAAAACCGCTGCACTACCGCTGTGCTACGCCGGCCCTTGCGCTGCGGTATCAGGCCGATGCGGCGAGGGCAAGATCGGCGGCAGTGAGGCTGGAGCCGGAGTGTCTCCCGGCGACTGAAGACAAGGCCGCCGCGCGCTTGCCGCGATCGAGTATGCCGGGCGGATATGCTGCTCCACGACAATCCCGGCTCCTCGCTTCAGCGCCCTCGCCATGATCGACTGGCGCATCTCCCCCGCCACCGCGCTCGGCCTGACCTACTCGGCGGCAATCCGGCGAACGCTCGCGCGACTAGGCCCTCAAGGGACGCGTCGCGATGAGGTTCTAGGCGAAGCGAGAATTCATGGTCTGGCATTCACCGGCTCGTAACCATCTAAGTCGATGCTTTTCCAAAAGCCTTGTCTGAGATGTGTCCATGCTGAGCCGCCGGTCCTTTACCATGTCCTCCCTGTCGCTCCTCGCCCCCGGCCTTGCCGGCTGCGGCGGAGGAGGCAGCATCGTGGCCCTGCCGGAGATCGCCGCTCCCAGAGGACCCAGCCTGACGCGCACGCTGGCACGCCCGAATTATGCGCAGGTCTATGTCGAATATCCCGGCGAGCGCTTTGCGGTGCCCGCGATCGACTACCAGAGCATCGAGCCGCGCTATCTGCGCCAGACGGTCGAGTTCCGCCGGCCGGAGCCGCCGGGCTCGATCGTCGTCGACCCCGGCTCCTACCATCTCTATTTCGTCGAATCGCAGGGTGTCGCGACGCGCTATGGTGTCGGCGTCGGCCGCGAGGGTTTCGGCTGGACGGGCCAGGCGAAGATCAACATGAAGCGCGACTGGCCGGACTGGGTGCCGCCGCAGGAGATGATCGAGCGCGACCCGCAGATCAGGGCCCAGCTCGAGCCGACGCCGCGCGGCCTCGGCGTCCGCGGCGGTCCGAAGAGCCCGCTGGGCGCCCGCACGCTCTATCTCTTCGGCGAAGGGCGCGATCTCGGCTACCGCATCCACGGCACGACCGAGCCCTATACGGTCGGCACCAATGTCTCCTCGGGCTGCATCCGGATGATCAACCAGGACATCATCCACCTCTATGCCCGCGTCGCGCTCGGCACGCCGGTGACGGTGCTGCCGGCATGAAACGCTGACGGGGTGGGAGGCGTGGCCTGACGGCTCAGGCCGCCGCGGCAGCTGCCATGGGCTCGGCGATCTCGATGCGGTTGCGCCCAAGCAGCTTGGCCTTGTAGAGGGCACGGTCCGCGGCTGCCAGGAGTGCGCTTAGATCGGCGTTGCCGGTCTGGCTCTCGGCGAGGCCGATGCTGACGGTGGCTGCTATGGCGAGCCCATCGCTGCGCGCTGCCGCCTCGGCGAAGCGCCGCGCGATGCTTTGCCCCATCTCATGGGCCTCCTCAGGTCGCCTTCCGGGCAGCAGGATCGCGAACTCCTCGCCCCCGAGGCGCGCCGCCATGGCTTCCGGCCCAGCAGCCTCACTGGCGACATGGGCGAAGAGGATCAGGACCTGGTCGCCGGCATCGTGCCCATAGGTGTCGTTGATTGCCTTGAAGTGGTCGAGATCGCAGGCGAGCAGCGTGTGGGACCCGCTCCGCCATTGGCTGCGCAGGCGCTCGGGACCGAGCTCGAAGAAGCCCTGGCGGTTGTAAAGCCCGGTCAGGAAGTCGGTGCGTGCATGAGCGAGGAGCTGCGCTCGCTCCTCCTCGCGCACGAGGGCGATCAGGGACATCGGCATCGCGACCGTGAACAGCACGGCCTCGTACATCGTGATCCTGGCGACGATGGTCAGGATGCCGTCGCCGTAATGCGGCACGACCGCTGGCACGACGAAGGCTCGGGCGGCATAGGTCAGGCTGTGGCAGGCGAAGACGACGATCGCAAGCGGTCGGGAGCGCAATCCCTTCGCCGCGCTGCTACGAAACAGGGCAAGCGCGGTCAGGGCGCAGATGACGGCGATGGGAAGCGCGCCGAGATGGTTCCAGAAGGCGCTGCCCATGCCGGTGCCGCCGACGAACCAGGCCAGGCCGAGGAGAACGAGAAAGCCTGCCAGGAGCGTCAGGCGCAAGCCCTTGCCGTCGAGGGCGAGAACGCCTTGCAGGACCATCGCGTAGCCGAGCACCATGACGACATTGGTGAGTGCAGGGCCGGCAATGCCGGGAAGCACGTTCCGGTACATGGCGAGGAAGCAGCCGAGCGTGAACACGCCATAGGCGGCGGCCCAGATGCCGAGCTCCGCCGACCGCTGAGCGTGCGCCTGTCGCTCCCAGAGCGTCATCGCCGTGGCGACGACCAGCGTTCCGATCGTCAGGTACCAGAGGGTGGCAAGATCCATGGGATCATCATCAGCGATGCCGGCATTGGGTTTCCGGCATGTCTGGCGCGGCCGATCCGCCCAGCATCGGTGATCCTAACTCAGGTCGGTTAATATCAGCTTGCGGCGATGTGCTGCCCTGCGATGGATTGGTTCGTCGAGAGTCTTGATCGAATTCGTGTTCAAAATAATTGTGAAATTGATCTCCAAATAAGCGATGAACTTGAGTGATTTACTTTGGTTGTGATCGGGCGATGCTGAGCATTGATATGCCATACGGCTAGGGAAAGGCGATGGTATCCGGACGAGGCGGTGCTGCTCTCCGCAAGGTCTCCGCCGGAATAGATGATCTGGCTCCCGGCGCTTCAACGCAAGAAGCCCCGCCCTTTCGGGCGGGGCTCATGGACCGGTTGGACGGTCCGGCTGGCGCGATCAGCCGTTGTCGTGGGTCAGGATGTCGCGATCCTTGGTCTCGGGCACGAAGAGCATGCCGATGACGAAGGTCATCATCGCGATCACGATCGGGTACCAGAGGCCGTAGTAGATGTCGCCGGTGCCGGCCACCATGGCGAAGGAGGTCGCCGGCAGCAGGCCGCCGAACCAGCCATTGCCGATATGGTAGGGCAGCGACATGCCGGTGTAGCGGATGCGGGTCGGGAAGAGTTCGACCAGCGCCGCCGCGATCGGGCCGTAGACCATCGTCACATAGATGACGAGCACGGTCAGGATCGCGATGACCGTCAGCGATTGCGCGCCGAACAGGGCATTCAGGAAGCCGCTCTTGACGATGCGGGCGTCGCCTGCAGCCGGGTAGCCGGCCGCGACCGCCTCCTTGGCGAGGTTCGCTGCGAAGCTCGCATCGATCGCCAGGTCCTTGCCGTTGACCGTAACCTTGGCGGGCGTGCCGGCCGGGGCCGGGGCCTGGGTGTAGACGATCGCCTGCGTCGCCAGCGTGCGGCGAGCGATGTCGCAGGGCTGGGTGAAGGTGCGCACGCCGACCGGATCGAAGACCGAGCCGCAGGTGGCGGGATCGGCGACGACCTGGACCTTGACGTTCTCATGCGCTGCGGCGAGGCCCGGGTTCGCCGCCTTGGTGAGCGCCCCGAACAGCGGGAAATAGGTCAGCGCCGCGATCAGGCAGCCGGCTAGGATGATCGGCTTGCGGCCGATCTTGTCCGACAGCGAGCCGAAGACGACGAAGCCGCCGGTGCCGAGGATGAGCGACCAGGCGATCAGCACGTTGGCCGTGTAGAGATCGACCTTGAGGATGCTCTGGATGAAGAACAGGGCGTAGAACTGGCCGGTGTACCAGACGACGGCCTGGCCGGCGGTTAGCCCGAACAGCGCGAGCAGCGCGATCTTGGCGTTCTTCCACTGGCCGAAGGCCTCCGACAGCGGTGCCTTCGAGCCCGTGCCTTCTTCCTTCATCTTCTGGAAGGCCGGCGATTCCTGCATCTGCAGCCGGATGTAGACCGAGACCGCAAGCAGGAGGATCGAGACGAGGAACGGAATGCGCCAGCCCCAGGCGGCGAAGTCCGCCTCGCCCATGGTGGTGCGGATGCCGAGGATGACGATCAGCGACAGCAGCAGGCCGAGCGTCGCCGTGGTCTGGATGAAGGAGGTATAGAAGCCGCGCCGGCCCGGAGGCGCGTGCTCGGCGACATAGACCGCCGCGCCGCCATATTCACCGCCGAGGGCCAGGCCCTGCAGCATGCGCAGCGCGATCAGGATCACCGGCGCGATCCAGCCGATGCTGTTGTAGCTCGGAAGCAGGCCGACCAGGAAGGTCGAGGCGCCCATGATCAGGATCGTGACGAGGAAGGTATATTTGCGTCCGATCAGGTCACCGAGGCGGCCGAAGAACAGCGCGCCGAACGGGCGCACCAGGAAGCCGGCGGCGAAGGCGAGCAGGGCGAAGATGGCGCGCGTGTTGGCGTCGAAGGCCGAGAAGAAGTGCGCGCCGATCATCACGGCGAGCGAACCGTAGAGGTAGAAATCGTACCATTCGAAGACCGTGCCCAGCGAGGAGGCCAGAATGACCTTCTTCTCCTCCCTGGTCATCGGTCGTGGCCCTGCGGCCGCCGATGCGTGTGCCATGCTCATGAAGCGCTCCCGTTTTTCGTTCCCCCAGGCGCTGCAGACCATCTGCTGCGCCCTCGTGCCGCCTTTCAGGCGGTTCTTCGCTTGGAGTCGGCGCCAGCGCCGACTCAGGACAAAAGGCCTTTGAAAAGCCAAGTTTGATCGGCTAGGAATGCGTCCACCCTTGGCAATCTTCAACCGAGCACTTGGTCTTGCACCGAAAGGCGTAAGACGAAGGATTGAGCGTTCGGCAGGGGCGGTCCGCCCCGAAATCTCGTCATGACTCGCCTTGCCGGACGCAAGCCGCTAACCTTTCGCTAACCATGTCGAGCCCGAGGGCTGATGGTGAGCGCAGGACGGGGAGGTCGCGATGAGGGGTTGCTCCGGAATGCCTCTGGGCATCGTGTTCGCGGGGCTTTGCGTCGCCGCGTCTCCGGCTGCCGCTGCGCCCGGTTTCGGCGCCGCGCCGCCGGCCGGTCTGTCCGGCTCGGTTCCGCGGTTCGCGCCGATGCGGCCGATCGCGCGACCGGGCCATGTCCGCCACGGCCGCGCCGGCTTCTACGGCGACGGCTATGTCGGCGGGTATGGCTGGCCGGGCGACCAGCGGGTCGTGGTGGTCATGCCGGAGGCGAGCGAGCCGCCTCCCGTGAAGGAGCGCTCGATTCCTGTCGCGATCGGCATTCCGCGCCCGCCGGCGGCCGATCCGGTGCTCTATCGAATCGAGACGCGCAGGGGCCAGCCTGTCGTCAGGGTCATGCGCTTCGGCAGCGACGGCGCGGTGGCGCGGCGCTGAGGGGCAGATTACAATTGTCGCATCGGATTCGTCCGAAAAGTGGAATCCACTTTTCAGTCCGATGCTTTAGCGCCGCGTCGCGGCGTAGAGCGCGATCGCGGTTGCGTTCGAGACGTTGAGGCTCTTGATCGCGCCGGGCATGTCGAGCCGGGCGAGATGGTCGCAGAGCTCGCGCGAGCGCTGGCGCAGCCCCTTGCCTTCGGCTCCCATCACCAATACCAGCGGCTTGCGCAGCGGAACCTCGTCGAGCGAAACGTCTCCCTCCGAATCGAAGCCGAGCCGCAGGAAGCCGCGTTCGCCGAGCTTGTCGAGCGCATCCCCCAGATTCTTCACCGCGACCAGCGGTACGTGCTCGAGCGCGCCCGAGGCCGATTTCGCCAGCACCCCCGTCGCCGCCGGCGAATGGCGGATGGTGACGATGACGGCGGCGACCGCGAAGGCCGCGGCCGAGCGCAGGATCGCCCCGACATTGTGCGGATCGGTGATCTGGTCGAGAGCCAGCACGATCGCATCATCAGGCAGGCTATCGAGATCGGGCGAGGGCAGGGGATCGCAGACGAGATAGAGCCCTTGGTGCACCGCGTCCGGCGTCAGCAGCCGGTCGATCTGCGAAGGCCGCACCATCTCGGGCTGCAGCGGCAATTCGCCGACCTCCTCGGTCAGGCGCTTCAGCGCGTTCTCGGTGGCGAGCAGCTTGCGGAAGCGCCGGCGCGGATTGCGCAACGCTTCGATCACCGGATGGGCGCCGTAGAGGATCGCCTCGTCGATCTCGCCGGGCCGGTGCGGCGGCGGGCCATCACGATCCGGACGGCCGCGGCGATTCTGGAAACGGGGGCGGGACGGGGCGGACATCATGGCTCCGGAAAGGTGACGCCATGCCCTGCCATGGCGCGGCCGGCTTGGCCAGCCTGAAGGCGGGAATGCGCGATTTTCGACTCACTCATCACAAGGAGGCAATGCGGATGACCAAGACGAATGAGCGCCGGTTCGTGCTGACCGGCGGGCCCGGCGCCGGCAAGACTACGCTGCTGGCGGGGCTGGCTGCGGCAGGCTATGCGACCGCTCCCGAGGCCGGGCGGGCGATCATCCGCGACCAGCTCGCCATCGACGGCCCGGCCTTGCCCTGGCGTGACCGGGCCATGTTCGCCGAGCTGATGCTGAACTTCGACCTGCGCTCTTATCATGAGGTACAGGCGAAGGAGGCTCCGGTCTTCTTCGACCGCGGCGTGCCCGACAGCATCGGCTATCTCAGGCTGTGCGGGCTGCCGGTGCCGGACCATGTCGAGCGCGCGGCCCATGCCTTCCGCTATGCCCCCATCGTCTTCGTCGCACCGCCCTGGCGCGAGATCTACGCGCAGGATGGCGAGCGCAAGCAGGATTTTGCCGAGGCCGAGCGCACCTATGAGGCGGTCTCCGCGGCCTATCGCGACCATGGCTATGAACTGCTCGAACTGCCCCGCGCCGATGTCGAGACGCGCGCCGCCTTCGTGCTCGACCGTGTCCGCGCCTCGCTTCCGATAGGTCAGGAACCGCGATAGGCTCAGGGCTTCGCCGCTGCCTTGAGGAGGCGCGTCATGGTGGAAAGCGCGCAGGCCGGCACGATGCGCTCGGGGCGGACGCTGAACCATCTGGTGCCCGGGCGCGACTGCGGCGATTGCGTCGCCTGCTGCGAGGTGCTGCGCATCGTCGATCCCGATGTCGGCAAGCCGGCGGGCATCATGTGCCGCCACAACACCGGCAGCGGTTGCGGCATCCATGCGACGCGGCCGGATATCTGCCGGCGCTGGTTCTGCCTGTGGCGGCGCATCGATGCGATGCCTGATGAGGCGCGGCCGGACCGTTGCGGCGTGATCTTCTGCCTGGAGGGCGAAGACGACCATCCGAATCCGTTCGCCCGCTTCTGCGTGGTGGCGCGGCCCGTCGGCAGTTCGCGAGCGCTGCGCAGTGAGCTGGTCAGGCAGGTTATCGCGATGTTCGCCCGGCAGGGCGAGCTGCCGGTCTGGGTGCATCGCCATGGCGTGCGCAGCCTGATTCACCCGCCGCCCGATCTCGCCGATGCGATCGAGCGGCCGGACACGACGCCGTTCCAGGCCTTCGTGCCGGCTGCCATGGACTGGCGCAGGCGTCATCGTGCCAACTGGCCGCAAGGCTAGAAGGCGCTCGTTGCGATTGCTTGTCGTTAGATGGCTTTTAGGCGTTGACAGGCGGCGGCCCTCTCCTCATAAGTCCGCCCGCGCCTGCCGCCCTTCACAAAAGTGAAACAGGCGGTTGCGGCCGGTCCTTCGGGTTCGGCTTGCGGCAAGGCGGGGGAATGTCCCGAGCGGCAAAGGGGGCGGACTGTAAATCCGCTGGCTATGCCTTCGCAGGTTCGAGTCCTGCTTCCCCCACCACCTTGCTCTTCGAGCGTTGATTTCATTCATTTTTTGACACGATGCCTGCGCCCGATGACGAGGCGCGGGAATGGTCGTTCGGTTCCGGAATCAGGAGTTCCGTGGCCTCTTGAGTTAGGCGCTGACGGCTTGCTTTCGGCGGCTGGGGATTACCAGCGCGCAGGATGACAGAAGCCCGACCTTGGCAGGTCGGGCTTTCTCGTCTCATCGTCGTTTCGGCTTTTTCAGCAACCCTGCCTCGATCGCGAGTTCGAGGTCGATCTCCGCGATATCCTCGCTGGTCAGCTTCAGGTCACGTCTCAATCTGCGTTGGGTTTCGAGATCGATTGGATACTTGGTCGATAGCGGCATCTCAGCGGCCGGCCGCTTCCGGCTATTAGGCTTAGGCATTAGCCCGATACGCCCAAGAGACGGGTACGGATGCAGCGCCGGGTGGATTTTCTTGCGGAGCAGGCGACCTGCCTTGGCCGCCCCCGTTTGTGACGAAGCGTTTGCCCGCCACCTTCGCCTTCCCCGAATCCGAGCGAGCTGATAGCCTGGTTGGATCGGCTATTCGGGTATGACGGTGCAGTGACAGCAAAGACCCAAGGGGGCGGTTCTGTCGCCGCGCTCGGCGCCATTGTTGCAGGAGCCTTGATCCTGCAGGTCGCCGGCACGATCGTGAATACGGTCGTGCCGCTGCAGATGGCGATCGCGAACCAGCCGCCGCTGCTGATCGGCCTCGTCGCCTCGGCCTATTCGTTCGGATTCCTGATCGGCTGCTTCGTCAATCCCTCGCTCGTTCGCCGCGTCGGCCATATCCGTGGCTTTGCCGTTTTCGCTGCGTTCCAGGCGGTCTCGACGCTGACTCTCCCGCTGCTGCCGGAAGCCTGGTGGGGGATCTCGCGGCTGGTCATGGGCCTGGCGGCGGCCGGCCACGGCATCTGCATCGAGAGCTGGATCAGCGGGCAGGCCAACCGGGCGCAGCGCGGCCGCATCTTCGGCATCTATCAGATCCTCAACCGCGTCGCGCTGATCGGCTCGCAGATCGGCATCGGCTATGTCGCGATCCAGTCGCAGGACGTCTTCCTCTTCGCCAGCATGGCCTTCTCGCTCGCGCTGATCCCGGTGGCGCTGACGCGGGCGAGAGGGCCCGAATCGAGCGAGATCGTCTCCGTCGGCCTGCGGACACTGTGGCAGCAGGCGCCGGCCGCCGTGGTCGGCTGCCTCTATGTCGGGATGGTCGGCGGCCCGCTGACCAGCGTCGCGCCCGCCTACGGCATCCTCTCGGGTCTCGATCAGCGGGCCACCATCCTGCTCACCGCCGGCATCCAGATCGGCGCTCTGCTGCTGCAATGGCCGATGAGCCTGCTGGCGGACAGGGTCGCCAGCCGCCTGATCATGCTTGTCGCCACCAGTATCGTCGCGGTGGTCGCGGCTGGCCTGATGATGCTGCTGGAGGTCGATGCGGCCCATGGCCGGATTTGGCTCTTCGGCCTGTTCGCCCTGATCGGCGGCTGCAGCGTCCCGCTGTATACGGTCGCGGTCACGCATGCCTATTTCCGCATGGGACGCGACCAGGCCGTCGGGCTCTCGGCGCAACTGCTGTTCCTCTGGGGCACCGGCTCGGCGATCGGGCCGCTGGCCGCGACCCTGCTGATGCAGCTTCGGGGGCCGCAGGGCATGCTGATCTATCTCGTCGGGCTGTCGGTCGCCGTCGCGATCTACATCGCGCTGCGGATCTCGCGGGTTCCGTCACCGCCCATCGTCGAAGGCGAGCGCAGCGCCAGCGGGCCGACGATCCCCGACATCGAGATGACCAAGCGTTAGGACCGGGTCAGGGCGACGAGATCAGAACCCGAGAAACAGTAGGGCCGACATGCCCATGCCGTGGATCAGCATCGCCAATCGCGGCGAAATCGCCGAGATGACCTCGGGCCTGAACGGGCAGTAGAGCTCGCCGAGTTCGGACATATTGTTTTCCCCAGCCTGACGGTATCAGCCTGGAGGTGCGCTATCGCCCCCCATTTGGGGGGCTTCGATGCGCACTTTTAGTTTAATGGCACTCGAAATTTGTCCTTCCTCCCCCAAATGGGGGCTGCCGTGGGGCGCGGCCTGGCTAGGTTCGCCATCGGGGAGAGGGATGATGGGGATTGCGCTTTTCAGCACGGCAGTGGCTGCGGCCGGCGCGCTGGCCTTCGGCACGCTCGCCGGAGGCGCGGCGCTCGGCCTGTTCACCGGCGCTGCGATCTGGCTTGGCCAGCGGGCCTTGAGCGATATGTGAGCTTGCGCGCACGAGCCTCAGGTGGATGAAGCCCTCTTCTTTGCCGGGTGGGTTGACACTGACCGGTCGGATGCGGAGTTTGGCGCCCGGCGCGGAGGTAGCTCAATGGTTGGGCCACAGCCTTAATGCGCCATGGCTCAAAGCGCTCAGCTCGACAAGCGACGGCTTGCCTCGAAAAAGTAGCTGGCGGTTGTGAGTTGAGTTTGATAGGGCGTCAGCAAGGATGCACACGCGGGCGTAGCTTAGTGGTAAAGCACTAGCCTTCCAAGCTAGCTATGGGGGTTCGATTCCCCCCGCCCGCTCCAGATTCCTCAATCGCCCTACAAGTAATTTGTTGGCCTGCTGCCGCGGTTCCGCGCCTCCCAGTATAGCGCTCCAGGGCACAGCGGAGGAACTGCGTGCGGTCGTGCCGTCGGCAACGCCACGGGACGCATAGTCCGTCATGGTGAGGGCGCTTTGGGGGCGCCGCCTGCGCGGCGCATTGCGGACAGCCCGATCACCGCCCGATCCCAGCCCGATTTGTAATCGGCGGCTCTGTTTCGTGACCCGAGCGGTAACTCGATCCGCTCCCCCGGCCTCTGCCCGCATGGAGCCGCAGATCCCGGACGTCGATCGACGGCGACTGAAAACAAAGAATATCAGCTGATCGAATTCTACATATCTGGCTTTTCGTGAAGCAAAATTGAAACGAATCAAATGACGATCTGCCGCACTCAAAATGTGATATGATGTTTCACGGGAGATTTTCTTCCGGTTCGGAAAGTCCGACATCATGAAAATTCCAGCAGAACTGAAGCCGGCGGCCTGGGGCGCCGTCGGCGGAGCTATTGCCCTTGCGATCCTCGGGTTCACCTGGGGCGGGTGGGTGACGCAGAGCACGGCGGAGCGAGACGCCAGGACTCGTTCGACCACCGCCCTCGTGGCAGCTCTCTCGCCGATCTGCGTGGCGAAGTTCCAGCAGCAGGCCAATGCGACCGAGCAGCTCGTCGAATTCAAGAAGATCAGCTCCTGGCAACAGGGTGATTTCATCGCAAAAGGTGGATGGGCGACAATGCCGGGCAGCTCCTCGCCCGATGCAGACGTGGCCAAGGCCTGCGCGGCAGCCCTGGGCGTTCCGAAAAGCTGAATTCCCCCCCCGGCGCGGGGGAACTACGTCCGGTCTACGCCTTGTCGCGCGCCGCCCCGTCTCGGCGCCGCGCGACAACGATCCGAGCCCGCTTACGGCGCGCCTGAACCTGGTCAACCCTGGAGGATGATCCGATGAGCCTCCACTTCCCCAATCCAATCCGACGATATGACACCGCACGGGACTGCGTATGCTTCTGGGGCTCCGATTCCGCCCTGGAGATCGCGTTCGAGGTCGAGTTCGCAGCGTTGCGCAGCATCGACTCGTCAGCCGGATCGGGCGAAGCATCGATGCTGCTGGCGTATGATGAGCATCTCGCCACGATCCGAAAGGCTGCCGGTGCAGCCTATTCCCGCAAGCGCCAGAGCTATCATCGCTTGACCGCTGCCGACTTCTAACCGTGATCGAGCTTCTCCCTCGACGGCTGGCCCGCGGGTTTGGGGGGCTGGCTGCCGCGGCGGGATCTTTCCGGCCGCCGGCGCGGCTGTCGGGGCGCTTGCCGGCTTATCGGTGTTTGCGGCTGGCTTGGGCTTGATCGTCTAGAAGCCATCCAAGCCATTTTCGGTCTGGCTAGCGCCTGACGGCCTTGCTCAGCCATCGGAATCGGACTGCGCATCGTCGACAACGCGCCGGCAGGTTCCCCGGGTGAAGCGCTCGATCTCGGCCAGTGCGGCATCGAGCGACCCGAAGGGACCTCGCCGCATCGCCTGCATCGTCTCGATCGCATGGCCGGCAGGGTAGATCATGAACTCGCCCTCCGCCCTGTCCTCGACATATCCCATCGCTCGACCGAGCAGGTCGGTCAGCAACCAGGCCGTTCCATCCGGCTTGCGGGTGACATCGATGTCCAAGCGAACTCCGTTGGTCAGACCCCGTTCGGCGGGCTCGAAGGGCGGGTTTCAACCGGCCGAGGCAGTGGTTTCGTCGCGGGCCGGAAGACGGTCCAGGGCCGGTGTCAAACAGACCGTTTGCGCTTGGGTGACGGGGGCGCCGACGCTGCAGCGGCGCGGTCGGCCGCCTCCTTCTGGAGCCGCAAGGCCCTCAAGCGCGCCGTGTTGGCGTCGCGCGCCTGATTGATCGTCTCCGTTTCGGACAGCACGCGATTGCGCGACATCGACTGGGTCTGCGTTCTCAGGAACGCGGCATCGGCGGTCACGCGGGATTTCGAGTTCTCAGCCAACTGTCTTCTCCAAAGTTTATTGGTTTGGTTCGGGAGCTCCGCCTCGCGGCGAGCGTCACCCGACCGGGCTGCGTACCGATTGGGGGCCGTCCGAAACGATCTGGTCATGGCCGATCGCTCGCTCATGCCCGTCGGTGCCGCGAACGCGGTATTCGCGCTCGCCGCTCGCTCTCGTCGGCATGATCCGGACGATCTCGTAGTCGCCGGCGCCGGACTGGTCGGCGAAGCCGAAGGACAGCCGGACCACATCCCCGGGCGCGATCGAGCGTTGGGGCGGGGGCTTAGCTTGGGTCATGTTCATGCTCCTTTTCAGGGAATGCGCCCTGCCGCAGACCGTGCGCCTTGTACGCGGCCGCGGGGCTCCGCGCCTCGATCCGAAATTGCAGTAGGTTTAGACGACGTTGGGAACATAGCTTGTCGGTTGGGCCCCTGCCGCGTGGCTCGGGCGAAGGCCCAAAGCGGCGCATCACGACCCGAGCGGAATCGGGATGCAGGTGCAACGCCTGCCGATTCAGGAAGGTGGCTTGCGGCAAGGCGGCCCCAGTTCGGTTTGTGCGGATCGCTGGAGGCTCAGGCGTGCAAGACCCGAAGCGGCGCCAGTTTCGGGCGGTCCCCACTCATGCGGGAGAGCTGGCGAAACTCGGCGAGGCTGAAAAGATAGGATACCACGGATTCGCCGCCGCTGTTCTCATTCTGCCGATCGCGGTGGAGACCATCGCGGCAGGCGCCGGTTTCGCGATCGACCAGCGGTGTCGACAGACCGTTCTCGTCCATGAACCAGACGAAGGCGCGCACCGCTTCCACCCGCCATTGTGTGTCGCCATCGGCGTTCCTGGCCACAGCCAGACCGCTAGCGGCCATTGACTATGATACCGACTGACTATCCTCGAAGTTAGGATAATTTTCGCCAGATACAAGGCTCAACAAATAATTTTCTTTCAGAGGGCTTACATAAACATAGTCATATTTGGATATTTTCCTGACATAGGTTTCCTTCAAAACGTTGAAATCACAGGGTTAATATCTCGATATATAAGACTTTTTCCTGTTATTATTTTTGTCTCTACCGATTTGCGAGATGACTTCCCATATTAATGATGCTGCGCTCGCGAACGAGGACTTTGGCCGAATGTCATTCTGAGCGTGTGCGGTGTGCCTGCCTTGGTGCAGAAAGACAGATTCGAACCATGGCTCGTTTGACCACGAAGACAGGACAGCGTGCCGAGATGGTCTGCGACATGTCGAATGAGAGATCGGGCAAGCTCATTTGCGACCCGAGCATATTGGCCCTTGCGGATCTTCAAGGCGACCTGATGCTCGAAACCGACGATGGTGGACGGTGCCATATCGGGATCACGTCGATCGGCGCGGACCATCTGATGTTTTCAGCCATGGCATTGGCTTTTGCGGTCGTATCGCATTGAACCGCGTTGATCGCCAGGACATGGAGGCCGAAATCGCGGCCTCCGCCTACGCTCCCGCGCCAGTCGGCTCGGCGCTGACTTACGGCCTCATTAGCGTCTGCCTTTTTGCGGTGGCCGTATGGGGTGTCGGGAAGTTCTACAGCATCGAGCTCACGCCGCACGCGACACCGCTTGCTGTCAGCGCCTTGCTGCCCTTCGCATTCGGTCTGTGGCTGAGACGCAGGCGGAAACGTCGTTACCTGCGCGCTCATTCGGCCGAGCTAGAAGGGTCGGCGGTGCCGATGCGAGGCACCACTCATGGCAAATATCCCTGATCCGAGCCCATTTTCTGGATTGCCGGAGGCTTGAGTTTCCGGCCTTGGATCACGGCGGCGAGCTGGGTGCTCCGCCGGGATTCTGCAGCGGCATAGGAGGCCTGTTGCCGATGGCCCCGTGCGGCCGATCCTCGTTGTAGTATCTGAGCCAAGCCTCCGGCACACCGGTCTGCAGGGCAGGGCTCTCCGGCCCCGATGCATGGGCTTGCGGGCTCGCATCGACCCCGCGCGAAATCATCGATTCTGGCTCGTGGCATAATCATGGCCAGACTGCGGCGCGTTGCGGGTAGCAAAGCCGCAAGCTGATCTGCTATGGGTCCATGGGGGGAAGAGCGGTGATCTGCCTGCCGATCTGGCTGCTCACCATGGATAAACATGCGGGGGGTACGCGAAAACCGTACTGACCGGTGCAAGCCTCGCCAAGCGGTGCTGGACACATTTCCGCCGCAAGACAGGAGAACTGCCATGCTCAAGATAGCCATCGCCGCAGTCGGCTTCGCCGCCATCAGCCTTGCGACGGCTCCGGCCTTCGCCCAGGGCGGCAAGAAGGGCCAGGACGAGTTCCTCGGCGTCGATCTCGACACCGGCCGGACCTATTACGACGGCCGCAACGACGGCAAGTACTGCCTCTACAAGACCGTTCGCGTGTTCAACCGCTATACCGGTTATTACGAGAACCGGCGCGTGCGCCGTTGCGGCCGCGGCCTTTATATGTGAGCGCTGTCATGAACCGTATCGCGAAGTTCATCGTCGGCCTCGGGCTGGCTACCGCCGCCGCGGCCTGTGGCCCGACCGTCGTTGCCGATCCCAATGGTCGCCTCATCAACACCGGGCTGGTGCAGGATGGCGACTGCCTGACCCGCACGGTCATGGTCTATGACCGCGAGCTCGGCTACGAGCGCGCGGTCGAGCAGCAATTCTGCGGCGGACGCCCGCGCATCGCGCGCTGATCATTTCCGATCGATCCCTGCGCAGGCCCCGCCACGGCTGTGGCGGGGCCTGTCCTTTTGCTAGGCTATGACGACTGAATCGCTCGGATCCTTCCAGAGAGTCGTCACATGCCAAAGCTCTGCAAGTTCACCTCGCCTACCGACGGCAAGCCCCTCTATGTCAATCCCGACCAGGTCAGCGTGGTCTATACCTTCAAGGGCCAGCCGCCGGACACGATCATCGCCTTCCGCAAGGACTTCCAGCTCGGCGTGAAGGAAAGTCTGGAAGAGACTGTCAGGATTCTCGAAAGTGCCGCCGGAACTGCCGACAACTGAGGCCCTGAGCCGGTGCATCTCTCTCCGCATCAGTGCCGGATTGTCGCCCCAAAGCAGCCATGCGGCGCTTCCATCCTCGCCCCATGAGGATCATCGCCGCATCTGCTCTCACCCTGGCTCTCAGCGCTTGCGCGAGCACGCCGGACCCGATCGTCGAGGATCGCTCGCGCTGCGACGCCTATGGCTTCCAGCGCGGCACCGACGCCTATGCCAACTGCGTCATGACGCAGGATCGCGACCGTGAACGGCGTTACGAGCGTCAAGCCGGGCAGCGGCCGTATCGCGCAGAGCGATCCTACCGTTCTGACGAGGAATAGCCGCGGGTCATCCGGCCCTTCAACCGCAGCCGCGACCGTGGGTTTCGCTCCTGACGGATTCCGGCCGTGCCAAGCTGTTCCGTCGCACGCATGATCCATCAGTCCCAGCTCGTGACGGCGCGTCTCGTCGTGCGGCCTTTCCTGGCCGCCGATGCTCCCTTGCTCGTCGCGCTCTTCGCTGACCCGCAGGTCCATCGCTTCGTCGACGACGGCCGGCCGCTCACACCGGATGTCGCGGCGCTCTGGGTGGAGCGCTCGGCGGCCAATCTCGAACGCTTCGGCTACGGCACCGGCGCTGTCGCCGAGCGGGCCAGCGGCGAGCTGATCGGCTGGGCCGGTTTCGCCAGGCCGGGCGATGGCACCGAAGAGGTGATCTACGGACTGCGGCGCGCGAGCTGGGGCAGGGGGCTGGGCAAGGAATTGCTCGCCGGCTTGGTCACCTTTGCCGGCGAGCGCGGCATCACGCCGGTGCGGGCGACGGTCGATCCGGGCAACGGCCCCTCCGTGCATCTGTTGCGACAGGCCGGATTCGTGCTGGCAGAGCCCGGCTACCGCGGCGATGCCAGGGCCGATCTTTATCTGCATGGCGGCTGAGCGCCCCGATCGCCTAAAAAAGCAGGATGTTGCTCCCGGCGGGCTGGGGCGCAGTTCATTCTTCTCCGCGACGCGGCTCCGGCGCGAAGTCGCTTCGCTGCCGGGGGCGACAGACTGCCGTCATGCGCCGATCGCAGGCTCGGCCGGAGCCGCACCGGTTGGGCTTTGCGGCGAAGACGGCTATCTGATCGCTCGGCCGCTCTGCGGCCTCGCCAGGAGGGAGCGGCTGAGCGATGATCCTCGACGAGCGTACCTACGCCATCAAGCCCGCGCATGTGCGCGACTATCTCGACCTCTATGTCGCTGAGGGGATGGAGCTGCAGATCTCCCATCTTGGCCATCTGATCGGCTGGTTCACCACCGATAGCGGTGTCGTCAACGAGGTCGTTCACATGTGGCGCTTCGAGGATGCCGGCGATCGCGAGCGCCGGCGGGCCGCGATGGAGGCCGATCCGCGCTGGCAGGTCTTCCGCGCCAAGGCCGCGCCCTACGTCCTCGAGATGCGCAGCCGGATCCTGCGGCCGACGCATTTCTCGCCGCTGCGCTGAGCTGGTGCCCGGCGCCGCCAGGTCTGTTGCGCCACATCGATCCCCCGCTCCTCTGATTGGGCGTGGGCTGGCCACGCTCGTCGCAATGCTCGAATGGCTGGGCGCAGCGATCCTCGCCGTGCTCTTCCTCGTGGTGATGGCGGCGGTGACGCGGCGCTATCTGCTCGGAGACGGGCTCGTCTGGTCGGACGAGCTTGCGATCTGGCTCAATGTCGCGCTTGTCGCGGTCGGCGCGCCGCTGGCGGCGACGAGCGCGCTCGCCATGCGGCTCGATGTCGTCGTCAACCTGCTGCCGGTGCCGGCGCGGCGCATCGCCGCCGTCCTGGCCGAGGCGATCGCCGTCCACGGCGCGCTGGTGCTGACGCTCGGCGGCGCCAGCGTCGCGGCCTTGGTCGGCGGCACCTCGACTGTGCTCGGCCTGCCCGAGAGCCTGCGCTTTGCGACTTTTGCCATCGGCGGCGGGCTGACACTCGTTCTCGTGCTCTGGCGGGCGGTGCTGACACAATCCTGGCCGGCGGCGCTGGTCGCGCTGCTGCTCGGCATAGGACTCTATGCGCTGGCAAATAGCGCGACCGGCCTTTTCGTCACGACGCCGAGCCTGGTCGCGGGACTTGCCGCGGGGGCGGGGCTGCTGCTCGGCGCGCCGCTGCCCTTCGCGCTCATTGCCGGCGTCTCGCTCTCGGGGGCCTTCGGCGGCCTGCTGCCCGAGCCGGCCATCGTCCAGAACACGGTAGCGGGCGTCTCGAAATTCCTGCTGCTGGCGATCCCCTTCTTCCTGCTCGCCGGCGAATTGCTGACCGCAGGCGGACTCGCCGAGCGCCTGGTGCGCTTCGCCGCCGCCCTGGTCGGGCATGTCCGAGCCGGGCTGGCGCAGACCGCGCTGGTCGCCAGCGTCTTGTTCTCCGGCGCTTCCGGCTCCTCGGTCGCCAATGCCGCTTTCGGTGCCAAGGTGATGGCGCCGGCTTTGGTCGCGCGCGGCTATCCGCCGGCCAATGCCGCCGCGATCGTCGCCGGCGTCTCGATGCTCGACAACATCATCCCGCCCTCGATCGCCTTCCTGATCCTGGCGGCGGCGACCAATCTCTCGGTCGGCTCGCTGCTGGTCGGCGGCTTCGTCGCGGGGGCCGTGCTCACGCTGGCGCTCGCCATCGGCATCCATCTCAGCGTCCGCGGCGTCGTCGACTCCGCCCCTCGCGCCAGCAATGCCGAACGGGCGCGCTCCTTCGTCGGCGCGCTCCCGGCGATCGGGCTCGGCATCGTTGTCGTGGTCGGCATCCGCTTCGGCGTGGTCACGGTGACGGAAGCCTCGGCGCTCGCCGTCGCCTATGCGCTCGTCGCGTGTCTGCTCCTGCGCAGTCTCAATGGCGGCACTGTGCTGGCGTCCTTACGCAAGGCCGCGGGCGAGACGGCGGCGGTCGGGCTGCTGATCGGTGCTTCCGCGCCCTTCGCCTTCCTGCTCGCGGTCGACCGCGTCTCCGAGCAGATGGCCGGGCTGGTCACCGCGCTCGGCGGCGGGCCGCTCGCGGTGATGCTGCTCTCCAATGTCGTGCTGCTGATCGCCGGTCTCTTCCTCGATATCGGTGCCGCCATTCTCCTCTTGGCGCCGCTGTTGCTGCCGGCCGCCATCGCCGCCGGGCTCGATCCGATCCAGTTCGGCGTCGTGCTGGTCGTCAACCTGATGATCCATGGGCTGACGCCGCCGCTCGGCATCCTCGTCTTCGTCGTGAGCGGCATCATGCGGCTTTCGCCCGCCGCAGTGTTCCGCGCCGTGCTGCCTCTGCTGGCGAGCCTGCTCGTGGCGCTCTTGGTCCTTTGCCTTGCGGTGGCGGCCTGGCCGTCGCTACCTGTCTCCATCAAGGAGTTGTTCCGATGGCTTTGACCCGCCGCGCCTTCGCCGCCGCCACGCTGGCCTCGCCAGCCATCTTGTCTGGCCGCGCCTTCGCCGCCGGCCGGCCGGTCACGGTTGCGTCCTTGCTCGGCGAGGACAAGCCGGAGACGATGATCTGGCGCCGTGTGACCGAGAAGCTGGCGCAGAGCGCGCACGGGCGCTTCGACCTGCGCGTCGTCCCCAATGCCGCGCTCGGCGGCGAGAAGGAGGTCGCCGAAGGCCTGCGCCTCGGCTCGGTCCAGGCCTCGCTGTTCACGATCTCGGCGCTGTCGTCATGGGTGCCGGACGGGCAGCTGCTCGATCTGCCCTTCCTGTTCCGCGACCGCACGCATCTCAAGCGCGTGCTCGCCGGGCCGCTCGGCGAGGAGCTCAAACGCAAATACGAGGCGCAGGGTTTCGTCGTGCTCGGCTTCATCAATTACGGCGCCCGCCATCTCCTCGCCAAGGAACCGCTGACCACGCCTGCCAGCGTCAAGGGCAAGCGCATCCGCGTCATCCAGAGCCCGCTGCACACCGAGCTCTGGTCCGGCCTTGGCGCCTATCCGACGCCGATCCCGATCCCCGAGACCTACAACGCGCTGAAGACCGGGGTGGTCGACTGCATGGACCTGACCAAATCGGCCTATGTCGGCTTCAAGCTGCACGAGGTCGTGCCCTATCTGATCGAGACCGGCCATATCTGGGCGACCGGCGTCGTTGCCGTCTCCGCCTCCTTCTGGAAGGGCCTCTCGGCCGAGGACAAGGCGGCCTTCACGGCTGCAGCTGCGGAAGGAGCGGGCTATTTCGACGACCTCATCATCGCCGATGAGGACGCCTCGATGGCCAAGGCGAAGGCCGAGGGCGGCAAGGTCGTGCAGCCGGAGGATCGCCCCGGCTGGGAGGCGGGTGCCCGCAAGGTCTGGGCCTCCTTCGCGCCCAAGCTCGGCGGGCTCGAGAAGATCGAGGCGATCGCCAGCAGCACCTGATCCGGCCATTCACCCCGCGTTGATCGTCAAGGAAAGCCGTCCACATGTCCGACCGTCCCGTCCTTCTCGTCACCGGCGGCAGCCGAGGCATTGGCGCCGCCATCTGCCGTTTCGCCGCCGAGCGCGGCTATGACGTCGCCGTCAACTATCAGGGCAACGCCCAGGCGGCGGCCGATGTCGTCGCAGCCTGCGGCCGGGCGGGGGCGAGGGCGATCGCGATCCAGGGCGACATGGCGAACCTCGCCGACATCACCCGCGTCTTTGCCGAGGCCAAGGCGGCGCTCGGGCCGCTGACCGCTGTCGTCAACAACGCCGCCATCACCGGCAAGAGCAGCTCGCTTGCCAAGTCGGACCCGCAGGTCATCCGCGCCTGCATCGACCTCAACGTCACCGGCGCGATCCTGGTGGCGCGGGAGGCGGCTCAGGCCCTGCTCGCCAATGAGGGCGCGAAGAACCGCGCCATCGTCAACATCTCCTCGATCGCGGCCGGGCTCGGCTCGCCCAACGAATATGTCTGGTATGCCGCCTCGAAGGCGGCGATCGATTCGCTGACCATCGGCCTGGCGATCGAGCTCGCCCCTGCCGGCATCCGTGTCAACGCCGTGTCCCCGGGCATGACACAGACGGATATCCATGCGCTCTCCGCCGGTGATCCCGGCCGTGTCGAACGGATCGCGCCGACGATCCCGCTGAAGCGCGTCGCCGAGCCCGAGGAGATCGCCGAGGCGGTGCTGTTCGCGCTCTCGGAGGCCGCGTCCTACATGGTCGGCTCGATCATCCGGGTCGGCGGCGGCCGTTAGCTCCCGTCAAACGACAGAATCGGCTGCGGCAGCAGCCGCAGACGGCTGGAGCGTGGCCCGGGCGTGCTAAATCGGCTGCCGTCCCTGTTCAACCGGAAGCCGCCATGCGCGTCCTGTTCGTCCTGATCGCCTTCGGCATGGTCGCGGTGCCGGCCCTGCTCGCACTGGCCCGCAGCGACCTGCCGCGCGGCCGGCGGATCGTGAATGCGCTGATCGTATTCCTGGCGCCGGCTTTCACGCTCGGCCTGATCCATGGCGTGCCGGAGCTCGACGGCAGGGCGCTGCAATACCCGGTTGCCTGGACGACGCTGCGGCTCGTCCTGACCGGCCTCGCCTTGATCCTGCCCTGGTGCCTCTATGTCTGGCTCAACGGCCGGCGCTGACCCCCGACGGATTCCCGACATGACCGAACCTGCCGAAACCCCGACGATCGACCACGCCTTCACCGGCGACCGCAAGGGCCCGGCCCATGACCCGACCTATGCCGGCGCGCTTTCCTTCATGCGCCGCCGCTACAGCAAGGACGTCGCCGGCTGCGATGTCGTGGTCTGGGGCGTGCCCTTCGACCTCGCCGTCTCGAACCGGCCCGGCACGCGCTTCGGGCCGCAGGCGATGCGCCGCGTCAGCGCGATCTTCGACGGCGACGCGCAATATCCCTCGCGGATCGACCCGTTCGAAACGCTCGCCGTGGTCGACTATGGCGATTGCCTGCTGCCGCGCAGCGACCTGCAGGGCTGTGCCCGGGCGATCGAGAGCGAGGCCGCCGCGATCATCGCCAGCGGCGCCCAGCTCGTCACCCTCGGCGGCGACCATTTCATCACCCTGCCGCTGCTGCGCGCCCATGTCGCCCGCCATGGCAGGCTCGCCATCGTCCAGTTCGACGCGCATCAGGACACCTGGGACGACGGCGTCGGCGCGATCAGTCACGGCACCTTCGTGCTCGAGGCGGTGCGCGAGGGGCTGATCGACACCGAGCGCTCGATCCAGGTCGGCATCCGCACCGTCGCGCCGCGCGATTGCGGCATCGAGGTGCTCGACGCCTACCAAGCGCATGGGCTCGGGGTCGACGGCATCGCGGCGCGGATCAAGGAGCGTGTGGGGCAGGGGCCGGCCTATCTCACCTTCGACATCGACGCGCTCGACCCTGCCTTCGCGCCGGGCACCGGCACGCCTGTCGCCGGCGGCTTCTCCTCGGCGCAGGCGCTGCAGCTGGTCTGGGCGATCCGCGATCTCGATTTCCGCGGCATGGACATCGTCGAGGTCTCGCCGCCCTATGATCATGCCGATGCGACCGCGATCGCCGGCGCTGCGGTGGCGCAGCATTATCTGCAGGCCTTGGCGCTGAAGAAGGCTGGTTGAATCGGGCTGCGAGGTGCTTGAATCATCCTGACAAGGATACGCATCAAGGGCTTCAGAATACGTGAGAACCGACCTGAACCAAGCGGGACCTGCGTGCTGATCGTGTTCAGCGGACTGCCGGGTAGTGGCAAGACGACGCTTGCCCGCG
Source organism: Methylobacterium sp. (assembly GCA_013823325.1). Lineage (GTDB taxonomy): Bacteria > Pseudomonadota > Alphaproteobacteria > Rhizobiales > Beijerinckiaceae > Allobosea > Allobosea vestrisii. Next base: position 51,235 of record PNLY01000015.1, read on the forward strand.
AGCTCGCGGCAAGTCGGTCGGCGGCCTATCTGCGCATCGACAGCATCGAGCACGCGCTTCGCTCTATATCGCCCGGCAGCGATATCGGGCCGGGTGGCTATGTCGTCGCTCTCGCGATCGCGGGGGGAAACCTTTCGCTCGGCATGGCCGTCGTGGCCGATTGCGTGAATCCGGTCGCCGAGAGCAGGGCGGCCTGGCGCGAGCTCGCTCGGGCTTCGGCCGTGCCGCATCTCGACATCGAAGTCGTCTGTTCCAACAAGGCGGAGCACCGGCGCAGGGTCGAGCAGCGACGATCCGATATCCCGGGATTTGTCGTCCCGGACTGGACTTCGGTGGAGACACATGATTATCAGCCCTGGACCGGCGACCGGCTGATCGTCGACACGGCCGTCCTTTCGGTCGAGGACGCCCTGCGCCTGATCGAGGACCGATTGGCGTCCTTGGTGTACAGCGCCGATTGACAGGCAGCCGGGCAGGGAACATATAGCCCCGCATGACCGTGAACCCGACCCGACGTCGCACCGAACAGGCCGCTCCGGCGCGCCCGCGATGACGCTCGGCTTCCAGCCCGAACGCCCGCGACCGCGCCCCGAGCGCGGTTTTTTTATGCCCGTCGCAAAACTGATGTCCGGTCTTGCGACAAGGCCAAGTTCCAGAGCCAGCCAACCAGTTCCGCCCGCTTCCACCAGACGCCTTGCGAGGGTCCGATGAGCCAGAACCTGAAATCCATCTTCATCGACGGCGAAGCCGGCACGACTGGACTCGGAATCCGCGAGCGTCTCGCCGATGTGGCGGAAGTCGTGGTCAAGAGCATCGATCCCGACAAGCGCAAGGATCCTGCCGCCCGCAAGGCGATGATGGCGGGCGTCGACCTCGTCGTGCTCTGCCTGCCCGACGATGCGGCCAAGGAATCCGTCGCGCTCGCCGACGAGCTCGGCAACGACGCGCCCAAGATCGTCGACGCCTCGACCGCTCATCGCGTCGCGCCGGGCTGGACCTATGGCTTCGCCGAGCTGGAGCCGGGCTTCGCGCAGAAGGTCGCCAACGCCAACCGCGTCGCCAATCCCGGCTGCTATCCGACCGGCGGCATCGCACTGCTGCGCCCGCTCGTCGATGCCGGCTTGCTGCCGAGCGACTATCCCGTCACCGTCAACGCGGTCTCCGGCTATTCCGGCGGCGGCAAGAGCATGATCGAAGCCTATGAGGCCGGCACCGCGCCCGATTTCGAGCTCTACGGCCTCGGTCTCAAACACAAGCACCTGCCCGAACTGCAGGTCTATTCGCGGCTGGAGCGGCGGCCGATCTTCGTGCCGTCGGTCGGCAATTTCCGGCAGGGCATGCTGGTCTCGGTACCGCTGCATCTCGACACGCTGCCCGGCAAGCCGAAGCCCGCCGATCTCGAAGCGGCGCTGGCCGAGCGCTATGCCGGCTCGACCTATGTCAGCGTCCTGCCGGCCGATGCGAGCGGCAAGCTTGAGCCTGAGGCGCTGAACGACACGAACAAGCTGGAATTGCGCGTCTTCGGCAACGCCGATCTCGGCCAGGCGGTACTCGTTGCCCGGCTCGACAATCTCGGCAAGGGAGCCTCCGGTGCCGCCGTCCAGAACATCCGGCTGATGCTCGGCCTGCCGGAAGGCTGACGCCGGTCATCGGGTCGGCCCTGGGTCCTATCCTCGTTCGCGACGAAACAATGGCTGCACCCCCCAAATGGGGGATGCGACCATGTCTGCTTGCGCTCATAGCTGGATGAGGCGGCAGGAGAGCGGGGGCGATTCGATGCCGGGATTCGATACGTTGGGCGCGCGCCTCGCGCGCAGTCGGCGCAGGCTCGAACGCGAGCGCGCCGCGATGAACATCGAGCAACTGGTCCAGGGTGGGCGCGAAACATCTGTTCGAGGCGACGCGGCGCCTGTCGCCTCGGCGGCCAGCATGCCGAGGCCGGCATCGGCGCAAGTGATCAGGTTTCCGCGCCTGAATGGGCGTGCCGGGGACTGAAGCGGCTGTGCCAGGGCGCGCTGCTGCGCTGCCGGGGTGAGGTCGAACAGCCCCGGCAGCGCTTTTTTCGCGGCCTGCGTGACGAGCCTCGCGACAGGGGTGAGCGCAGGTCGCGGTCGATCACTACGATGATCTTGCCTGTAAATCGAAGGGAAGGCGTCAATGTCGGGATTCTCACATGCGTTGCGAGGGAACCGGCGCCGCGTGCTCGTCCCATTGCTCTCGGTTGCGGTCGCGCTCGGCGCGATGGTGCCCGCCCTGGCGTTCGAACTGCGCGGGGCAGGCGTGGTGCTGATCCACGGCAAGGCGGGTGGGCAAGGTCCCCTGCAGCCATTGGCCCAGGGGCTGAAGGCGCGCGGTGCGACCGTCGTGCTGCCGCGGATGTCCTGGACGTCCGGCTACAGGACCTATGACCAGACGCTCGGCGAGGTTCAGGCAGCCGTCTCGCGGCTGAAGGCCGGTGGAGCGTCCCGGATCGTGCTCGCCGGGCATAGCCTGGGAGCCAACATCTCCATGGGCTACGCTGCTCGCGTCGGCGGCGTCGACGCGGTGGTGGCGCTGGCGCCGGGGCATCGCCCTGACTTCATCGCCAGCCAGACCGGGGAGAGCCTTGCGCAGGCCAAGGCGATGGTCGCTGCTGGGCAAGGGGCACAGAAGGGGAGGTTCCTCGACTTCAACCAGGGCCGGACCTTCCCCATCACCACGACCGCCAAGGCCTATCTCAACTTCTTCGATCCTTCCGGGCCGGCGGCCCAGGCAGCCCAGGCGAGCGGCGTCCGCGTTCCGACACTGTGGGTGATCGGCACGGGCGACCGCGCTGCGATGAACGACCGCGCCGCCTATTCCGGCACGCGCATCGTCGTCGAGGCCGACCACCAGACGACGCCGCGTGTCGCCGTGGCCGAAGTCATCGATTGGCTGCAGAAGCAGTAGGCGCGCGGCCTGCTGGAACTGAAAAAAGGCGCTGCCGGAGACCCGGCAGCGCCCTTCCCATCTATGCGTAGGATATCGTCAGCCCGCGTAGGGCTTGAACAGCTGCTTCTGGGTGCCGAGGCCCTCGATGCCGAGCGCCACCGTCTCGCCGCCCTTGAGGAAGCGCGGCGGCTTGAAACCAAGGCCGACGCCGGGCGGAGTGCCGGTGGTGATGACGTCGCCCGGATCGAGCTGCATGAACTGGCTGATATAGTGGACGAGATAGGCGGCGCCGAAGATCATCGTCTTGGTCGAGCCGTTCTGGACACGCTCGCCGTCGACCTCGAGCCACATGCCGAGATTCTGCACGTCGGCGATCTCGTCCGGCGTCACCAGCCAAGGGCCGAGCGGGCCGAAGGTCGGGCAGCCCTTGCCCTTGGCCCACTGCCCGCCGCGCTCGATCTGGAACTCGCGCTCGGAGACGTCGTTGCAGACACAGAAGCCGGCGATCGCGGCCATCGCGTCCTTCTCGGCGATATAGGAGCCGCCGTCGCCGATCACGATGGCGAGCTCGACCTCCCAGTCGGTCTTCTTCGAGCCTTTCGGGATGATCACGTCGTCATTGGGGCCGACGATGCAGTTCGGGGCCTTGTTGAACAGGATCGGCTCGGCCGGGATCGGCGCGCCGGTTTCTGCGGCATGGTCGGCGAAGTTGAGACCGACAGCGATGAAGTTGCGGACATCGCCGACGCAGGCGCCGATGCGCGGCGAGCCGTCGACCAGCGGCAGTGATTCGGGGGACAGCGCCTTCAGCTTGGCGAGCGAGGCGGATTTCAGCGCCGCGCCGGCGAGGTCGGAGACATGCGCGGAGAGGTCGCGCAGCTTGCCGGCGGAGTCGATGAGGCCGGGCTTCTCCTGACCAGATGCGCCGTAACGAACCAGTTTCACGTCGTTTCCCCCTTTTCAATCGTTTCAAACAGGGTTTGCAAGACAAGACCGAAGGTCGCGCCGATCCTGTGCGGACTGCCCCTGCGATGCAAGCCCGCCGCGACGCATGCCATGCCTGCGGGCGCGCCGGGAATTGTGGCGCTTTTGCAACGCTTGTTATGAAAGCGCGCATGATCCGCAGCCGCCGGCGAGGTCTATGTTGCGGCGCACAATGGCAAAATCGGCAATAGTTCGCATCTAAACCATCTTTTCGGTCGCCGGCTTTGCCGCGGGCCACGCGAAAGGCCGGATTTTTGCACGTTTTTGGCACTGCCGATGCGGAAAGCAGGGGCAGCAAGGCGATTTGGCGGCGATCAAGGCGGGATTGCGGCGGAAACCGGCAGGCGGCATGGTGATGACAGATTCCGCGGCCTGCTTCGCCGCAAACCGCCACAACAAGAACCTCAGCTTGGGGAAGACGCCGCGATGAAGAGCCTTCTGAAACTCACCACCGCCGCCACCGTCTCGCTTTCGGCGCTGTTGGCGGCCGGCGCGGCTTCGGCGAGCTCCTTCGCGATCCGCTCAGGCCAGAGCGCCGAAGGCCTCGGCATGGCCTATGCCGGCGCGGCGGCGGGCGGCATCGGCATGGGTTCGATGGCCTGGAACCCGGCGACGATCACCATGTTCCCCGGCCGCAACAGCCAGTGGAACTTCACCTATCTCTATGCCAATGGCGACTATAAGCCGACCTCGACGACGACGGTGCGCACGCCCGCGGGCAACGTGCCGATTCAGGCTCTCGGCGGTAGCCCGCTTGGCACCGGCAATATCGGCGGCGACGGCGCTTTCATCCCGGCTTCCTATTCCGCCTGGCAGTTGACCGACCGGCTCTGGATCGGCCTCACGACGGGCGCGCCATTCGGCTTGCGCTCGAAGCCCGACAACCAGGTCAACGCGGCGCAGGTCTTCGGGCGCTCAGCACGGGTGCAGACGATCAACGTCTCGCCGACGATCGGCTACAAGGTCAATGACTGGCTCTCGATCGGTGCGGCACTGCAGGTCCAGTATTTCAAGGCCAGCCTGAAGCAGGCGAGCGGTATCGGCCCCGCCGCGGCCCCGGTGATCATCGAGGGCGACACGATCGACTTCGGCTATCGCTTCGGCGCCACGCTGACGCCGCTCGACGGCACGACGATCGGCCTGGCCTATCGCTCCTCGGTCCGCCAGACGCTGGAAGGCAGCCTGCGCAACCCGGCGCCTGCCAGCTACACGCCAGTCAAGGCCAATCTGAACCTGCCCGACTCGGTCGTGTTCGGTGTCTCCCAGGTCATCAACGACCAGTGGCAGGCCCATCTCGGCGTGGAGTGGACGAACTGGAGCCGCTTCCGCAACATCCCGATCGTCGCCCGCGGCATCGGCGTTCCGGTCACGAGCCTGAACTTCCAGTATGACGACAGCTGGTTCTTCTCGGGCGGTGTCGAGTACAAGTACAGCCGCGACCTGACCCTGCGCGCCGGTGTGGCTTACGAGCTTTCGGCGGTCAACGACGACAACCGCCAGATCTTCATCTCGGACAATGACCGGCTCTGGCTCAGCGCCGGCGCCAGCTACCAGGTTACCGAGAAGCTGAAGCTCGACGTCGGCTACACCTATATCCACGTCAACAAGGCCAAGGTGAACTATACCGGTGCCAACCCGCAGCAGGTGTTCAATCCTGCCCTGCAGGCTGTGTCCTTCACCGGCAAGGCCGAGCCCTACATCCACATCGTCTCCGCCGCTCTGACCTATCGCTGGGATGATCCGGCCGAGACGATCCCGGTCCGCCCGGTCGTCCGCAAGAACTGAGCGGCACATTCCGCGAAACACGAAAGCCGGCCTTCGGGCCGGCTTTTTTGTGTGAGACATCCGGTGCCTCGTCATTCCGGACAAGCCGCGTCAGCGGCGCAGCGTCGGAATCCATCGTGGGGCACAGAATTCTACAATGGATTCCGGCGTTCCGCTTCGCTCCAGCCGGAATGACGGCGGGGTATAGGTCGCTCGGTCAGCGCGGCGCCGCTCAAGCCTTGATCTTCACATAGCTTCCCGGCGCGTCCTCCAGCGCGGGCAGGGGCCCGTCGCCGGGAATACGCGGCTTGACGCGCTTCGGCGCCTGCTTCTCCAGCCAGGCGAACCAGTGCGGCCACCAGGAGCCGGGATGCTCCTCGGTTTTCTTCATCCACTCCTCGAATGTGCCTTCCGGCTTCGGGCCGGTCCAGTACTGGTACTTCACCTTGGTCGGCGGGTTGACCACGCCGGCGATGTGGCCGGAGCCGGCCATGACGTAGTCGACCGGGCCGCCGAAGGTCTGCGAGCCCAGGAAGACCGAGAGGGCCGGCGCGATATGGTCCTCGCGGGTCGCCAGGTTGTAGATCGGGATGGTCACCTTCTTGAGGTCGAGCAGCTTGCCGCCGAGGCGCATCTCGCCCTTGCTCAGCTTGTTCTCGAGATAGCAGTTGCGCAGGTAGAAGGAGTGGTTCGCCGCCGGCATCCGGGTCGAATCCGAATTCCAGTAGAGCAGGTCGAACGGGGTCGGCGCCTTACCTTTCAGGTAGTTGTTGACGGCATAGGACCAGATCAGGTCGTTCGGCCTGAGCATGTTGAAGGCGCCGGACATACGGGCCCCGTCCAGATAGCCGCGTTCCGCCATCTGCTCCTCGACGGCGCGGATCTGCTCCTCGTCGACGAAGACCGAGAGCTCGCCGGCATGGCTGAAATCGACCTGCGTGGTGAAGAAGGTCGCGCTGGCGATGCGCTTGTCCCGGGTCGCCGCCATATAGGCCAGCGTCACGCCGAGCAGCGTGCCGCCGACGCAATAGCCGATCGTCGAGACCTGCTTCTCGCCGGTGACCTGCTCGATCGCCTCCAGCGCCGCGAAGATGCCCTCGCGCATATAGCTCTCGAAGTCCTTGAGCGCGTGGCGGTGATCGGGGTTGACCCAGGAGATGCAGAAGACCGTCAGCCCCTGCGCGACGCACCAGCGGATGAAACTCTTCTCGGCGTTGAGGTCGAGGATGTAGAACTTGTTGATCCAGGGCGGCACGATCAAGAGCGGCCGCTTCAGCACCGTCTCGGTCGCCGGCGCGTACTGGATCAGCTCGATGATGTCGTTGCGGTAGATGACCTTGCCCGGCGTCGTCGCGATGTTGACGCCGATCTGGAAGGCGCCGGCATCCGATTGCCGGATCTTGAGCTCGCCGCCGCCGGCCTCGACGTCCTCGGCCAGCATCTTCATGCCGCGCACCAGGTTCTCGCCGTTCTGCGCCATGGTCTCGCGCAGCAGCTCGGGATTGGTCGCGACGAAATTGGACGGGGAAAGGGCCCCGGAGATCTGCTTGACGTAGAAGCGGGCCTTGTCGCGCGTATGGGGATCGAGATCGTCCGCCTGCTCGACCATGCCCTCGGCCCAGCGCGTCGTCAGCAGGTAGGCCTGCTTGACGAAATCGAAGACGGGGTGGGTGTTCCATTCGGGATCGGCGAAGCGGGCGTCGCGCTTCTCGGGTGCGATCACCGGCTCGACCTGCTCGCCGCCGAGCCGCTTCAGCGTCGAGCTCCACAAGGAGAGGAAGTCGCTGGTGATCGCGCCTTGGGCCTCGATGATCTTCTGGGGATCGCTGACCCAGCGCTCGGCGACGCGGCCGAGCACCTTGACCATCTCGCTGGCTTCGTCGGCCTGGCCGGTCTTGGCCTCGCCCCGTTCGATCGGTTTCAGATAGGCGGCCGTCACCTTGCCGGCCTGCTCGACCAGCTTACCCATATTCTGCGCCATCGCCTCGAAATCGGGCACCGCCGGAAGCTCGCCGAACGGCGTTTCCGCAGGCTTTGGCCCGGTCTTGCCCTTCTCGTCAGCTGGCGGACACATGATGGCGCTCCCCTTGATAGCCGTACGCAGGAGTTGCACTCCCCATTTTGGACCTATTAAGGACCTAACCGGTATGAGTGACAAAGAAATTTTGCGGAAGCGGGGCGATGGCTGACAAGCGGACCGAAATCTCGCTCAAGGCGGTCGGGCTCGTCCTGCTCGTCGGGGCTGCGCTCGGAGGTTGCGAAGCCGCTCGCGGCGTTGCGGAACTTACCGATCTCGCCACAAAGCCCGGCGATCCCAAGCCGTTCGTAACCGAGACCCGGCCGCAGGATCCGAAATATATTCCGATCGGCACCACCGTCTCGCGCGAGGCCAAGCGCAAGACGGTCGACGAGTTCAAGAAGCTCGAGGCCGAGCTCGACGCCAAGCGAATCTCGAACGAGGCAGCGGGCACGCAGGCGCAGCAACTCGGCAAGGTCCTGCCGCCGCCGGCTCCGCCGCCCGCGCCTCCGACGGAGTGAGTGCGGGCAGCTTGCCCAGCGCCGCTATGATCATTCCAATGGCGGCTCCTCAGCGGAGCGTCAGTGATGATCCTGATCGGCCAGTATGATTCGCCTTTCGTGCGCCGCGTCGGCATCGCGCTGGCGCTCTATGAGCTGCCCTTCGAGCACCGGCCGTGGTCGGTCTTCGGCGACGGCGAGAGGATCCTACCGCTCAATCCGCTGGTTCGCGTCCCGACGCTTGAGCTCGATGACGGGCTCGTGCTGGTCGAGAGCCACGCCATTCTCGACTATCTCGACGGCCTTGTGCCTCCGGAACTCGCGCTGTTTCCGCGTGCCGAGCCGGCGCGCCACCGGACCTTGCGCGTTGCGGCGCTGGCGATGGGCCTCGCCGAGAAGGCGGTGAGCCTGTTCTACGAGCTGAAGCTGCATGACCGGATCTCCGAGGCCTGGGCCGGGCGTTGCCGCAGCCAGATCGCAGGCGTCCTTGCAGCCCTGGAGCGAGAGCGGGCCGAGCGCATCGGCGACTGGTGGTTCGACGACCGCATCGGCCACGCCGACATCGCGCTCGCTTGTGCGCTGCGCTTCGCCGGCGAGGCGCATCCCGATCTCGTCGCGCTGGGCGACTATCCGGCGCTGGAAGCGCATTCCGCCCGTTGCGAAGCGCTGGACGTGTTCAAAACGATCAGCCAGCCCTTCATTCCGCCGGCATGAAGCGTTGCGCCAGGGAGTCATGCGTTGCGTTTCGATGAATCTTGCGTTTTTTGTCCTGTCAGGGCGAAAGCTGCGGTGGTAAGGCATCGCAACGCAAGAATGTGATTTGCTTCGCTCCGGCGCGGCGATCCGCAAGGACCTGTTCTCGATATGACCGATTTCCACCGCATCAAGCGCCTGCCGCCCTATGTTTTCGAACAGGTCAACAAGATCAAGGCAGCCGAGCGCGCCAAGGGCGTCGACATCATCGATCTCGGCATGGGCAATCCCGACCTGCCGGCGCCCAAGCACGTCATCGACAAGCTGGTCGAGACCGCCGGCAAGCCGCGCACCGACCGCTATTCCGCTTCCAAGGGTATCGCGGGCCTGCGCCGCGCCCAGGCGCATTACTATCAGCGTCGCTTCGGCGTGACGCTCAACCCCGACACGCAGGTCGTCGCGACTCTCGGCTCGAAGGAAGGCTTCGCCAACATGGCGCAGGCCATCACCGGGCCCGGCGACGTCGTTCTCGTGCCCAATCCGAGCTACCCGATCCACGCCTTCGGCTTCCTGATGGCGGGCGGCGTCATCCGCTCCGTGCCGGCCGAGCCGACGCCGGCCTTCTTCCCGGCGGTCGAGCGGGCGATGGCACATTCGGTGCCGAAGCCGATCGCGCTCGTCACCTGCTATCCGGCGAACCCGACCGCCTACACCGCCTCGCTCGATTTCTACCGCGACCTCGTCGCCTTCGCGAAGCGGCACGAGCTGATCCTGCTCTCCGACCTTGCCTATGCCGAGGTCTATTTCGACGACAACGATCCGCCGCCGTCGATGCTGCAGGTGCCGGGCGCGATGGACGTCGCCGTCGAGTTCACCTCGATGTCGAAGACCTTTTCCATGGCCGGCTGGCGCATGGGCTTCGCCGTCGGCAACGAGAAGCTGCTGGCGGCACTGGCCCGGGTGAAGTCCTATCTCGACTATGGTGCCTATACGCCGATCCAGGTCGCCGCCGCGGCGGCGCTGAACGGCCCCGACGACTGCATCCGCGAAATGCGCGAGGTCTATCGCAAGCGCCGCGACGCGCTGGTCGAGAGCTTCACCAAGGCCGGCTGGGAGTTCCCGGCGCCGCAGGCCTCGATGTTCGCCTGGGTGCCGATCCCGGAGAAGTTCCGCCATCTCGGCTCGCTCGAGTTCTCCAAGCTGCTGATCGAGAAGGCCGAGGTCGCGGTGGCGCCGGGCATCGGCTTCGGCGAGCATGGCGACGACTATGTCCGCATCGCCATCGTCGAGAACGAGCAGCGCATCCGCCAGGCAGCGCGCAATGTCGGCCGCTTCCTGAAGAGCGCCGACCAGACCCTGCACAACGTCATCCAGATGCCGAAGGCGGGGTAGGGGACGAGTGGGCCGTCTTTCCGGGGCGCTGCGGAGCAGCGAGCCCGGAACCCAGAACCGATGCCCTCCGAGCCGAGGTTGTCGGTGTCCGCATCGTCGTGACGTCGGCATCGGTTCTGGATTCCGGGCTCAGCCCTGCGGGCTGCCCCGGAATGACGCAGCTCTGTGTTGCGCGGCGGCACTGGACCGGATCGCCGAAACATGGGAACCCAAGCGCCGGGGTGGATAGCGAGGACTGAGCGCATCATGGTCTCGAAAGGCCGATTGATCGGGATCGTGTTCGGCCTGTTCGCGTTGGTGTGCCTGTTCGCGACCTATGATTTTTCGCGCGGCCGCACCACCGACACCGACTCGGCCCTGATCGCTGACGTTCTGACCGCCTCGCGTGCCAAGGAATGCGGCCGCGACGCCACCGAGATCGCCGCCAAGTATTTCCCGATGGGGATGGGCCGCGCCGAAGCCGAGCAGTTGCTGGCGCAGGCCGTGATCAAGGCGCCGAAGCCCTGGTTCTGGAAGCCGATCGACGAGAATTCCACCCAGGCGGACGGCGACAGCGTCGAGGCGCTGCGCACCATCAAGATCACCGCCTTCGGCAACCAGCTCCTGCGCCTCTATCTCGGCTTCGAGAACGGCAAGGTCCACAAGCTCGCCGCCGAGGTCGTCTGTCGCTTCGAGTGACCGCGGGCGAAGCCCTATTTCTCGATGACGCAGAAGCGGTTTCCGTCCGGATCTTCCAGCACGACGTAGTCGGCGCCCTCGGGATAGCGCCAGTCGGCCCGGCTCGCGCCTATCCGCAGCAGGCGCTCGACCTCGCTTTCGCGATCGCTCGCATAGAGGTCGAGATGATGGCGCTGATGGTCGTGAGCTTCGGACGAGACCTGCGTGATCGCGAGCTGCACGCCGACGCCCTCGCGCGGCACCAGGATCGCCCAGTCGGGGGAGGGCGGCCGCAGCGGCTTGTATGAGAGCGCTTCCGTCCAGAAGGCGATGGCGCGCGGTACGTCTCGTACCCCCCAGACGACCGAGCCGACCTTGAGCATGGCGATCCCTCCCCTCTGCGTACTCAATCCGGCGTTTCGGGATAGGTTCCTTACACCCCTTCGCCGTTGACTCCCCGCGCGCCTCATGCGACCCCGCCGCTCATGACCATGCACGCTGCTCCCTCCGAGATCAGGCCCCTGCGCGTCGGCATCGCCGGCCTGGGAACAGTCGGCGCTGCGGTCGCCGGCATTCTGAAGCGCCAGGAGAACGCGCTCGCCGCCCGCTGCGGCCGGCCGATCCGCGTGACGGCGGTCTCGGCCCGCGACCGCAATCGCGATCGTGGCATCGATCTGTCCGGCTTCGCCTGGTTCGACGATCCCGTCGCGCTCGCCGCATCCCCCGAGATCGATTGCCTGGTCGAACTGATCGGCGGCTCGGACGGGCCGGCCAAGCAGGCGGTCGAGACCGCGCTGTCTGCCGGCAAGCATGTCGTCACCGCCAACAAGGCGCTGCTCGCGGCCCATGGCGTCGCGCTCGCCGAACTGGCCGAGAGCAAGGGCGCCGCACTTGCCTTCGAGGCGTCCTCGGCCGGCGGCATCCCGGTGGTGAAGACCTTGCGCGAGGCGCTCTCGGGCAACAATGTCAGCCGGCTCTACGGCATCCTCAACGGCACCTGCAATTACATCCTCTCGCGCATGGAGCTGGAGGGCCTGACCTTCGAGGCCTGCCTGAAGGACGCCCAGCGCCTCGGCTATGCCGAAGCGGACCCGACCTTCGACGTCGAGGGCTTCGACACCGCCCACAAGCTCGCCATTCTCACCAGCCTCGCCTTCGGCACGAAGATCGACGCCGAAGCGATTCATGTCGAAGGCATTTCCTCGATCACGCCGCTCGACCTGAAGATGGCCGACGAGCTCGGTTACCGGATCAAGCTGCTCGGCGTCGCCGAGCGCACCAAGACCGGCATCGAGCAGCGCGTGCACCCGACCATGGTGCCGAAATCCTCCGCGATCGCGCAGGTGATGGGCGTGACCAACGCGGTGACGATCGACGCCGACGCCGTCCGCGAGATCACCTTGGTCGGCCCCGGCGCCGGCGGCGGCCCGACCGCCTCGGCGGTGATCGCCGATATCGCCGACGTCGCGCGCGGCACCGCCGGCCAGCCCTTCGGCATGCCGGTCGCCCGGCTGGAGCAGCCGACACGCGCCCCGATGCAGCGTCATGAGGGCGGCTACTATATCCGCCTCGCCGTCGCCGACCGTCCCGGCGCTGCGGCTGCGATCGCGACCCGCATGGCCGAGGCCGACATCTCGCTGGAGAGCATCGTCCAGCGCCGCTCCGAAATCGCCGCCCAGCAGGATCCCGGCGGGCGCTCCGGCGCGCCGGTCCCGGTCGTGTTGATCACCTATGCCACCAGCGAGCACGCGATCCGCGACGCGCTGGAGAAGGTGAGCGCCGACGGCCATATCGCCGAGGCGCCGCAAGTCATCCGTATCGAGCGGGAATGATCGTGAAAGGCGGGACAGCACACCGTTTCGCCATATCCTCGCCCACCCGGTCGCTATTTACCTCCGCCATCCGCTTATCGCGCTAGGGAGTTCCCATGTCCGTCGATCTCCGCATCTCGCCCGACCAGATCATCGAGCGCTATCTCTCGATGGAACTGGTGCGCGTCACCGAGCGTGCCGCCGTCGCCGCTGCCCGCCTGCGCGGCCATGGCGACGAGAAGGCGGCCGACCAGGCCGCTGTCGATGCGATGCGGCGCGAGCTCAACCGCCTGCCGATCGACGGCGAGATCGTCATCGGCGAGGGCGAGCGCGACGAGGCGCCGATGCTCTTCATCGGCGAGAAGGTCGGCAACAAGCAGGGTCCCAAGGTCCACATCGCCGTCGACCCGCTCGAGGGCACGACGCTTTGCGCCAAGGACATGCCGGGCTCGATCGCGGTGATGGCGATGGCTGGCGCTGGCCAGCTGCTCTACGCCCCCGACGTCTACATGAACAAGATCGCGATCGGTCCCGGCTATCCGCAGGGGGTCGTCGATCTCGACGCTTCGGCCGCGGACAACATCAACGCGCTGGCCCGGGCCAAGGGCGTCAAGCCGCATGAGATCAACACGCTGATCATGGATCGGCCGCGCCACGAGAAGCTGATCGCCGAGGTCCGCAAGACCGGCGCCTCGATCCGCCTGATCACCGATGGCGACGTCGCCGGCGTGATCTTCTGCACCGAGCCGGAGAAGACCGGCATCGACCTTTATCTCGGCATCGGCGGCGCGCCGGAAGGCGTTCTCGCTGCGGCGGCGCTGCGCTGCGTCGGCGGCCAGATGCAAGGCCGCCTGATCCTCGACACCGAGGAGAAGCGGGCGCGCGCTGCGACCATGGGCGTCAAGGACCCGAACAAGAAGTACGACATGGCCGAGATGGCCTCCGGCGACGTCATCGTCTGCGCCACCGGCGTCACCGATGGCGGCATGCTCTCGGGGGTGCGCTTCGGGCCTGAGGTGATCGAGACCGAAACGATCGTCTACCGCTCGATCACCGGCACGGTCCGCCGCATCTATGGCGAGCATCGCGAGCTGTCGAAGTTCAAGCTCGACTGACCCGGCCTTGGGTTGCCGACGGCGCGCTCAGCGCGCCGTCATCACCGCGCGGGTGAAGCCCGGTTCGACGAAGGGGACACTTCCGTCGGGCAGGCCGAGGATGCGGTCGACCGCGATGCCGTAAAAGTGCAGGCGCCGGTCGAGCTCCTCGATCGCCGCATCCTCCTCGGCCGTGCCCGATGCGGCGATGGTGCGCGCCATGATGTCGTGCGTGCTCGCGCCGATATGCAGGATGACGTCCGCCGCGGCTTCCGGCTCGGGCACCGCGAACACGCCTTCCGCCGTGCCTTCGACGATGATGCGGGTCAGGACCGGCCGCATCACCGCGATCGAGGCGGCGTTGATCCTGTGGTAGAGCAGGAGGTTCTCGGGCCGGAAGATGACGTCGAAGGCGGCGCGCAGCTTCGGTGCGTCCTCGCGCTTCATCTGGCGTGAGCGGGCGAGGAAAGCGTTCAAGCGTTCGAGTGCGCCGAGCGCGGGGTCGTCGAGGATGTCGCGGACGCGCGCGACGGCGTCCTGCGCCAGCCGGGCGGTGATCCCTTCCAGCAGATCCTCCTTGGCCGAGAAGTGGTGGTAGAAGCCGCCCTTCGAGATGCCCACCTTGGCGATCACGTCGTTGACCGTCGTCCGCTCGTAGCCGCGCTCGAAGAACAGTGCCTGGGCGCCGTCGAGGATCTCGTTCCTGCGATCATCCGCGGACTTCACGATACGGGGCATGCGACGCACTTCCTCTTGACGACCGACCGTCGGTCTGTAATATGACCGACGGTCGGTCTTCGTGATTGTGCGCGCAAGACGCTGCCGGTGCAACGCGTCCGACTCGCGATGATCGCGAGCAGGGCAGGCCGGCGTGATGCCTCCTGCGGGGGATGTCGTGAAGTTCTCTCGTCTTCTTCCCATCGCCGCGGCCATCGCCGCCGCTGGCGGCGCCTACTGGTTCCTGACCAAGCCGGCTGCGGTTGCAGCCGTCGCACCCAGGCGCGGCGATGCCGCCGAGATCGTCTACGCCACCGGCACGGTCGAGCCGCGCAACTGGGCCAAGGTCACGGCGCTGGTGCGCGAGCGAATCGTCGAGCGCTGCGATTGTGAGGGCCAGCGCGTGGAGCAGGGGCATGTCCTCGCTCGCCTCGATAGCGTGCAGGCCGAGGCGACCCTGGCCGAGCTCAAGGCCCGCCAGAAGCTCGCCACTGCCGAGCATGACCGGCTCGCGGTGCTGGTCGAGCGCAATGTCGGGAGCCAGCAGGCGCTCGACCGTGCCCGCAGCGAGATGGGGCAGGCCTCGGCGCTGATCGCCGGCCAGACCGCGCGCCTCGAAAACTATGTGCTGCGCGCCCCGATGCGCGGCACGGTGCTGCGCCGCGACGGCGAGGTCGGCGAGATCGCCGAGCCCGGCACCGTGCTGTTCTGGATCGGCGAGGCCAGGCCACTGCGCGTCGTCGCCGAGGTCAACGAGGAGGACATCCCCCAGGTCAAATCGGGCCAGCGCGCTCTGATCCGCGCCGACGCCTTTCCGGGGAGGACGCTGGAAGCAACCGTCGACAGCATCACGCCCAAGGGCGATCCCGTCGCCAAGACCTACCGCGTCTATCTTGCCCTGCCGGACGACACGCCCTTCCTGATCGGCATGACGGTCGAGCTCAACATCGTCGCGCGGGTGTTGAAGGAGGCATTGCTGCTGCCGGTCGCCGCCGTGCAGGGCAATGCCGTCTTCGTCGTCGACGGAGACCGCGCCCGCCGTCGCGAACTGTCGATCGGCATCCGCGGCACCAGCGAGGTCGAGGTGATCTCGGGGCTGCCCGAGCAAGCCCGCGTGATCATGCCCTTTCCGGACAAGCTTGCGGATGGCGCCCGCGTCGCCGCGCAGGGCGGCTGAACCGTGCGCCTGATCCTGGCCCTGGCGCTGACGCATATCCGCGGCCGCGGCCGGCAGACCCTGGTCGCGATCATCGGCGTCGCGCTCGGCGTCGGCTTCTCGATCGCCATGGCGGCGCTGATGCAGGGCGGCGAGGACGATTTCGTCGCGCGCCTCGTCGACACCATGCCGCATGTCGACATCACCGACGAATACCGCAATGCCCGCCGCCAGCCGGCGCAGGACGCCTTTGCCGCGGTCCAGATCGCCGGCCTGCGGCCGAAGGACGATCGGCGCGGCATCCTGAACCCGACCGAGGCCGTCGCGATGCTGCGGGCCTGGGTGCCGGGGCGGCTGGCGCTCAGCCTGAAGACGCAAGGGGTGGTGCGCTATTCCGGCCGCGACGTCGGCATTGCCGTCATCGGCATCGAGCCGCAGGCGGAGATGAAGGTCTCCTCGCTTGCCAAGGATTTCCGCCAGGGCAGCTTCACCTCGCTGATCGCCGGCGGCAACAACATCGTCGTGGGCGACAAGCTGGCGCAACGCCTCGGCGCCGAGCTCGGCACGACCGTGACGGTCGTCTCATCCACGGGCCAAAGCCGCGCCTTCAAGATCGTCGGCCTGTTCCACACCGGCACCACCGCCCGCGACGAGGGCGAAGGCTATGTCCTGCTCAAGAGCGCCCAGATTCTGAGCGAGCGCCCGAACGCGATCAACGAGATCAGGCTGAAGCTCGACGATCCCAACGCCGCGCCGCAGGTGGCGCGCCGGGCCGAGGCGCAGATCGGCTACAAGGCGATGGCCTGGCAGGAGGCGAACGAGTCGTTGCTGCAGGCGCTCGTGATCCGCAATGTCATCATGTACACGGTCGTCGGTGCGATCCTGCTGGTGGCCGGCTTCGGCATCTTCAACATCATCTCGACCATCACCCATGAGAAGGCGCGCGACATCGCCATCCTGAAGTCGCTCGGCTTCACGCAGACCGATATGCGCCGCCTCTTCCTGCTGGAGGGGCTGGCGCTCGGCGCCGGCGGCTCGCTGATCGGCTGGGCGTTCGGCTTCCTCCTCTGCTTCGCGCTCTCGCTGGTCCGCTTCGAATTGTCGGGCGCCAATGTCGCCCAGGAGATCACCCGTCTGCCGCTGGCCTGGAGCATCTGGCACTACCTGATCGCTGCCGGCTTCGCCCTGGTCTCGGCCGGTGTCGCCGGCTATCTGCCGGCGCGGCAGGCGGCGCGGCTCAACCCGGTCGACATCATCCGGGGGGCGACATGAGCGCGCTGATCGAGACCACGGGGCTGACCCGCGTCCTGCCCGCCGCCGTGCCGGTGACGCTGGTTCAGGACATCACGCTGGCGATCGGGGCGGGCGAGTTCGTCGCGATCACCGGCCCGTCCGGCTCGGGAAAGTCCTCGCTTCTCTATCTGCTCGGCCTGCTCGACCGGCCGACCAGCGGCACGCTCGCGATCGAGGGCCGGGATACCGCCGGATTGACTGAACGCGAGCGCGCGGCGATCCGGCTGGGCACGCTCGGCTTCGTCTTCCAGTTCCACTTCCTGCTGCCGGAATTCACGGTGCGCGAGAATGTCGAGATCCCGATGCGGCGCCTCGGCCGGCTCGGTACCGCCGCCATGCGCGAGCGTTCGACCGAGCTGCTGAGCGCGCTCGGCCTCGCCGACCATCTCGACAAGCGGCCGGACCAGCTCTCGGGCGGCCAGCGCCAGCGCGTCGCCGTCGCGCGCTCCCTCGCCAATGATCCGCCGCTCATCCTCGCCGACGAGCCGACCGGCAGCCTCGACAGCAGGAATTCCGAGCAGGTCTTCGCCATTCTCGATGCGTTGGTGCGCGAGCGCGGCAAGACGGTGATCGCCGTGACCCACGATACCGAGATGGCGGCCAAGGCGAGCCGGCGCATCCATCTCGTCGACGGCCGGCTGGCCGAGGGCTGAATCGGTCAGTCTTCCGCGTCCGCCTCGGCTTCGGCCTTCCGCCGGAAGCCGGTCGCCAGCACGTAGAGCTCGGAGGAATCGGCCCGGCTCGCCGCCGGCTTGATGTTGCGCACCAGCGTGAAGTCGCGCTTGAGCTGCGCCAGTAGATTGGCCGACTCGCCGCCTTGAAAGAGCTTGGCCAGGAAGAAGCCGCCCGGCGCCAGCACATCGTTGGCGAACTCGATCGCCGCTTCGGCGAGGCCGATGATCCGAAGGTGGTCGGTCTTCTTGTGGCCCGTGGTGTTGGCGGCCATGTCGGACATCACGCCGTCGGCCTTGCCGCCGAGCTTCTCCATCAGCAGGGCAGGGGCTTCCTCCGCCATGAAGTCGAGCTGGATCAGCTCGACATGCGGGATCGGGTCGACCGGCAGCAGGTCGATGCCGATAATCTTGCCCTTGCCCTTCTCCAGCCCGACCTTGGCGCCGGCGACCTGGCACCAGCCGCCCGGAGCGCAGCCGAGATCGACCAGCTTCTGTCCGGCTTTGAGGAACTTGTAGCGCTCGTCCATCTCGGCGAGCTTGAAGGCCGCGCGCGAGCGATAGCCCATTTCGCGCGCCCGCTTCACATACGGGTCGTTGAGCTGGCGCTCGAGCCAGAGCTGCGAGGAATGGCTGCGCTTGGCAGGCTTCTTGACCTTGATGCGCAGGTCGCGTGCGCCACCGCCGCTGCCGGATTTCGTTGTCGTCATTGCCTTCGGCGCCACCAGGCGCGATCCTCGTGCATCATCCTGAGCAGGATGCCCTCGCGCAGGCCGCGATCGGCGATGCGCACCTTCGGGCTCGGGAAAGCGCGCCGGATCGCCTCGAAGATGGCGCAGCCGGCGAGCACCAGATCGGCCCGCTCGCGGCCGATGCAGGCATTGGCCTGGCGCTGGGCATAGTCCATCTCGACGAGCTCGTCGATGACGCTGCAGATGTCCCGGTCCTGCATCCACAGACCGTCGACCTGGCGTCGGTCGTAGCGCGGCAGGCGCAGATGGATGCCGGCGACCGTCGTGACCGTGCCGGAGGTGCCGAGCAGATGGAAATTCGGCGCGTTCCGCGCCGCCGCAGCCTTCGCCGCAAAGGGCGCCAGCGCCTCGCTGCAATCGGCGACCATGCGCTCGAATTTCTCGCGTCCGACTTCGATGCCGCCATAGCGCTCCGCCACCGAGACGACGCCGATCGGCAGCGAGGCCCATTCGCGGATGCGCTGGGCCGGGTCGCGCCCGGCTTCGCGCCCGCCGAGCCAGACGATCTCGGTCGAGCCGCCGCCGATGTCGAAGACGATCACGGCCCCGGCCTCGGGCGCCGCCAGCGCGGCGCAGCCGGTGACGGCGAGCGAGGCTTCCGTGCGCTGGTCGACGATCTCGAGGTTCAGCCTGGCTTCCTCGCCGACCCGGCGAACGAACTCGACGCCGTTGGTCGCGGCGCGACAGGCTTCGGTGGTGATCAGGCGGGCGCGGGTGACGCCGCGATGATCCATCTTGCTCTTGCAGACCTTGAGCGCCTCGACGGCGCGATCCATCGCGTCGTCGCAGAGCCGGCCGCTGGCAGTCAGCCCCTCGCCCAGCCGCACGATCCGCGAGAAGGCGTCGACGACCCGGAAGCCGTGCTGAGCCGGCCGTGCGATCAGCAGGCGGCAATTATTGGTGCCGAGATCGAGCGCGGCATAGGTGGTCGGGTGAGGGCGCTGGAACGGGGCCGGAGCGAACCGAACCGCGTCCGGCGGCGCGGGCCGCTCGCCCGGTAGCGGGACCCCCGCCACGAGGGGGCGGTCGGAATCCTGGCGGTCTTCGACCGTCACTTGCTAACCCTTCGCCGGTCAGGACCGTGATGGTGGCCTGCCGGAGTCCAGCATGACGCCGGAACGTTTCCATTCGATGGGCAGCGTAACAACAGCACGCGCTCCCTGCCAAGCAGAACCTGTGGCGAAATCGCGGCGAGGTCCGGCTGAGCTTGCCTAGAATCGGCCTTCGCGGCAAAGCTCGGCACCGGCCGGCGCTTTTTTAATCCGGCGGCGACCAATCGGGAGAAACGGCATGGCGGCGCGGCGCATGATTCTGGCGATCGACCAGGGCACGACGTCCTCCCGTGCCATCCTGTTCGACGAGAACCTGCAGCCGGTGGCCAGCGCCCAGCAGGAATTCCCGCAGCATTATCCCGCTTCGGGCTGGGTCGAGCACGAGGCCGAGGACCTCTGGGAGAGCACGCTCTCGGTCTGCCGCCAGGCGTTGGCGCGCGCCGAGGCGCGGGCAGGGGAGGTCGCGGCGATCGGCATCACCAACCAGCGCGAGACGACGCTGGTCTGGGATCGCAGCACCGGCCAGGCGATCCACCGCGCCATCGTCTGGCAGGACCGGCGCACCGCCGAGCGCTGCGCCGCACTGGAAGCCGAGGGCCATGGCAAGCTCGTCGCCGAGCGCACCGGCCTGCGCATCGACCCCTATTTCTCCGGCACCAAGGTCGCCTGGATCCTCGATCATGTCCCCGGCGCCCGCGAACGGGCGAAGCGCGGCGAGCTCGCCTTCGGCACGGTCGACAGCTTCCTGCTCTGGCGCCTGACCGGCGGGCGCGTCCACGCCACCGACGCGACCAATGCCTCGCGCACCATGCTGTTCGACATCCATAAGGGGCAGTGGGACGAGGAATTGCTGGCGCTGCTCGACATCCCCGCAGCGATGCTGCCTGAGGTCCGCGACTGCGCCGCCCATTTCGGCGACAGCGAGCCCGGCTTGCTCGGCGGCGCGATCGCGATTCGCGGCATCGCCGGCGACCAGCAGGCGGCGACGGTCGGCCAGGCTTGCTTCGAGCCGGGCATGCTGAAATCGACCTACGGCACCGGCTGCTTCGCCCTGCTCAACACCGGCGCCAAGGCCGTCACCTCGCAGAATCGCCTGCTCTCGACCATCGCCTATCAGCTCAAGGGCGTGCGCCATTACGCGCTGGAGGGCTCGATCTTTATTGCAGGCGCCGCCGTGCAATGGCTGCGCGACGGGCTCGGCATTATCGAGAAGGCCTCGGACAGCGGCCCGCTCGCAGCCAAGGCCGACCCAGGCCAGCATGTCTATCTGGTTCCGGCCTTCACTGGCCTTGGCGCGCCGCATTGGGACGCCAACGCCCGCGGCGCCATATTCGGCCTGACCCGCAACACCGGGCCGCGTGAATTCGCCCGCGCCGCGCTCGATTCGGTCTGCTTCCAGACGCTCGACCTGCTCGAGGCGATGCGCTCCGACTGGCCGGAGGCCGACGGTGCCGAGACGGTGCTGCGCGTCGATGGCGGCATGGTCGCCTCCGACTGGACCATGCAGCGCCTCGCCGACATCCTCGCCGCCCCGGTCGATCGGCCGCAGGTGCTGGAGACCACCGCGCTGGGGGCGGCCTATCTCGCCGGCCTCGATGCCGGGCTTCTGCCCGAGCCGACGCAGTTCGCCGATCGCTGGCGGCTGGAGCGGCGATTCTCGCCCGGCCTCGCCGAGGAGACCCGCCGCAACCATGTCGCCGGCTGGCGCGATGCGGTCAGGCGTACATTGAGCGCCGGCTGATGCGCGCGCATGCCGCTATCCCGTGGGGCGGGGCTCTGGCGAGCGTTTGAAATGTTGTGCCAGGCTCTGTGAACCGCGCGCATGTCGAAATCGTCACAGAAGGCTTGCAACCGGGCGCGAGGTTGTTTAGATCGCCCCCATCCGACGCGTCGCAGACAACGCGCCCGTTGGGGGATCGTCTAACGGTAGGACCCCAGACTCTGACTCTGGTTGTCTAGGTTCGAATCCTAGTCCCCCAGCCACTCCTCGGTGGCTCCGCAACTTGCAGCAATATCAGACGCTTATGGAGCCGAGAGGCGCTCTGGGTGCCTATTCTGGTAGCTCTCGACCGGCGAAGAACAGCCCCACGGGATGAAGGCAGCCTTGCCGTGAACTCCGGAGAGAGTTCCGTGATCGATTGAGCTGCTTTCCTTCTTCAGCTGCGGTGTCCTGCCGACACCGATGGCGTGCCCGCGGTGTTCACCGCACGCCTGTAGGGCGTTGTGGGCGGGCAGGAAAACCGGACCGGCGCGATCCTCGACGCACGTTCGGCCAGGTCCAGAAATAGCTGACCATCACCAACCACGCCTTCACGCCACTCTGCATGGCAATGCCGCCGGCCCATCTATGAGACCGGACGAGGTCTGCAACGCCCCATCTGGCCTCGGGGCCGAACACCTCGAACAATCCGCAATTCGGAGGATTGCAGAATTGCTCTAGGCCTGTGTCTTAAGGCATTTTCGTCGCGCGAACATGTTTCCGTTCCGCTCGAAAACGCTCTAGACCTCCTGCGCGTCCAGCCTGCGGTAGAGCGGCAACGCGAGCGGCGCGATCCGGCGGATCAGGCCCTGGAAAGGCTGCGGCTTCGGCGTCGAGAGCGGCAGGCCGAGTGTCTCCAGCGCCGTGCCCTGTATCGCTTTTGCCAGTTCGCGGCCGAGAGAGATCGACAGCGCGACGGCGCGGCCATTGCAGCCGACCCAGCCGAAGCCGTTCGGCCCGAGCTGATGGATCCGCGGATAGCCCGGCACCTGCGGCTGCAGCAGATTATCGGGCGTCATCCCGACATAGCCGGACCAGACATAGTCGAACTCGACATCGCCGAGCTGCGGCCAGAGCCGCTTCAACCGCGCCGCCACCGTCGGGCGCAGATTGGCCCCGCCGGCTCCCGGCAGGATCGCGGCGCCGCCGGTGACCAGGCGGTTGCGCGCGTCCCAGCGGGCGAAATAGAGCTCACGATGGGTATCCGACATCGCCTGCCGGCCGGGGATCACGGTCTTGGCGATGTTGTCGCTGACTGGCCTGGTCGCCATCTGCCAGGACAGGACCGGGATCACCTCATTGGCGATGTCAGGGGCGAGGCCGGGCTCGAACTCGCCGGTATAGGCGTTCGTCGCCAGCACGAGCGCCCGCGCCGTCACCGAGCCCTTCGCCGTCTTCACCAGCCAGCGGCCGTTCTGATGCGCCATGCTCACCGCCGGCGAGCGGGCATGGATGGTCGCGCCGAGCTTGAGCGCGACCTCGGCGAGGCCTCGGGTCAAGGCGAGCGGGTTGATATGCCCGCCGGTGCGGTTCCAGAAGCCGCCGAACCAGGCATCCGAGCCGAGCATATCCGCTGTCGCGGCACGATCGAGCAGTTCGACCGGCGCGCCGATCGCCGACCATTCCCGGACGCGCTTCTCGGCGAGCTTGAAGCGCCCCGGCGAATGCACCGGCTGGACCCAGCCAGCCTGCTCGGCTTCGGCGGGGATCTCATATTTGCGCACGAGCTCGAAGAGATATTGCGCGGCATCGCGGAGCACGGCGTTGAAGCGCTCGCCGGCCTCGCCATGCCGGGCGGTCATCGCCGAAGGGTCATGGCCGGCGAGCGTCGGGATGACCTGGCCGTTGTTGCGCCCCGAAGCGCCCCAGCCCGGTTCGGCCGCCTCAACAATTGTGACTCCGACCCCGCTCTCGCGCAGATGGATCGCGGTCGAAAGCCCGGTGAAGCCGGCGCCGATCACCACGACATCGCTCTCGATCGCGCCTTCCAGCGTCCCGAGCACGGGGCCGGGCTGAGCCGTCGCGGCCCAGAGCGAAGGCGGCCAGGTGACGGAGGAGGGGGCAGTCATCGGCGGCGTCTTTCGGCTAGGAAGGGATGAACGCAGTCCCTTGGGACGAGCACGCTCCTATCCTTGCCGCCAGGACCGCCGGCCTGCAAGTAGGTCCTTCCCGGCCGTTCATCTGCCGGAGAACAGTTTTCTATCTTATTGGCGTGAAACGATTGATTTATACCAAATTTTGGCTTCGCTTCTCGTGTTCTTGAAAAGACTATTCTCCCGACGCTATGTCTGCGGCGCAGCGGGGGTTGCAGGAAACGCCATCCCGGAGCGGTTGCGCCCCTCTCTGCGTTCGGATGAACTCTCCTTCCGTTGGGTTCTGATCATAAGGGGGCTTCATGCCGCTCAAGCATATCCTCGGTCTCGACCACGTCGTGGTGACGGTTCGCGATCTCGACGCTTCCGCTCGGCAATGGCAGAGCCTCGGCTTCACCGTCTCGCCGCGCGGCACGCATTCGGCGATCCTCGGCAGCGGCAACTACACGATCATGTTGGGCGAGGACTATGTCGAGCTGCTCGGCATCCTCGCCGAGACCGAGCACAACAAGCCGACCCGCGACTTCCTCAAAGAGCGTGAAGGCATCGAGCGGGCCGCTTTCACCACTGACGACGCCGCCGCCGGCGCGGACGAACTCAAGAGTCGCGGTCTCGAGGCGCTCGGCCCGGTGCATTTCGGCCGCCCGGTCGATCTGCCCAATGGCGGCAAGGGCGAGGCAAAGTTCAACGTCTTCCGCTGGCCGCTCGACGAGAACCCCGGCAGCCTGCGCATCTTCGCCTGCCAGCACCTGACCCGCGAGACCGTCTGGATTCCGGAACTGCGGAGTCACGCCAACGGCGCGAGCCGGATCATCCGGGTCGAGGTGCTCGCCGACGATCCGAAGGCCGCCGCCGAGCATCTGAGCCGGCTGATCGACGAGCCGGTGACGCAGCAGGACGATGGCTGGCTGGTCCCGTCCGGGGGCAAGCGCGCCGACTTCCTGTTCTACGACGCGGCCGGCCTTGCCCGACGTTATCCGGAGGCGGTGCGGGTTGGTGCGGCCCCTGCCGGCGCGGTGGCGATCGTGCTGGCGAGCACCAATCTCGACGGCGCCGCCAAGGCACTCGGCCCTGTCGGTATCCGGCATGGCACGGCGCTCAGCGTACCGGCGGCCTCGGCCAACGGCCTGATCGTGAGTTTCCTGCCGCAATAGGGCGGCTTTCCATTTTCAAGAATGGCCCCGTCGCATTGACGGGGTCTCGTGACGCCCGCATCGTGCCTGATATGCACGCCGGCCCCAGGAGACAATCGATGGATATGACCCGCCGCGCCGCGCTGATGACCAGCGCCGCCATCGCCTCCAGCGTGCTGTTCCCGATGCGCTCCTTCGCCCAGGAAACGCCGCGCAAGGGCGGCGTCTTCACCGTCCATTACGGCGCCGAGCAGCGCCAGCTCAACCCGAGCCTGCAGGCCTCGACCGGCGTCTACATCATCGGCGGCAAGATCCAGGAGCAGCTGGTCGATCTCGACGCCAAGGGCCAGCCGGTCGGCGTGCTCGCCGAGAGCTGGGAATCGTCGCCCGACGGCAAGACCATCACCTTCAAGCTCCGCTCGGGCGTGACCTGGCATGACGGCAAGCCTTTCACCTCCGCCGACGTGCAGTACACGGCGATGGAGATGTGGAAGAAGATCCTGAACTACGGCTCGACGCTGCAGCTCTTCCTCACCGCGGTCGACACGCCAGACCCGCTGACGGCGGTGTTCCGCTATGAGCGCCCGATGCCGCTCAACCTCTTGCTGCGGGCGCTGCCGGACCTCGGCTACATCTCGCCGCGTCATCTCTACGAGGGCAAGGGCGACATCCGCCAGAACCCGGTCAATCTCGCGCCGGTCGGCACCGGCCCGTTCAAGTTCGTGCAGTACGAGCGCGGCCAGCATGTCATCGCCGAGCGCAATCCGAATTACTGGCGCGCCAATGCGCCCTATCTCGACCGGATCGTCTGGCGCGTGGTCACCGACCGCGCCGCCGCCGCCGCCCAGATGGAAGCCGGGCAGATCCATTACAGCCCGTTCTCGGGCCTGACGATCTCGGACTCCGCCCGCCTCGGCAAGGACCCGCGCTTCATCGTCTCGACCAAGGGCAATGAGGGCAACGCCCGCACCAACACGATCGAGTTCAATTTCCGCCGCAAGGAGCTCGCCGATATCCGCGTCCGGCGCGCCATCGCGCATGCGCTCGATATTCCCTTCTTCATCGAGAACTTCCTCGGCGACTTCGCCAAGCGTGGCACCGGGCCGATCCCCTCCGTCTCGACCGATTTCTACCCGGCCGACAACGGTCCGCAGTACCCGTTCGACAAGAAGCTCGCCGCCAAGCTGCTCGACGAGGCCGGCTTCAAGCCCGGTGCCGGCGGGACGCGTTTCTCGCTGCGGCTGCTGCCGGCGCCCTGGGGCGAGGACATCTCGCTGTTTTCCACCTTCATCCAGCAGTCGCTCGCCGATGTCGGCATCAAGATCGAGATCGTCCGCACCGATGGCGGCGGCTATCTGAAGCAGGTCTATGACGACCACGCCTTCGACCTCGCCACCGGCTGGCACCAGTACCGCAACGACCCGGCCGTCTCGACCACGGTGTGGTACCGCTCCGGCCAGCCCAAGGGCGCGCCTTGGACCAATCAGTGGGACTGGACCGACCCGACCATCGACAAGATCATCGACGACGCGGCGACTGAGGTCGATGCGGCCAAGCGCAAGGCGCTCTATGGCGACTTCGTCCGGCGCGCCAACAGCGAGCTGCCGATCTGGACGCCGATCGAGCAGATCTTCCTGACCGCGATCAGCGCCAAGGCGCGCAACCACTCCAATACGCCGCGCTGGGGCTCGTCCTCCTGGCACGATCTTTGGCTGGCGGAGTGACGCTCCCGCCTGCGTTGTCAGTCCAGTACGGCCAGTTGCCATGCGTGTCCTAAGTCTCGCGGGGCGGCGTCTTGCCGCCTCGATCCCGACCCTGTTCCTGATCCTGATCGGGGTCTTCCTTTTGCTGCAGCTCGCGCCCGGCGACACCGTCGATGCTCTGATGGCGCAGATGGGCGGCGGCGATGCCGCCACCGCCAAGCAACTGCGCGAATTCTATGGGCTCGACCTCTCGATCTGGGCCCAGCTCGGCAATTATCTCTGGCGGCTGGTCCGGCTCGATCTCGGCTTCTCCGCGATCTATGGCAAGCCGGTCGCGACGGTGATCGCGGAGCGGCTGCCGGCGACCGTCCTGCTGATGACCGCCTCGCTCTCCTTCGCCTTCTTCTTCGGGCTGATCCTCGGCGTCGTCGCGGCGCGCGGCGTCAACAAATGGCCGGATACGCTGATCTCGACCCTCGGCCTGATGTTCTATGCGATGCCGACCTTCTGGTTCGGGCTGATGGCGATCGTCGTCTTCTCGATCTACCTGCAATGGCTGCCGGCCGGCGGCTTCGAGGACATCACCGTCAGCTATACCGGCTTGCGGCGGACGCTCGACATCGCCCTGCACCTCGTCCTGCCGACACTGACGCTCGGCCTGTTCTACATGGCGATTTACCTCCGCATCATGCGCGGCTCGATGCTCGAAGTGCTCAATCTCGATTTCGTCCGCACGGCGCGCTCCAAGGGCATGGACGAGACCCGCGTCGTGGTGCGCCATGTTCTGCGCAACGCGCTCTTGCCGATGGTGACGCTGATCGGCCTGCAGGCCGGCACCATGCTCGGCGGTTCGGTCGTCGTCGAAAGCGTGTTCTCGCTGCCGGGGCTCGGGCGCCTCGCCTATGAATCGGTGATCCAGCGCGACCTCAACACGCTGCTCGGCATCGTCTTCGTCTCGGCGCTGCTGGTGATCGCGGTCAACTTCATCGTCGACCTGCTCTATGCCCGGCTCGACCCGCGCATCACGACGGGGAGCTGAGCCGTGGATCTGGTGAAGCTTTACTTCCGCAGCCCGGCCGCCGTCATCGGCCTCGTTCTGCTCATTCTCGTCCTCGCCATGGCCGCGAGTGCCGACTTTCTCTATCCGCGCGACCCGCTGGCGCTCGCCGGGCGGCCGCTGATCTGGCCGTTCAGCAATCCGCGCTTCCTGCTCGGCACCGACAATTCCGGCCGCGACATCGCCGCCCAGATCTTCCATGGCGCGCGCATCTCGCTTCTGATCGGCGGTGTCGCGACGGTGATCTCGGTCATGATCGGCATCACCATCGGCGCGCTTGCCGGCTATTATGGCAGCTGGGTGGACACCGCGCTGATGCGCGTGACCGAGGCGTTCCAGACCCTGCCGAACTTCCTCTTGCTGCTGGTGCTGGTCGCCGTCTTCGGCTCGACCATCACCACCGTTACGGTCGCGATCGGCATCGTCTCCTGGCCGGCCTCGGCCCGGCTGACGCGGGCGGAGTTCCTCTCGCTGCGCAACCGGGAGTTCGTCCAGGCTGGCCGGACGCTCGGCCTCAAGGACATGAGGCTGATCTTCGGCGAGATTCTGCCGAACGCGCTGCCGCCGGTGATCGTCTATGCCAGCGTCGTGATGGCGATCGCGATCCTGCTCGAAAGCGCGCTCGCCTTCCTTAAGCTCTCCGACCCGAACGTCGCTTCCTGGGGCAATCTGATCGGTGCCGGCCGCGACGTGCTGCGGGTGCAGTGGTATGTCTCGGCCATTCCCGGCATCGCCATCCTCGTCACCGTGCTCGCCGTTTCGCTGGTGGGGCAGGGGCTCAACGACGCCCTCAATCCGAGGCTGAAGAGCCGATGAGCCCGATCCTCGTCCTCGACGATGTCAGCGTGAAGCTGCCGGCCGGCGGTGACCGCTCGCACGCCATGGAAAAGGTTTCGCTGACGCTGGCGGCGAACGAGATCCTCTGCGTCGTCGGCGAATCCGGTTCCGGCAAGTCGATGACTGCCAACGCGATCATGCGGCTGCTGCCCGGCGGCGTCACCATCGACGGCGGCCAGATCCTGTTCGAAGGGCGCGACCTTTGCGGGCTGGGCGAAGCGCAGATGCGCAAGGTCCGCGGCGCCGGCATCGCCATGATCTTCCAGGAGCCGATGACGGCGCTCAACCCGCTGCGCAGCATCGGCGACCAGATCGGCGAGATGTTCGAGCTGCACACGGAGCTGTCGGCCGCCGAGATCAAGGCGCGCACGCTCGCTCTGCTCGAAGAGGTGCGCATTCCCGATCCGGCGCTCGCCTTCAAGGCCTATCCGCACGAGCTCTCCGGCGGCCAGCGCCAGCGCGCCATGATCGCGATGGCCTTGGCGCTCGATCCGAAGGTGCTGATCGCCGACGAGCCGACCACGGCGCTCGACGTCACCACCCAGGCACAGATCCTCGAACTCATCCGCGACCTGCAGCGCCGCAAGGGCACGGCCGTCCTGTTCATCACCCATGATTTCGGCGTGGTCGCCGAGATCGCCGATCGGGTCGCGGTGATGAGCAAGGGCGAGGTCGTCGAGCAGGGCGAGACGCAGGCCGTGCTCGGCAACCCGCAGCACGCCTATACCCGCCAGCTGATCGCCGCGGTGCCGCCGCTCAAGGCGCCGCCGGCGCGGCCGCTGTCCGACGAGCCGATCATGACGATCGGCCATGTCTCGAAGACCTATCGCACCGGCGGCTTCCTCGGACGTGGCCAGCGCATCACTCATGCGGTCAAGGATGTCTCGCTGGTGCTGCCCAAGGGCGCGACGCTCGGCATCGTCGGCGAATCCGGCTCCGGCAAGTCGACATTGGCCCGCTGCCTCGTGCGCTTGATTGACCCCGAAAGTGGCGAGATCCGTCTGAACGGCATCGATCTCGCCAGCCTCAGCCGCGAGGAGATGCGCGCGGCGACGCGTCATATCCAGATGGTGTTCCAGGACCCGTTCGCCTCGCTGAACCCGCGCCGCAAGGCCGGCGAGGCAGTGGCGCAGGGGCTGGTCGTTCACGGCATGGCGCGGCCTCAGGCCTTGGCCCGCGCCAAGGAGCTGTTCGGGCTGGTCGGGCTTGATCCGGCGGCGACAGAACGCTATCCGCATGAATTCTCGGGCGGCCAGCGCCAGCGCATCGGCCTTGCGCGCGCCCTGGCGCTGGAGCCGGCGGTGCTGGTCGCGGACGAACCGGTCTCGGCGCTCGATGTCTCCGTGCAGGCGCAGGTGCTGAAGCTGCTGGCGGAATTGCGCCAGCGCCTCGGCCTCTCGATCGTCTTCATTACCCATGACCTGCGCGTCGCAGCGCAGGTCTGCGATCTCGTCGCGGTGATGAAGAGCGGCGAGGTGGTGGAGGCGGGACCGATCGGCACGGTCTACGGTGAGCCGCAGCATCCCTATACGCAGGCGTTGCTCGCTTCGATCCCGGGCCGTGAGTTCGGGAAGGGGCGATAGTTTGATCTGCGGACGAGGGGCGCGGATTCGCGAGGTCGAGACGCCGCGGGTCGGCGCATTCCGGTCGCGTTAGCAGCTGTCGCCCTGTCAGCCTCCTGCTTCGCCCAAGCGACCTGACGAGCTGGCGACCGATCTCCGCTTCCGGGACCGGGCCGTAATCTGGAGGTGGCGTTATCGCGACGTCGATACCCGACCAGTTCTCAAGGCGTGGGCCCAGTCGGCCCGGCCATTGATCTCGGCCCGCCTTGCAGCACGCTCCCAATCATAGGCGATGGCGTAGTGCTCGATCGCGATCGCCTGCGTCACATCCACGACAGCGAAACGCGCATGCGGTGCACCGCTTTCCGAAAGGTGGATGCTCGGCTGGGTGGCGTGATAGGCGGGGTTGCCGACGCTGCCGGGATTGACGACGACGGTGCCGTCATCGAGCCGTAGCAGGCGCGGTTGATGGCTGTGCCCGCACAGGACCAAGGCGGCGCCGGCAGGGCCGAGCAAGGCTGCGACTGCCTGCGGGCCGGCCGCGACCAGCCGCCCGCCCTCGATCGCATCGAGGAGATAGGTGTCGTCGTCCTTCGGGCTGGCATGAAAGCAGCGCGCCACACCGATATCGAGCTGGAACGGCAGGCCGCCCAGCCAGCCACGCGCCTCGGCATCGAGATTGCGCCAGGCGTAGCTGTCGGAGGCGCCAAGCCCGTCCGGAGAGGCCGCGCCGAGCGCCCGGTCATGGTTGCCGCGGACATGGCTCATCGCGCGGGCACGCAGCAGCTGCACCGTCTCCGCCGGCCAGAGCGGACCGGAGGCGCAGTCGCCGAGATTGACGATCCGATCGACGGAGAGCCCGGCAAGCCTGGCGAGCACCGCTTCGAGCGCCGGCAGATTGCCGTGAATGTCAGCGATGACGCCTAGCCGCATGTCGCAATTTCCAAATCCCGAGCCGGCTCAGCGCCGGCCGGTCCAGTGATGGCGTGTCTCGGATCGCACGCCAAGACCAGGGACGGTCACGCGTT
>PNLY01000016.1 GCA_013823325.1 Methylobacterium sp.
CGCTGACCGTGAGCAGGAGCATTCGACCGGATCGTGGCTTTCACGCGTCTGGCCTGAAGACCTTCATGAAGGGAGCGCTTCGGGAGATCCTGCCGTCGGTCGTGGCATACTGCGGCAACCTCCACGTCCACCGGGACGACTACCTCCACTTCGATGCCACCGTCGTTGTCCGGGAGGAGGACGTCGAGCTATTCCGCCGCCAGGCGCGCACCTCCCATACATTGGGGTGGCGCAAACGCCTCGGGGTGCGGGCCAGCACCTGCAGGATCACTCTCCAAGGCAGCCTGAAAACTGACCTGAGGCGGTCGCTCGACTACACGCTCCGGTACGATCGTTACAAGCGAAGCCCTGGGTGGGTGAGAGAGGCGATCAGGGCCCTCGGCGTGGCGCGCGCAAGCGGCTTTAAAAGGAGCAGGTGCTCGAAATACCCCAAGGCCTCGGCAGGTGCCACCAACCCTCTGAACGGTCTCGCTAATCCCGCTGGAAATATGCCAGGGACCACTCTGGGGCAAACGCAAGGGACGACAAAGACTCCGAACGTAGCAAGCCCGCCCAGAAAGTCCCGGCGCCCGCGGATCGCCGGTCGGCCACCCAAGCGCTCGCATCCTGCCTATCGACGGGGTTACCGACGGGATCGCGAAGCGCGGGAACGCGATCCGGCTGATCAGATTTCTCGGTCAAATCAGGCGAATCGTCCGCCGAGGCTCGCGCTCGCCCTGGGGTTGATGTCCAGCACCGCTGTGTTCTTCCCGATGAGGCCACGGCCGGTCGGAGCGGCAGATGAGCGCGTCCAGCTCGTGGGCCGGTGGAAAGGCGCTTCCGTGAGGTTTAGCCATTCGTCCGGAATTCGTCGCGGGCGCCGAGACGCTCGTCATAGGCCGCAGCGGTCACGGGGCGGGAAGCGACCCGGCTTTGGCCACGGCAAGGCACCTACGATCCTCAGCTCTTGGCCTGGGTCGACGGACTGCCCCTTCCGGTCGCAAGGCAAATCAGCCCCTGGCCTGTCGTCATGGCAGGCTTCACGAAACGCGAGCCAACATTGGAATAGCAAATGATGTCCACCAAGACGCGGGTTCGGAACATCGAGGTTGTTGATCGTGGCGATCAAGGGGCTGCGGTCACTTTCCCACGCAGTCAGGAAATGAACGCGTCGCTGCGGAAGGCCTTTCCGCGGTGCCGGTGGAACAAGCACAGCCGGGTCTGGGAAATTCCGGGAAAGACGGCGGCTAGCCGCGTGAAAGCGTGGGCAACTGGATGTGCAGAGCACCTTCACGAACTTGAGGCGGCCGCCGCGCTTCGACATCGCCGGCGGGAGGTCCTCGGGAGCTTTTCTGTCGAGGGCGCGAAGGTGCTCTTCCCGTTCTCCTACGACGCCGATGCCGTCGCAATCGCCCGTACCCTCCCAGGAGCCCGGTTCGACGGCCGCAGCAAATCGTGGAGCTTCGAGCCTTGGAATCTCGGGGACGTCGATAAGCTCATTGCCGGCTTCAACATGATCAACGCCTTGGAGAAGGCCAAGCTTGATCTGATGCGGGCGCGAGAGCGCGCGGAAATCGAGCAGGGGCAGCAGCGCAGAGCCGCCATCCGACACATTGAGGTGACTGGAGAGCGCTGCGAAATACCACTGGTGCCTCCTGGCGAGACGATCTGGGAGGGTGGCGGCCTGCGCGGTAACCGCAGGGTCGTCCTCAGCGACGATGGCTGGCTTTGGCTCGTGATCCTTTCCAGGCGCCTCGCGAACGCCGGAGATCCGGTTTCTGCCGCGTCCCTCGCGGGGCATCGTCTTCCAGCGACGCATGAGCTGGTTGCGGCGATCAGGCCCAGCCGTGGGAGGTTTGAAGAATGACGTTTCCCAGGCTCAAGGCGTTGCCTCCTGCAGTCCATCACCTGAAGGCTGGACCTATCAGGTCTGAGTATTTCCTCGATGCCATCGATAACGGTCGGGCGAAACTGGCCACGGCGAGAGCGTTCTTCAATCGAAACCGCAAAGATCCGAAACTAGAACCGATCAGCGGCGACGATCTTTATCTCTTGAACCTCCGAGAGTATGCTCGATCATTTTGGTCCCGGCCTGAAATTATCATTAGTTCGTCATGTCTAATTAAAATTAAAATCTCCATTAATTCAAACTCTGATACCAATCAAGTCAGAAATGCGGCAACCATCCTGTCAATATTCAGGAGATTGATAAATGTAAAAGATAAATATAAGATATATTCCATTTTCTATTTTAACAATTCGAAGGACTATCATTTGCATCTGGAGGGATTGATTGTTATTCCTTCTGACGTATTTATCGACTTCATCGAAGGATTGCTTACTCAAAAGCTCCAATTTGAAACTGACGGCTACGGCGCGCTCGAGATCGAGCCCGTGACCTTAACCCCTCAATCGCTGAGAGAGGAAACGGAGAGGATTTGTCACTATTCGCGGGGCAGCCCTGCCGAGCGCGCGAGCAGTGTTGATGCCGCGATCCAGGCCCATGCGGTCGCCAAGATCATCGGCGGCCTGCAGGTGCGAGGTATCGCTCCTTTGCACCGAAAGAATAAGTGCACCAAATCAGGCGGGGCGACGTAATGCAGCGCATCGCGGGCCGCGCAAGATTCCATCACAATCTCCGGTCGCAGTCGCAAGCAGAGATGGCGCCGCGCCCGCGCGCCATAATCCGATCCGCCGAGGGGTCATCGGTTTAGCGGCCCATCAGCGACGTTGCGCCTCACGCCTCTCGTTCGCAAGCGCTCAGCGGCTCGAAGGGCACCCGAAACTTCAAAGAATTGGATTGCCTCTTGCGTTTTGGACGGGCCCAGCGAGCGCTCGGCCGCTCTCAGGCTGGCGGCTTTAGGAGGCTTAACCGATACACCGCGAGACGATGAGGTATAAAATTCACCAAAAGGCAAAACCATACCGAGTGTCAATAGTGCAAAAATTGTCTCATCCTCAAGGTCAATCGGCGAGTAGGCCCATGGATCAAGATCGTTATAAGAGGTAGCTCTTATAGAATTAGACCTAAAATTGATGCCTTCATTTTGTATCAAGACAATTTTTATTTCATCGGTCGCGTCAAGTTTTTCTATGGAAGAATCCATAGAAATTACGCATTTTACTATATAATCTATATTCTTAAGATCAGATATATAGAAATTTCGATCCGCTTGTTTAGACACATACCCGTCCATGTAAGGACCAAATCCCCACCTTTCATATCCAATATATTCTTCACTTGAATTATCAATACTTTTTATAAAAACAGTCTCAATTCCCTTAAATCTTTTATAAATTGGCGATTCATGGCCTTGACCCATCATTTCGATGCATGAGCCATAAGCTTCGTACGCCGCCTTCTCGGCTGCTTCTTTGCTCTCGCTGTCGCCTAACCACTCAAAATCCAAATCGGAACTATCAGGGCTAGCTAGGTATACCGCAAATGTCGCTTTACTCATAAAAGTTGCGCCTAAGACCCTTTCCAACGGTATGTACGTTTCAGGAACACTATTTTCAATGAAACGCAGGTGAATGCGGTCTGGACCCGCCAGGGTGGATCGCCCTTGTTCATCGGCTTCACCGCAATGCTGGCCAGATTCAGGCCAGCGCTTTAACGCCGCACGAAGCGTTCATCAGCCCGGCGTTGATTTTGACAGCGCCTGCGTCCGTTGATGTCCTCGACCACCTGCGGGGGGATGCCGGAAAGCCATGCCCCTCGAAACGATATCGCGAAGGATCGGCGGCATAGTCGGAGCCAGGAAGGTACGCGTACCCCTATGGCGCTTAGGGTGCTGTTTCCATTTCAGGTTCCTAAAGCACAAATTTCCATATAGCTAGAAATATCGCTTTATCTACAGCGGGCGAGCGCTCAGCATCCGATGATGGACACGAATGACGCAGCCACCCGACTTGAGGCGCTTGGCAATCCAACCCGGCTTTCGCTTTATCGCGCTTTGGTCAAGGCCGGCCATGCCGGCCTTTCGGTCGGCGAGTGCCAGCAGCGTCTCCAGATCGCTGCCTCGACTCTTTCCTTTCACCTAAAAGCGCTGATCCATGCAGGCCTGGTCACGCAGGAGCGGCAGAGCCGCACGCTGATTTGCCGGGCCAACTACGACGTCATGCATGCGCTCGTCGGCTTCCTCGTCGACGAGTGCTGCGTCGAAGAGAGATGCCTGGCTCAACCCGCGGACGCGGCCTGAATTTGCCCATTATTTCGATATTTCTGGATTTGCGGGAGGGATGGATGACAAGGACGATCGCGATCATCGGAGCCGGCCCCGTTGGCCTCGCGGCCGCGGCCCATGCCGTCGAACGGGGAATGAAGCCTCTCATTCTCGAACGAGGCCCCGCGGTCGCTCACGCCGTGACGCAATGGTCGCATGTACCGATGTTCTCGCCCTGGGCCTTCAACATTGATCCCGCGGCAGAACGACTGCTCATGACCACGGGATGGAATCGCCCGGCGCCGAATGCCTACCCGACCGGCGGCGACCTGCTCGAGCAGTATCTCGTTCCGCTTTCAGAGCGGACGCCTCTGCGCGCCGCCCTCCACCTGAACGCCGGAGTCGTGGCTGTTTCGCGCCTGGGCTTCGACAAGGTTAAGTCGGCCGGCCGCGAACAGGCCCCGTTTGCGGTGCGCTACCGCAACGGCGCCGGCGACCAGACGGTCCTGGCCGATGCCGTCATCGACACGTCCGGGACCTGGTTCTCTCCCAACCCGGCCGGCGCGGACGGGCTGCCGGCCATCGGCGAGCCGGAAGCGGCCGCGCGGATCAGCTACGGCATGCCGGATGTCCTGGGCCAGGCCCGCATGCGCTATGCCGGCCGCCACGTCGCCGTCCTGGGTGGCGGGCACTCCGCGATCGGCACGCTCACCGCCCTGACCGAACTGCAGGACGAAGCACCCGGCACGACGATCACATGGCTCTATCGCGGACAGGATGTCGCCAAGGCGTTCGGCGGGGGCGCAGCCGACCAGCTCTCGGCGCGGGGCGAGCTAGGTATGCGGATCGCGCGTCTCGTCCAAAACGGACGGATCACCGTCGAGACGAAGTTCAGGCTCGATCGGATCGAGGCGCGCGAGACAGGCCTGCACCTCATGGCGAATGATGGTCGCTCCGTCGCGGTGGACGAACTCGTCGTCGCCACCGGCTTCCGGCCCGAGCTCGACCTCCTGCGCGAGCTGCGGATCCAGCTCGATCCGGCGCTCGAATGTACGCCGGCCCTGGCCCCGCTGATCGACCCGAACGAGCATTCCTGCGGGACCGTGCGCCCGCATGGCGCCGCCGAGCTCGCCCACCCCGAGCCCGGCTTCTACATCGCTGGCATGAAATCCTATGGGCGGGCACCAACCTTCCTGCTCGCGACGGGTCATGAACAAGTCCGCTCGATCGTCGCCGAGATCGCCGGTGACCATGAGGCTGCTCGCCGCGTCGAACTCGTGCTGCCTGAGACGGGTGTATGTAGTTCGACGCCGGGCGGCGCGAAAGTAGCAGCGGCGTCAAGCTGCTGCGGGGGCCCGGCTCCTGCAGCCCCTGATGCCTGTTGCATCGACGACGCTAAAGCGAAGGCGGCCGGCAAGGGCGGCTGCGGCTGCGGGACTGACACCCACAGCAACGAACGTGCGACCGCCTGATGATGACCATACCCGCCTCGCTCACCGCCCCCACGCGCGGCGACCTCGGTCTCGTCCTCGCCCTCGGCGTTACCCAGGTCGCAGGCTATGGCGCGCTGTACTATGCCTTCGCCGTGCTCGCGCCCGAGATGACAAAGAGCTTCGGCTGGGCGCCCGAATGGACCTATGGCGCCTTCGCAGCCGGGCTGCTCGCTGGCGGCTTGGCCGCTCCCTTCGCTGGGAGGCTGATCGATCGCCACGGCACGCGCGGGATGATGAGCCTGGGCTCCATCCTGGCAGCGGCTTCGCTGTTCGCGCTCTCGCAGGCGCGCGAGCCGGTGAGCTTCTACGCCGCCATGATCGCGCTCGAGATCGTGTCGACGCTGGTGCTCTACGATGCCGCCTTCACCGCCTTGACCCAAGCCCACGGCCCCGGTGCGCGCCGCGCGATCAGCAAGCTGACGCTGATCGGAGGGTTCGCCTCGACCTTGTTCTGGCCGCTGACGACGGCCCTGCTCGCCATCTTCGACTGGCGGACGATCTACCAGATTTATGCGCTCGGCTACCTCGTCTTGTGTCTGCCCCTGCACGCGGCGCTCCTACCTCGCCAGGGCAGGCAACAGGCCGCCACGACGCCCACTGACCGGCTCGACGACGCGCAGCAGGAATATCTCGTGGGCGCCCCGCGCGCCCGTGCCTTCCTGCTGCTCGCGCTCGCCTTCTCGCTGCAGGGCTTCGTCGTCTCGGCAATGTCGGTGCACATGCTGACGATGCTCCAGGGGCTCGGCCTCAGCGCCGCGGTCGCAGTCGGCATTGGCGCGATGGTCGGCCCTTCGCAGGTCGCCGGGCGGCTCGTCGAGATGCTGTTCGGCGTGAGCCTCGAGCCGGCGACCACTGCCTGGGTTTCGGCCGCGCTGATGCCGGTGGGCTTCGCGCTCTTGCTAGTCAGCGGGACGACGGCGACGCTGGCCGGGCTCTTTGCAATCGCCTACGGAATCAGCATGGGGCTGAGCTCGATCGTGCGGGGCACCGTGCCGCTCAGGTTGTTCGGACCGGCAGGCTACGGCGCGATGCTCGGCAAGCTGTCGGCGCCGGGGCTTGCGATCAAGGCGGCGGCGCCGGTCGCCTTCACGGTCATTGTCGAGCGCGCCGGACTTCTGCCGAGCACCATCCTACTGATCGCCTTGTCCGGGGCCGCGGCGGGGGCTCTGTTCCTCCTGTCGCGATCCGCACCACCGGCGTCGGTCACGACATGATCGGCAGCCAGAGCCAGAGCGCCACAAGCGTCACCAGCAGCACCGGCGGGGTAATCACCAGCCCGACCTTCATGTACTGGCCCCAGGTGATGGTCAGACCCTTGCCGGCGAGAACATGCAGCCAAAGCAGCGTCGCGAGCGAACCGATCGGGGTAAACTTCGGTCCGAGGTCGTTCCCGATCACATTGGCGTAGACCATCAGCTCTTGGGTGAGCGGAGCGACGGCAGCTCTGTCGATGGCAAGCGCGCCGACGAGGGTTGCGGGCATGTTGTTCATCACCGAAGCCAGGAGGGCGACGACGAATCCTGTCCCGACCGTCGCGACGAAGGTCCCCTTGCCGGCGAGCCAGACCAGCACGCTTGCCGCAAGGTCCGTCAGGCCCGCATTTCCGAGGCCATAGACGACGAGATACATGCCGATCGAGAACAGGACGATCTGCCATGGAGCCTCACGCAGGACCTTCGGCACCGAGACGATGGCGCCTTGTCCGCCAGCCGTCCAGCGGCCGGCGATGGCGATGAGAACGAGGGCAGCGGCTCCTGTCACGAAGGCGATTGGGATGCCGAGCGGCGCGGTCGCGAAATACGCCACCAGCAGCACGCCAAGGAGCGGGAA
The DNA here is from genome assembly GCA_013823325.1 of Methylobacterium sp. Classification (GTDB taxonomy): domain Bacteria; phylum Pseudomonadota; class Alphaproteobacteria; order Rhizobiales; family Beijerinckiaceae; genus Allobosea; species Allobosea vestrisii. Next base: position 7,469 of record PNLY01000016.1, read on the forward strand.
GGCGGCACGGAATACGGCCTTGTCCTTGATCGCGAAGCTGGGCTTTTCCAGATCGCCGACCGCATACGACGCCGGGACGTCGCGACCGAAGTAGAACCACAGCACGACGAGTGTTGCCGCCAGAGAGACCAGATTGACCGGCACCATCACGGCCGCATAGCGGTCGAACGAGATCTGGAAATAGTTCGCCGTGACGATGTTGACGAGATTGGAGATCACCAGCGGCAGCGAGGTCGTGTCGGCAACGAAGCCGCACGCGACGATGAAGGCCATTGCGCCTGCCGGCGGGAAGTTCAGCCGAAGCAAGATCGCCAGCACGATCGGCGTCAGCAGCAGAGCCGCTCCGTCATTGGCGAAGAAGGCTGCGATGACGGCGCCGAGCAGTATGACGAGCGGGAAGAGCCGGCGCCCGTTGCCGCCGCCCCAGCGCGCGACATGTAGCGCCGCCCACGCGAAGAATCCGGCCTCGTCGAGAATGAGCGAGATGATGATCAGGCCGACGAACGTGAAGGTGGCGTCCCATACGATTCCCCAGACCGTTCCGAGATCGGCCCAGCCAACGACGCCGGCGAGCATGGCGACCGCAGCCCCGCCTAGGGCCGACCAGCCGATGCCCAGCCCCTTCGGCTGCCAGATGACGAGGACGAGCGTGGCCACGAAGATGGCGAAAGCGAGCATGAAGATGTCCGATTGAAAATGCGTGCGAAGCCGACGCGGTGAGGAGGTTCACTAGGCAGGTGCCGACGGTGTGCGTCAGATCGCGCTCTGGTTGACCCGCTTCATGAGCGCCTCCGCACTTTCGACCCGCTCGGAGTAGCGGTCGGTGAGGTAGGATGAGCGCCCCCGCGTCAGATGGGTGAACTTAACCAGCTCCTCGCAGACATCGACGATGCGGTCATAGAGGGGCGAAGGCTTCATGCGGCCGGCTTCGTCGAATTCTAGAAACGCCTTCGGAACCGAGGATTGGTTGGGGATTGTGATCATTCGCATCCAGCGGCCGAGGATGCGCATCTGGTTCACGGCGTTGAAGCTCTGCGACCCGCCGCTGACCTGGATCAGAGCCAACGTCTTGCCCTGCGTCGGGCGCTTGGCGCCGAGGCTGAGCGGGATCCAGTCAATCTGCGCCTTCATGATCGCGGTCATTGCGCCATGCCGCTCGGGGCTGACCCAGACCATGCCCTCGGCCCAGGCGGCGAGATCACGCAACTCTTTGACCTTGGGATGATCGGGCTCGGCGCCGTCGGGTAGCGGCAGACCGCTCGGGTCGAAGGTCTTTACCTCGCAGCCGAACCAGCGCAGCAGGCGACCAGCTTCCTCCGCCGCCAAGCGAGAGAAGGATCGCTCGCGGATCGAGCCGTAGAGCACGAGGATCCGCGGCGGATGGAGGGGCGCGGCTGCTCCAGTGAGCGCTGCTGCGTCTATGGGCTGGAGCTGGTCGACGGAGACGTTCGGGAGATCGATCGCTGTTGCGGTCATGGCAGGCCTTCCAAGTGATGACGGCGGTTACGGCGCGCCAGGTCGGCCGCGCCCACGCCAATGGGCCGGGCCGCGCTCAAGGCGCATCTGAGATGGTTAGACCGCGGCTGGTATTTGCCCTGTCGGCGTCAGGGCGCGCGTAGGAGGCACATCAGCACGTCTCCGAAACGCATGATGTGTTGGCCAGCGTCATGAGGTCACCACAGATGGCAACATTGCCGCCGCAGCAGTCCTCGGTGATGAAGCCGAGGAGCCCCCGCATGTCATCGTAGCTCGCGGCGTAGATGATGCGGCGTCCATCACGCCGCGATGCGACGAGGCCCGATCGCTCCAGCGTCGACAGATGGAAGCTCATCCGAGTCGGCGGGATTTCAAGACGCTCCGCTAGCTCGCCTGACGGTAACCCGTCAGGCCCGGCTTTCACCAGCATTCGGAAGGCGGCCAGCCGGTCGACATGCGCAAGAGCGGAGAGGGAGGCGACAGCCTGTTCATCGTTCATGAAGTCAATATTGCAACTATCCTTGTAGGATGCAAGTGTCTGGCTGCGGGTTTTTGAGACGCGTCAGCGCCAACGTCGTTGTGCAGAAGGGCTTCCGGGCGTTCGAGAAGGGTCAGGCTGCCTCAGCGAGCGACTTCTCCGTCGCGCCGTCCATTCGGCCGATCGCCGCCAGCACGGGCTGCAGCTCGGCGAGCGACATTTGCTCGAAGGGGAGGTTGACGAAGGCAGTGACGCGCGCCGTCAGGTCGCGGTAGCTCTGGAGGAATGCGGCATGCTTGGCCGCTGCCGGCCCAGTCGCCCCTGCCGGATCGTCAAGCCCCCAGTGGACTCGCAGGGGCACACCGGGAAAGGCCGGACATGCGGCTTCCGCCGCGTCGTCACAAACCGTGACGACAAGATCGAGCTCGGGCGCGTCCGGGCCAAGGAACTCATCCCAGGACTTCGAGCGCATGGGCGCGATGTCGTAGCCGAGGTCATCGAGAAGGCCGAGCGCGAGTGGATGCGGCGCCTCCTGCGGGCGGCTCCCCGCCGAAAAGGCCTGGATCCGCCCGAGGCCTTCCCTGTTGAGGACGGCCTCGGCCATGATCGAGCGCGCCGAATTGCCGGTGCAGACGACGAGCACCCGCAGAGGATGATCGCTGGCGACATATTCGCGGCGTGCCGGAATCGCAGCCGTCTCGCTCGTGCAGGGCACAGCGCCCTCAGTGCAGCAGGCGTCGGACAGGAAGGCCAGCAGCGCGTCGGCGCGAGGGGCCTGGGCGGCGAAGATGATGTGGCGCCCCTCGCGTCGCGAAGCCAGAAGCCCGACCTGCTCAAGCGCGCCGAGATGTGATGACAGCGTGTTGTGCGCGACGGCGAGCAGCCGGCCTATATCACCGGCCGCCAGTCCATGGGGCCGATAGCGCATCAGAAGTCGAAAGATCTCCAGCCTCGTCGGCTGCGCGAGGGCACCAAGCAAGGCGACCGCGTCGGAGGATTCCAGCTTCGATGCTTCCGGCTTTTGCGTCACGCCGCGTCTTCCTTTGGCCCGAGATCACTGCGCCCCATGTCCTTCCCGATCGCGTCGAGCCGGTGCTGGAGGGCCATGCCTTGCAGCGTCGCCAACGGCAAGCTCGAGAAGATCGAGATGCGGTTGTTCAGCATGCGGTAGGCATCCGCGAAGGCGAGCGCCTTTTGGACCTCCTCGCCCTCAAAGGCGGCGGGATCGGGTAGTGTCCATAGCGCCGTCATCGGGTTGCCGGGCCAGGCTGGCGGCACTGCGTTGGCGGCGGTCTCCGACAGCGTGAAAACGAAGTCCAGCTCCGGCGAGTCCGGCCCCGCGAATTCGTTCCAGCTCTTCGGCTGCAGCCCCGTCATGTCGTGATTCAACGACTGGAGCAGTCGAATGACAAAGGGGCTGATTTCAGGCCGCGGCTGCGAGCCGGCACTGAAGACCGTGAACTTGTCACCGGCAAGCCGGCGCATGATGGATTCCGCCATGATCGAGCGCGCGTGGTTGCCCTTGCAGACGAAGAGCACCTTGAGGGGAGCCGTTTCCATGATCGTATCTCGTTATGTCGGTTGATGTCGACATAAATGCTGTATGATCAATATGTCGGAGTCAACCGACATATTGACATATTGCCGTCATCCGGGTGAAGGAGCCTTCGGGATCATCGGATGGAGCAGGGATCATGCGGGTCGGAATCAACGGCATGGGGCGCATCGGGCGCCTGGCGCTCAGGGCGGCGCTCGGCGCTACCGATCGGCAGGGCGATGATCCGCGCGCCGGCAACCGGCTCGATGTCGTGCATCTCAACGAGATCAAGGGCGGGGCGACCGCGACGGCCCATCTACTCGAATTCGACAGCATGCAGGGTCGCTGGCGCGCCGATATCGGGCCTGAAGGTGAGGCGGCGATCCGGATCGACGAACGGAAGATGGGCTTCACTGCGGAGGCTACGCCGGGCGACATTCCATGGGGCGATCTCGGCGTCGACGTCGTCCTGGAATGCACCGGCAAGTTCCTCACGCCGGCGGCGATCGAAGGCCATCTGAAGCGCGGCGCCAAGCGCGTCATCGTGGCCGCGCCGGTGAAGGACGCGTCGGTGCTCAACGTGGTCGTCGGCATCAATGAGCACCTCTACGACCCGGCCTCGCATCCAATCGTGACGGCCGCCTCCTGCACGACCAACTGCCTCGCCCCAGTGGTGAAGGTCGTGCACGAGAACCTGCGGATCCGGCACGGCCAGATCACCACGATCCATGATCCGACCAACACCAACGTGGTCGTTGACGCCCCCCACAAGGACCTGCGTCGGGCGCGCTCGGCGATGCTTTCCCTGCAGCCGACGACGACGGGCAGCGCCACCGCGATCGCGCTGATCTACCCGGAGTTGAAGGGCAAGCTCGACGGCCACGCCGTCCGCGCGCCGGTGCTCAACGCATCGCTGACTGACTGCGTCTTCGAACTGGAGCGACCGACGACTGCGGCCGAGGTCAACGCGCTGTTCGAGACCGCGGCCAGGGGGCCGCTCGCTGGCATCCTCGGCTTCGAGCCGAGGCCGCTGGTGTCGATCGACTATCAGCGCGATACGCGCTCGTCGATCGTCGACGGCCTGTCGACGCTGGTGACCGACGGGACGATGCTGAAGGTCTACGCCTGGTACGACAACGAGATGGGCTATGCTTGCCGCATGGTCGACCTCGCCTGCCATCTCGAACAGGCCGGGATCTGATCCTGTGACCGAAGGTTCGCGCAACTACGCCATCGTCACCGCGGCCTATTGGGGTTTCACCCTAACCGATGGCGCGCTGCGCATGCTGGTGCTGCTGCACTTCTTCCGGCTCGGGTATTCGCCCTTCACGCTGGCCTTCCTGTTCCTGCTCTACGAGGCGGCGGGCATCGCCGCCAACCTGATCGGCGGTTGGCTCGCGGCGCGATATGGCATCACGCGGATGCTGGCGGTGGGGCTCTCGACGCAGATCCTCGGCTTCCTCCTGCTCTCGGGCCTGTCTCCCGATTGGACGGCAGCAGCTTCGGTCGCCTGGGTCGTGATGGCGCAAGGCATCTGCGGCGTCGCCAAGGACCTGACCAAGACAGCTTCGAAGTCGGCGATCAAGGTGGCCGAGGCGGCCGCTAAGGCCGAGGACGCGGAGGGCCGGCTGTTCCGCTGGGTCGCCTGGTTCACCGGCTCGAAGAACGCGATGAAGGGCATCGGCTTCTTCCTCGGCGGGCTGCTGCTGGAGGCTCTGGGGTTCAGGGGTGCATTGTGGGCGATGGCCGCAATGCTTGCGCTCATCCTGATCGGGGTCGTCACCTCGCTGCCGGCGATGATGGGCAAGGCCAGGGCCAGCAAGAGCGCCCGCGAACTGTTCGCCAAAAATCGCGCCGTCAACCTGCTGGCCATCGCGCGCGTCGCCCTGTTCGGGGCGCGGGATGTCTGGTTCGTCGTCGGCGTCCCCGTCTTCCTCTACGCCTCGGGCTGGACCTTTACGATGGTCGGCACGTTCCTGGCGCTATGGACCATCGGCTACGGGCTGGTCCAGGCTGCGGCGCCGGCCTTCATCCGCCGCAGCAGCGACGGGCTATCGAGTGAGGTCCCGGCGGCGCGAAGCTGGTCGCTTGGGCTGGCATTCATCCCCTTCGCCATCGCGGCGCTGCTCGCGAGTGGGGCCGGTCTGCGGCCCGACCTCGTCCTTGTTGCGGGCCTAAGCCTGTTCGGGTTCGCCTTCGCGGTGAACTCCTCCGTCCACTCCTACCTGATCCTCGCCTATGCCGGCTCGGAAAAGTCGGCTGAGGACGTCGGCTTCTATTACGCCGCCAACGCACTCGGCCGCTTCGCGGGAACGCTGCTCTCGGGGCTGCTCTATCAGGCAGGTGGGTTATATGCGTGCCTGATCGGGTCCGGGGTAATGTTGGGAGCGTGCTTCATCGCGACGATGGCGCTGCCGGGGCGCAATGAGCAACATGCACTCCGGGACCAAGTCCGCCTCTAATGACGCCAGATCTTGATTGCAGACACCATCAGGATGATGGCGAGGACTGGCAATAGGACTTCATTGGAAACCAGCCCCAGCAGCTGCGCTCCGATGAACGCGCCAAGGATCGACCCGGCCGCCATCACCATGACGAAGCTGCGGTTGGTCGAAAGCGCGGCGAAGCTGCGGTCTGAACTATAGCGCGCGAAGCCGACGAGCATGGTCGGGAGGCTGACGACAAGCGAAAGGCTACCTGCCAACTTGATGTCGACGCCGAAGAGCAGCACCAGTGTGGGGATCAGGAATTCACCCCCCGCAACGCCCAAGAGCGATGCGACGACCCCAATGGCGAAGCCTGCAGCAACACCGGCGACGAGGAGTGCGACACCGGTCAGCGCGGGTTCGCGCACGTTAGTCCCGTGCCCCAATACGAGCGTCAACGCGACCCCGACTAGCAGGACCGCGATGACCCGGTAGAGAGTTGGCGTCGATAGTCGCGTTGCCCACCCTGCGCCGGTCCAAGCGCCCACCAGGCTGCCTGCAAGTAGGTTCAGGACCACCGGCCATGATCCGGCGATGTCCGCCATGGAAACAACCGAACTGCGGAATGGGAGCGCGGCTGCGACGACGACCAGGCTGGTTGCCTTGTTTAAGATCACCGCTTCAAGCCCTGCAAAGCCGAACACCGCGATCAGCAGCGGAAGGCGGAACTCCGCCCCTCCGAGCCCGATCAGACCGCCGACGCAACCGATCAAGGCTCCACCGACGAAAGCGTATGAGGCCTTACGGCCTCTCGGCGCCGAGATTTCCGTCATGGGCGGGCAGCCTCTATCGATATAGCTCAATGGCTATATCGATAGAGGCTGCAATCCGACCGGTGTCAACGTGGTTTCAGTCAGTTGCCTGAGGTGCAGTCGCCAGTGCCGTGATGCGTTCCAGGTCCTTCGCCGTAGCATCGAGGGCTGCCCGTTCCATGTGGCGATAGAGGGCGAGAACCTGAGCGCCAGTTGGAGTCAACTTCGCGCCCCCGCCTGCCTTACCTCCCTTCGTCGAAACGACGAGGGGCTCGACGAAAGACGTGTTGAGCGTATCGATCAGGTACCAAGCGCGCTTATAGCTCATGCCCATCGCGCGCCCGGCAGCGGCGATGGACCCAGTTTGAGAGATGCCTTCGAGGAGCGCGGCCTTACCGGGACCGAAGAGCGTCTCTGACGTCAGGCTGAAGCGGAGGCTGAGATGTGGATAGTGAGGCATAGTTCCAGCCTGCCCAGCCGACGGAGCGAACTCAAGGGGCTGTGGGTCGGACCGTGCGGATACGCGCTGCTCGGTCACGCCTCCGCCAAGTGTTCCTCGCGCGCCGCCTGCCAGACCTCTCGCGCTGCGTCCGCGTTCATGGCGGCGATGCCGAGACCCACGATCACATCTGGCCACGCCGAATTCCAGAGATAGGCCGTGACGATGCCAGCCGCGACGATGGCGACGTTGGCAAGTGCGTCGTTGCGGGCCGACAGGAAGGCCGCCTTGGTCAGGCTTCCACTTTGCGTGCGATAGCGCGCCAGCATGACGGCGCAGCTCAGGTTGACGACGAGCGCGCCCAGGCCCGTGAGCGTCAGCGCCAGAGGTTCCGGCGGGACCGGCGCGGCGAGCTTCGCCCAGACCGTCCAGAGCGTCGCAAGGCCGGGGATCAGCAGGATGCCGGCGAGCGCCATGCCGAGCCGAGCGCGGTTGCGGCCGGTCCAGCCGAGCGCCAGCAGGATCAGAAGGTTAACCGAGGCATCCTCCAGAAAATCGACGCTGTCGGCGAAGAGCGAGACCGAGCCGATGGCGAGCGCGACCGCGAACTCGACCCCGAAATAGCCGAGATTCAACGCGGCTACGATGCCGACGACACGGCGCAGGCCGGGCGGCTGGCCGGATGTGATGGTGGTCTCGGTCATGATGCGATCTCGAAGCTGGCGAGGATGGGGTAGTGGTCGGAGGCTATGTCGGTGACCGGCGCCCGGACCACCTCGTAGGACGCGGCGCCGCCCGCCATCGCCTGCGTCGTCAGGACGAAATCGCAGCGCATGGTGGCGAACTCCGTGCCGGCGAACCCTGTCGCCGGGACAGTCGGCACCGCACTTGCGCCGAGTCGATGGCCGACATCGACCCACCCCGCCGCTTCGAGCTTCGCGATCACGCTGCGGTCGGCGGTGACGAGATCGTCGGCGAGGTAGCGGGACCGATGATGGGGCGGCAGATCGGCGAAGTCGGCGGGCTCGGGATCGCGCGGCGAGAGGCTGTTGAAGTCGCCGGCCAGTAAAGCGAGACGGTCCGGGCCAGCGTTAACGGCGAGATGGGCCGCTTCGCGCCTGCGGATGTCGGCGCCGTTGGGGCACAGATGCGCGCTCATCAGCGTCAAGGGACGTTCCGTGCCCGGCAGGGCGACGGTCAGCGTCGCGAGAGCGTGGTGGAAGTTCGCGCCGTCGCTCTCGAATGAAATCGGCTTCAGCGGCTCGCGGATGAAGATCGCGGTGTTCTGGCCCGTCCGCGGCGCTACAGCGAGGAAGCCGCGCATGCCGATCCGGGTCTCGAAGGCATGGAGTCGGGCATGCCCTCCGGCGTCAAAGCCACTGGCCTCCTGCATCAGGAAGATGTCGGGCGCCAGGTCGTCGATGAGCGCGACCTGTGTGGTCATCCGTCGATCGTCATCGCCGTCTTGACCGGCGAACAGCGTGTTGTAGGTCAGGACCGACAGCTTCATCGTGATGCCCTTTGTCAGGGGAAGATGGTCATGCGCTCTGGCGCATGAGCCGCGGCGTGATCACGAGCGGCGCGAGCGACACCGTTCCGAACGGGAACCTCATGGCTTGCCAGCGCGCCGCCGAGCGGACAGGTCGTCATCGGTCGGCGGCGTCTCGACCTTGCCGCGGCGCTGGAGCCATATCGCGATCGTCCAGCACAACACGGCCCAGGCCGTGCCGATTGACCAGCCTGCCAGAACGTCGCTCGGGTAATGCAGGCCGAGATAGATCCGGCTGATCCCGACCGCGATCGTCAGGAATATCGCCAGGCCGATGAAATAGGCCCTGACACGCCGGTCGCCGGTGATCTGCGTGAGCAGGGCGGCCAGGGTGAGGAACGTCACCGCCGAAAGGGTGGCGTGGCCGCTCGGGAAGCTCGCGGTGAAGACGCGGGCGGCATGCGGCAGATCGGGCCTGGGCCTGTCGAAGCCCATCTTCAACGCCGTGCTGACGACGACGCCGCCGATCACGGAAGCGGTCATGAGCAGCGCCAGGCCGCGCTTGCCGATCAGAAGCAGGTAACCGACGGTCGCGGCGAAGAGGAAGCCGAGAAAGGCGAAACTGCCGAGCGCGGTCACGTCTCGCCCCATTTCTTCGATCCAGGGCGGGCCGATCGGGTCGGCGGCGTTGCCCGACGTCCTGAAGGCCATGAGAATGGCGTCGTCAAAGCGCGTGAGGTCGCCTTCGAGCATCTCCTGCGCGAGGTAGATGAACCCCGTGACGAGAATCACGACCAGGAGCGCCGCGCCCGGGAAACCGCGGAAAAGGCTTGTTATCGCGAAGCGGCCCGGCGGCGATGATTTGTCAGAAGCCATCACCATCTTTCAGCCTTTCCGAGCCCCTTGGACGACACTCGCCATCAGCACGCCCAGGCAGCCGAGCAGGAGCAGCACCCCAACGATGATCGAGGTGTCGTGCGCGTACCGGACGACGAGCCAGCAGCCGGCGACGACTGCCAGGATCGACAGGGCGAGTTGCTCGTCATCGACAAACAGGCCGACAAACTCGTTGAAGATCAGGCGCAGCACGGTCATCGGGCGACCTCCTCGGGACGACGGGCGACCGGGATCAGCGCGAGCCCGGCCGCCAGGAAGATGGCAGCGAGAACCAGAATGGCCGCGTCGTGGCCGGGCCACGCCACGCCCAGGCCCTCGCCGGTCCAGAACACGCCGAAGGCCGAGAGCATGACGCCGACGCCGAACTTCAAGGTGTTCTCCGGAACCCGCGAGAGCGGCTTGTGGACGGCGAAGCCGAGGACGAGGACGAGCAGGCAGGCCGCGAGCGCTCCCAGCGCCGCCGGCCAGAGCAGTCCGCGCCCGGCGCCGACCGCGATCACGATGAAGACCACCTCGGCGCCCTCCAGCACCACGGCCTTGAAGGCGACGAGCCCTGCGATCCAGTTCCGGCGCGTGGCATCGCGTTGCACCGCGTCGGTCAAGCTCGCCGTTTCCTTGGCGAATGCGAGTTCCTCGTCATGCAAGGCGATGACGCCGGCGGCACGGAGGATCGCCTTGCGCAGCCAGCGCAGGCCGAAGAGCAGCAGCAGAATGCCGATAACGAGTTGCAGGCTCTGGATGGGAACCTGATTGAGGACCGGCCCCAGCGCCAGCACCAATAGACCGAGTACGCCGAGCCCTGCTGCGGTGCCCGTCAGAGCCGGCCGCCAGCCCTGGACCGTGCCGACCGCGAGCACGATGGTGAAGGCCTCGACCACCTCGACCAGCGAGGCGAGGAAGGTGGCGGATATCGCAGGTGCGGCGGTCGCCCATGTCATCATGGCCGATCCCTTTCGTTGGTTGCATTCAGGACGACGGCGGAAGCGCAAGATAGAGCGCCGCGACCATGACGGCAGCGAGCAGGAGAACGAGACCCAGATGCTCGACGCTTTCGGTCGAGCCCTCGACCCGGAAGCCGATCAGCGCGGAAACCGCGACGATCCCGGCCGCGCCGAGGCGGAGGTCCCGGATGGTCGCTCGCGTGATCGGCGGTCTGTCGTCCGACGTGGACATGCTGGTCATCTCGGCATCCGGCTGTCACAATGGATTTTGGGTCAGGCGGCAGTGGCTGCTTTGTATTTGTAACCATCGTAACAATCAAGAGGTTCCATGTCTGCATTGGAATGGTTGCTGCTGACCTACAAGGTTCCGGCCGAGCCCGCCCGCAAGCGTGTCTCGATCTGGCGCAAGCTCAAGGGCATGGGCGCGGTCTATCTGCAGGGCGGGGTCTGCGTGCTGCCCAAGACCGACGACCATCTGCGCCGACTGAAGGTCGTCGAGAACGAGATCGCCGAGGCGGAGGGCGAGGCGCTGCTGCTGGCGACGGTCGGGCTCGACCAGAAGCAGCAGGAGAAGATCATCGCGCGCTTCAACGCCGACCGCGACGACGAGTACAAGGAGTTTATCGAGAAGTGCATCGCCTTCGAGGACGAGATCGCCGAGGAGACGCGCGTCCAGCACTTCACCTTCGCCGAGCTGGAGGAGAACGAGCAGGAGCTGACCAAGTTCAAGACCTGGATCGCCAAGATCCAAAAGCTCGATTTCTACACGGCGCAGCGCGCCAAGGAGGCCTCGGAGCGCCTGACCCGGTCGGAGGAGATCCTCGACGCCTACGCCCACAACGTCTTCGCGGCGCAGGAGGAGAACAAACCGGCGGACGCGTCGAAACGCTAGAAGAACCGGGCGGTCAATTCCTGGAGCTTGGCCGTCTCGGTGCGGAAGGATCGGTGCTCGTGCTGTCCGGTCTCCGGATGCCGCCGACGCCAAATCTCTTCGAGCCAGAACGCGCCGTGGTCGTCGATGGGGAACACCGGGCGCCATGCGTACCAGGCGCTCCAGAGCGTCTCGCTTATGGGTATGTACCGAACATTGCGCATGACCATCACCCTTCCTCCTCGATGGCGGCTTGCGCGATAGGCACCGCATGGTCGGTGAACTGGGCCGCGACGATATGGCCCAAGGCGACGGCGCCGACGCAGAGGAGCACGGACAGCGCGATGTTTATCGACGCCCTGATCGTCGCGCCGGCTCGCAGCAGGTCGAGCGTCTGCAGGCTGAAGGACGAGAACGTCGTATAGCCGCCGCACAGGCCGATCATGACGAAAAGCCGGACGTTCTCCGAGACCAGGAAGCGACCGCTCGCCAATGTCAAGGTGCCGAACAAGCCGATGACGAAGGAGCCCGTCACGTTGATGAGGATCGTGCCCCAAGGCAGATCCCGGCTGATCGGGAGGGCCCAGACGGAGATGAGGTATCGTCCCAGCGTCCCGATCGCGCCGCCGATCATGACGATGACGCAGGTGGAAAAGGTCATGCCCAAGCCCCTTCGAATGAAGCGGGCATGAAAAACCCGCCGGCGCGGCGGGTTGCATTTGGACGCAATCCTACCGCTGGTTAAGCGCGGTAGGAGTCATCAGCCCTCGCAGGCGGTTTCGGGGGAACTCCATCCCCATCGCCTTCAAGCTACCAAGTTGAATTCGCGTTGCCAAGCCGGAGCTCGCGGTCAAAGTCCTTGGTCGACGAGGAGAGGCGACGACCTTCGAAAGCGGGAGGTGCTGGCGATTTCCGATCTATCCCCCAGCGATGTGGGGAGTGCTACCATAAAGAGGCGCTCTTGCTGCGGCACAGCGTGGAGCGAGCTATAACCCCTTCTTGCCGTCCACGCCGAATTGTTTGAGGAAGGCCGTCAGATCCTTAACTTCTTGCTCGTTCTTGATCCCGGCGAAGACCATCTTGGTGCCCGGGATCTTGGCCTTGGGATCTTTGATGTAATCCCCGAAGACGGCCTCATCCCAGGTGATGCCGGAGTTCTTGTTGGCGGCCGAGTAGCTGTATCCCTCTACCGCGCCGGAGTGCCGCCCGATCAGGCCGTTGAGCTGCGGCCCGACGCCGTTCTTAGCGGTCTCGCCAACCTGATGGCACGCTCGGCACTTGTTCCAGGATCTCTCGCCGGCTGCGATGTCCTGCGCGATGGCGCCGGTAGCTGATAGGGCGACGAAGGCAACCGTAGGCCAGACGGATTTCATGTCCTCAATGCTCCTGATGGGGTTCTGGATCAGACGACGAAGCCGTCGCGGAAGGGGTGGAAAAGCACCGTGTCTCCTGGCAGGACGCCAGCGTTCTCCGCGGCGATCTCGGCCAGGCCATCGGCTTGGACGAGCGGTCTCAACCGAGCCGACCCTCCTCGCCCGAGGATCTCGACGCCCCCATCTTCCAATAGGCGGGCCGGCACGAACTCGGCGCGGCCGGGACGCCTGTCGAAACGAGAGCGACTGATCATCGGGCAGCCGATGCGAAGTCGCGGAGGCCGGCCTTCGAGCGTGCTCACCATGGCGTGGCCAAGGATGAGCCAGGAGACCAAGCTCGATACGGGGTTCCCTGGAAGGCCCAGATAGGCCGCTGCGCCGATCGAGCCAACGACGGCCGGTTTGCCTGGCTTCAGCGCGATCCTGAGCGGCTCTCCTTGCCCCCCTGCCCTCTGGAGGGCGGTCAGGGCATGATCCTCTTCGCCCACCGAAGCGCCACCGCTGGTAATGACAAGGTCAGCACACTCGGCGAGTTCGCGCATGCGGGTGGAAAGGCGGCCCTCATCGTCCGGCACCCAGCCGCCGTCGATCGCGATCAGGCCAGCCTGCGCAATGAGGGCGAGCAACATCGGCCTGTTGGAATCGTAGATCGCGGCGGCCTCCAGGCCGGTGCCGGGTTGTCGCAGTTCATCGCCTGTGGAGATCACGGCGACCCGAGCACGGACGCGCGCATCGACGCGCTCGATTCCCTGTGCCGCAAGCAGCGCGATGTGACGGGCGTCGAGCCGTTCACCGGCGCCGAGGAGCGGCTCGAGTGGCTCGATGTCCTCGCCGCGATATCGCACGTTGTCGCCCGCCCTGATCGGCCGGCCAAGGATGATGGCGTTTCCCTCGCGCTCAACATGTTCCTGCATGACGACGGCGTCGGCCCCGTCGGGCAGCGGAGCGCCCGTGAAGAGGCGAGATGCCTTGCCCTCTAAAACCCTCTTCCCGACCGAGCCTGCGGCGATCCGGTCGATGACATCGATGCGCGAACCGGGGGGTAGGCCATCGCCGGCGGCGAGGGCGTACCCGTCCATGGCGGACTGAGTGAAGGGTGGCATGGCCACCCTGGCCGCGACGGCCGCCGCGAGGGTGCGCCCCATGGCATCGAAGATCGGCACCGTCTCCGCCCCTCGCAAGGGCGCGGCGTATCGCGCGGCGCTAGCGCAGGCTTCCAGAACCGACAGGAGGTCTTTCCGAGGCTCCCGCAGAGCGTCGAGGGCCTGCGGGGTGATCGCGATCGTCATGAATGGGACCCGACAGGCGAGGGCTGGAGCATAAGGGATAGGGCCGCTCGCGAACGAGCGGCCCTATTGGCGCGTCGATCAGACCGCGTACTCTTGGCTCTTGAAGGACAAGTGCCTGGTTCCCTCCGGGGCGTTGGCGATCTTCCGGATGTTGCCCCAGGTCTGCTTGTAGTTCGGGATGACGAACTCGTTGACGCCGGCCGAGACGACGTTCCCTTGGACGCCTGTCGGAAAGGCGAAGAGCATAAAGGCCTGCTTCCGCTTCGCCGAGGGGGTGGGATAGGCCATCGCCTGCGTCGAGCCATTGTCGTTGAAGACCTCGACCAGATCGCCGTCCTTCAGGCCAAGCTCCGTCATGTCGGCGGGGTTCAGTTCGACGAAGGGGTAGGGTTGGCGGGCCATGACGAAGTCATCCTGCTGGTCGAGATAGGCGCTCTGCCAGACGAGGTTCGCGCGCCCATTGTTGATCAGGAATGCGAACTTGTCCTTCTCGGCCTGCTTGCCGGCGGCCTGGAGACCGCGCCACTGCGTCTCCATGAAGGTCGCCTTGCCGTCCTTGCCGGCGAACTTGCCATCGGCGAAGAGGCGCTTGGTGCCGACGATCTTGCCGTCGGCGAAGCCTGTGGCAGGCTCCTGGAAGCCGTTGGTGCCCATCGCCTTCAGCCTCGCATAGGTGACGTGCTCCCCACCCTTCTCGTGCTTGGCGTAGCCGTCCATGAAGGCGTCTTCCTCGGTCTTCCAGTCGAAGCCTTTGAAGTTGTCGGCGACTTGCGCCATCCCCATCTCGCGGTAGACGCGTTCCATGTGGTTGGCGATGCGCGCCGCGATCAGGCAGTCCGGCATCGCGCGGCCGGGCGGGTCCATGTAGCGCTCGACGAGGCGCATGCGCCTCTCCCCGTTCATCGAGGTCAGGTTCATTTCACCCGAAGTGGCGGCGGGCAACCAGACATGGGCTGCCTGCCCGATCTGGGTCGGCACGATATCGACGTCGACCGAGAACAACCCGCCCTTCTTGATGGCGTCGACGATCGCCGTGACGAGCGCGGCGCGGTCGCCGAAGGGCACCGAGTCCATGGCTTCCTTCACCATGTCGGTGCGCTTCTTGTAGTTGCGCTTGAACTGATGGGCATTGAGCGTGGTCTTGTAGTGGTCGCAGGCCCAGACGTGGTGGACGCCGCCCTTGCCCTCGAGAAGGAGTTTGTCGACATAGGCGGCCGGACGACCGACATGGGCGTCGGAGGGCCGCGAGTAGCCTTCCTGATGGCCGCCGAGGCGTACGCAGCCCCCGCCCGGCCGGCCGATGTTGCCGGTGGCGAGCGCGACGTTCACGAGAGCGCCGTTTGTGCGGTAGTTGTCGTTGCCCCAGATGAGGCCCTTCTCATAGGCGAACATCGTACGGCGGCGGGCATTCCCCTCCTTCGGCATCGCGATCCATTCGGCAGACTGTCGGATCTGGTCGACCGTCAGTCCGGTCAGGGTTGCCGCCTGTTGGAGCGTGGTCTTGTTGGCGGCGACCATCTTGTCGAAGCCGTTCGTGGAAGCCGCGATCAGCGCCTTGTCCGTCCACCCTTTCTCCGCGATGTAGGTCATCCAGGCGTTGAAGAGGGCGAGGTCCGTGCCCGAGTTGATGGCGAGGTGCATCACGTTGTCCTTGCCCGCCTCGGTCTCGCAGGCATTGACCGTGACGGTGCGGCGCGGGTCGACGATGATGATCCGGCCGGCAGCGTGGGGCTCGTTCGGCAGTTCGGCCTTCTTCTTGTCGATGGAGGTGCCGCGCAGATTAGGCACCCAGTGGTTGAGGAAGTAGTTGGTCTGGGTCTCCAGCGAGTTCGCGCCGACCATCACGATCGTGTCCGCGAGCTGGGCGTCCTCGTAGCAGTTGTTGAGCTCGCCGATGCCCATGTCGCGGGTGGCGTGGACCTCGGAGTTGTAGGCAGGCCGGTTGTGGATCCGGATGTTCTTCACCTTCATGGCGCCGAAGTAGAGCTTCCCGGTACCCCAGGTGTTCTCGTAGCCACCGCCGGCTCCGCCATGGTCGAAGGCCGACACGAAGAGACCGTCCTCGCCCTGGTCCTTGACGACTTGACAGGTGACGCGGGCGACGAGGTCGAGTGCGTCATCCCATGAGGTCGGCGACATCGCGCCGTAGCGCCAGACCATGGGGTCGGTCAGGCGCTGGGCCTGCGTCGAGCGTGCCTCGGAGAAGGAGGTTTCGGCCATGCGGGCGCCACGAACTGAACCCAGACCGGAATTCACCGAGCAGCCCTTGTCGGGCATGATCACGAGGTGGACGTCCTTACCGCCCTGTTTGACGATGTTGTACATCGAAGGCGAGTACCAGGCGGCGCTGTCGGCGCCCTCCTGCTTCGACAGGTCGGCCTTAAACTTGTTCTGGCTCGGGTCGGTGCCACCCTGCTTGTTGATGTCCCAGGTGTAGGCCTTGTAGCCGCAGCCGACGATGCAGAAGTGGCAGGTGACGTTGTGCTCCTTGGCGTCCGCTGGGACGATCGGGAGGCGGTCGATCTGGCGCTTGTAGGTCATGGTCGATCCTCCGCTCAGAGCACGTTGGACAGGCGGCCGTAGAGGAGCTCGTCGAGCCCCTCCGCCACGATGTCGCCGTTGGCTTCGACGCGAAGCGCGTATTGCGGGAGGTTCTGGGTCGCCTGGCCCCAGATCTGCTGCCCACCCGCCTCGCAGTCGAAGCGCGAGTAGTGGCCGGGGCAGTTCAGCGTCTTGTCACCTGCGTTGAAGGCCAAGGGGTAGCCCTTGTGTGGGCAAAGTGTCGCGAAGCCCACGATGTCACCATCCGGGCCGACGCCACCGGGAACGCGTTTGCCGAGCTTGATCAAGACGCCCGGCGCATCCGCGTCGGGGTAAGAGACGTCCTTGGGCTCGTTGATCTTCAGCTCCGAGACGGTCCCGAGGTGGTTGACCGGATAATCGACGCGTGCGGACGCAGGCTTGGCCTGAGCCGTTGCCGGGACCATCGTGGTCGCCGCGGCACCCGCTGCGGCGATGCCGGCTCCCGACAGGAACCGGCGTCGGCCGATATCGACCATCAAATCGCACTTCTTCATCGGAGCTCCTCCAGACCTGCTTCTTGCGAGCGGGTCAGAGGCAGTTGCAGGCCCTGTGCCGAACGGAGACCGCAAGGATAGTCTAGTAAATTCAATCACATGGTGACGGTAACCCACGTGAACGTGTTTGGAACTCCGAACATGCTGCAACCGCGAAAGTTCGGGAATCCGGTCACTTGGCGCGCGCTAATCCGCGGCGGCAGCAATGGGCTTCGATAGCGGTAGTGGGTCCGCCGAATCCTGTATGCTCCAACCTTTGACGAGGCCGTAGATCGCAGGGATCACGAGCAGTGTCAGAACGGTCGAGGAAACCATGCCGCCGATCATCGGCACTGCGATGCGCTGCATCACCTCCGATCCGGTGCCGGTGTTCCAGAGGATCGGCAGCAGGCCCGCCATGATCGCGACCACCGTCATGATCTTCGGCCGAACCCGCTCGACGGCACCGAGCATGATCGCCTCGTGCAAATCGGCGCGGGTGAATGTTCGCCTCTCCGATGCGCATCGAGCCCGCACCTCGCTGAGCGCGTGATCGAGATAGATCAACATGATCACGCCAGTCTCGGCGGCGACGCCTGCGAGAGCGATGAAGCCGACGGCAACGGCGACCGACATGTTGAAGCCGAGCCACCAGAGCAGCCAGACGCCGCCGACCAGTGCGAAGGGCAGCGACAGCATGACGATGAAGGTCTCGGTCAGCCTGCGGAAATTCAGGTAGAGCAGCAGGAAAATGATCGCGAGGGTGACCGGCACGACCAGCTTGAGGCGAGCCTCAGCCCGTTCGAGATATTCGAACTGACCGCTCCAGGCGATGCGGTAGCCCGCGGGCAGCTTGATGCTCTGGGCGATCGCGTTCTGAGCGTCGCGGACATAGCCCCCGAGATCGCGCCCAACCGTGTCCACGAAGATGTAGACCGCGAGCTCGCTGTTCTCGGTGCGGATCGAGGTGGCGCCGCGCTTGCGCTCGATGCTCGCGACCTCGCCGAGCGGTACGCTGGCGCCGGACGGCGTCGAGACCTGAACCTCGCGCGCGATCGCCTGCGGATCGGAGCGCAGGTCCCGCGGGTAGCGGATGGCGACCCCGTAACGCTCGCGCCCTTCGACCGTTGTCGTCACCGTCTCGCCGCCCATCGCCATCACCACGGCGTTCTGGACGTCGCCGACGGAGAGCCCGTAGCGCCCTAGCGCGATACGGTCCGGTACGATGTCGAGGAAGTAGCCGCCGATGACGCGCTCGGCATAGGCGCTGCTCGTGCCCGGGACGGTCTTGAGGATGGTCTCGACCTGGCGCGATATCGCCTCCATCTGCGCGAGATCGGTGCCGAAGACCTTGACCCCGATCGGCGTGCGGATGCCGGTCGCAAGCATGTCGATGCGGGCCCGGATCGGCTGCGTCCAGGCGTTGGAGACGCCCGGGAACTGGAGGGCCTTGTCCATCTCCGCCTTGAGGCTGTCGAGCGTGACGCCTTCCCGCCATTCCGCCTTCGGCTTCAGGTTAATGATGGTTTCGAACATCTCGGTCGGCGCCGGGTCGGTTGCGGTCTGGGCGCGCCCTGCCTTGCCGTAGACCGAGGCGACCTCCGGAAATGTGCGGATGATGCGGTTCTGAGTCTGAAGCAGCTCGGCCGCCTTGGTCACCGAAATCCCTGGCAAGGTCGTTGGCATGTACATCAGCGTGCCCTCGTCGAGGGACGGCATGAACTCCGAGCCGAGCTGTCGCGCCGGCCAGAAGCTGAGTGCGAGCACCGCTAATGCCAGCGCGATGGTCAGGGTCTTGGCGCCGAGAACGCCGCGGATCATCGGACGGTAGAGCGCGATCAAACCGCGATTGATCGGGTTCCGGCTCTCCGGGATGATCCTCCCCTTGACGAAGACGACCATCAGCGCCGGGACGAGCGTCACCGACAGGAGCGCCGCGGCCGCCATGGCGAAGGTCTTGGTGAAGGCAAGCGGCCCGAACAGACGGCCCTCCTCCGCTTCCAAGGTGAAGATCGGCAGGAACGAGACCGTGATGACGAGCAGGCTGAAGAACAGCGCCGGGCCGACCTCGCTGGCAGCTTCGATCAGGATGTCGATGCGTGGCTTGTCCGGCGCGGCTCGTTCGAGGTGCTTGTGGGCGTTCTCGATCATGACGATGGCGGCGTCGATCATCGCACCGACCGCGATGGCGATGCCACCGAGGCTCATGATGTTGGAGCCGAGGCCGAGCACCTTCATCGCCGCGAAGGCCATCAGGATGCCGACGGGCAGCATGATGATCGCGACCAGGGCGCTGCGCAGATGCAGCAGGAAGACGATGCAGACCAGGGCGACGATGATGCTCTCCTCGATCAGCGTGCCCTTCAGCGTCTCGATTGCCCGCTCGATCAGCCCGGAGCGGTCGTAGACCGGCACGATCTCTGCCCCGCCCGGCAGGCTCGTCGCGACCTCGGCAAGTCGCGCCTTGGCGTGCTCGATTACGGAGAGCGCGTTGGCGCCGAAGCGCTGGAGCACGATGCCGCTTGCGACCTCCCCCTCGCCATTGAGTTCGGTGATGCCGCGCCGCTCGTCGGGGCCGAGTTCGACACGGGCCACGTCGGAGAGGCGCAGCGGCACACCCCGGTCGCTTTTCAGGATGATGTTCTCGATGTCGGCGATCGACTTCAGATAGCCGCGGCCGCGCACCATGAACTCGAACTCGCTGAGCTCGACCGTGCGTCCGCCGACATCCATGTTGCTGCTGCGGACCGCCTCGCGCAGCGTCGAGAGCGAGACACCCTGCGCACGCAAACGCACGGGGTCGACCACGATCGCGTATTGCTTGACGAAGCCGCCGACGCTGGCGACCTCGGCCACGCCCTCCGCACGCGAGGCGGCGAAGCGCACCACCCAATCCTGCAAGGAGCGCAGTTCGGCCAGCGACATGTCCTTGGCCATGACCGCATATTGGTAGACCCAGCCAACGCCGGTCGCGTCCGGCCCGAGCGTTGGCGAGACGCCTGGTGGGAGACGCCGCGCAGCCGCGTTGAGGTATTCGAGCACGCGTGATCGCGCCCAATAGGGATCGGTGCCGTCCTCGAAGATCACATAGACGAAGGAGACGCCGAAGAAGGAGAAGCCACGCACGACACGCGCCTTCGGCACGGTGAGCATCGAGGTCGTGAGCGGATAGGTGACCTGATCCTCGATCACCTGCGGAGCCTGGCCGGGATATTCGGTGTAGACGATGACCTGGACGTCGGAGAGGTCGGGAATGGCATCGAGCGGCAAGGTCTTCAGCGCATAGACACCGGCTGCCACGGCAAATGCCGCTGCGACGAAGACCAGGATCAGGTTGCGCGCCGACCAGGCGATCAGGCGGGCGATCATGGCTTGGCCTCCGGCTGGGCGAAGCCGCTCAGGGCGGCCTTGAGGTTGCTCTCGGCGTCGATCAGGAAGTTGGCCGAGACGACGACGCGGTCGCCCTCGGCGACGCCCTCGGTGATCGCGACCATGCCGTCGCCGCGGCGGCCGAGCTTGACCTCGCGTGGCTCGAAACGGCCTTCGCCGCGATCGAGGATAACGACGCGGCGCGTGCCGCTATCGATCACGGCACTATCGGGAACGGCGAGTTCCTGAGCTGCATCACCGGAGCCGATCTCGACGTCGGCATACATGTTCGGCAAAAGGATGCCGTCGCGGTTGGCAAGCTCGATGCGGACCTTAGCGGTGCGCGTTGCCTCGGCAATCTCGGGGTAGATCACGCTGACGCGCCCCTCGTAGGAACTTCCCGGGCGACCGCGCAACCGCACCTTGGCTGGTGCCCCGATGCCGACGGCAGCCAGTTGGCGTTCCGGAACATCGGCCAGAACCCAGATCGTCGAGATGTCAGCGAGCCGGAACAAACTGCCGCCGGCGGCGATCCTCATGCCGTCGCTGAGCGAGCGTTCGAGCACGATCCCGTCGCGCGGAGCCGACCAGTTGATTGTGAGCGGCACCTTCCGGCTGCGCTCGATCTCGGCGATGACCTCCGGCGGGACGCCGAGGTTTTCGAGACGCTGCCTTGCGCCGCCTTCGGGCACACCCCGTCCGGCGGCATTGAGCTCGGTAATGAACTGCGCGCCGGCCGTACTGATCTCGGGCGAGTAGATCCGCGCCAACCTGGTCCCCTTCGTGACGTGGTCGCCGGTCGTGACCGGTGCGACCTCCAGGACGAAGGCATCCGCCCGTATCGTCACGACGGAGACCCGCCGCTCGTCGAGCTGGACCACGCCGGGAACACGGATGGTTTGGGCGATGCTCTGACGGCGGACGAGTTCGGAGCGCACGCCGCTGCGCTGGATGCGCCCGGGCGAGAGCTTGATGACCCCGTCCTCGTTTCCCTCGCCTTCGTAGACCGGGAGATAGTCCATCCCCATCGAGTCCTTCTTCGGCACCGGCGAGGTATCCGGAAGCCCCATGGGATTGCGGTAGTAAAGGACGCGCTTCGCGTCGGCCTGCGCTGTCCGCTCCTCGCCTTGAGGCTTTTCCTCGAAGCTGATGTCCTGGCTGGCGCGGACGGCCGTGAAGGGCCTGCCGTCCTGGGTCTGGCGCGGCCCTGCCGAATAGATCAGCTTCCGATCAGGGTCTTGATAGTAGATCACCGGGCCGCTTCCGGCGGGCTCGTTCGCCGCGAGCGAGCCTTCGATGCCGAACCAGGAGCGCAGGCCCGCCGACGCAATACCGCGATGCCCGGCCCAATAGCCTGCACCTCCCGCCGCCAGAATGGCGGCGAGAGCGAGGCCCGTGAGGGCGATGCGTTTCATGGGACGGCCTTGAGGATCAGCTTGTTTTCGAGCGTGCCGGTTTCGCCCTGGACCTTGGCGCCGAGCGAGAGACGCCAGCCTCCCGCCATGGTCAGGTTGGTCTTGAAGCGGTAGGTCCCCGGCTCTGTTGACGGCATCGCCTCGATCGGCGATGCCATCGTCTCCATGCCGTCCGGCGCCATGTCGATGCGCTGCGCGAAGATCACGGCGTCGGGAACCGGCTTGCCCGAACGCTTGTCGATGAGCTGGACGGCAACGACGACGCCATTGCCGTGCTTGAGCTCGCTCTGCACGAGCCGGAACTCATAGTCCTTGATATCCGCGAGCGCCGGAAGAGAGACGGCCGCGAGCGGAAGCGCCGCGACGAGCGCCCGCAAAGTGTTGAAGGTCATGATCGTAGTCCTGAATGCATCAGGCTGCCGCACAGGCGCACAGCCTCAGACGTGGCGATGGCCACGGCTCACCGTCCGCCCGGAACTGCCGTGCGGACGAAACCAGCGCAATCGCGCTGGCGATGCCTCAGGTTCGTGGAGGTCGGGCGGGCGGCTCGAAGGGCCGCGAAACATGATCCGCGTCGTCACCCCTCAGTCCGCGTTGGGCAACGATCGGCTGGAGCAACGTAACGAACGACGTCGGTTCGCTGGCGAAGCATTTGGCCAAGCAGAAGCTCAACGCGGGGCAGTTGGTCGTGCAGTCCTTGGCCTTGCCCCGATCGGGCGGACAGCACGGCATGGCGCCGTCCATCGGCATCGCCATTTCGATGGCATCGCTGCGGCCGAAGCCCGCCGTCGCCGGGCTGACGAAGGCAGCCAGAACGGTGGCCGTGACGAACAGGGCCAGGACCAGACAATGCGCAAGGAGCCGAAGCTTCATGAGGATGCATTGCCATGACCGCGACATCCGCGAAAGACCCCGCTCTTCAAGACTGCGTCATCTCCGGTCGTTGGCGTTCGACAGGCACACCCCGAGCACGACCCTGGTGAGGGCCATCACAATCGCCGACCGCCCGATGCCGCCATACTTTGATCAGACTGAGAAGACTGGGTCTTGCCTTGGCCCCGAATGCTCTTACTCCCGGGCCGGGACAATCCCGTAGCGCTTCATCTTCTCCCACAGGGTGGTCCGCGAAACTCCGAGAGCTCTAGCCGTCACCAAAACCGCCCCGCCATTTTCGGCAAGGACACGCGAGATGTGCCGGCGCTCGGCCTCGTCGCGTACGCCATCCAGTCCTTCGCGCATTCCTGATGGCAGCGTCGGAGCCATATCGGGGAAGAGATCGCCGGGCATCAGCAGCGGCCCGTCGCCCAAGGCAATCCCTCGCTCAACGCGATTTCTGAGTTCACGCACGTTGCCCGGCCAGTTATGGGCAAGTGCGGCTTCGAGCGCCAAGGCGCTGAGGCCTTGGATGCGATTCCCGACTTGCTCCTCGCGTTCCGAGACGAAACGGTCGATGAGCCAGACGATGTCGTCGCCACGGTCGCGGAGCGGCGGCAATGGCACGTTTACGACGTTGATGCGGTAGAGGAGGTCCTCGCGGAAGCTGCCTTCCCTCACCTTCGCCTCAAGGTCCGCATTGGTCGCGCAGACGATGCGGGCCTTGAAGGACTGGGGCTGCTCGCCACCGACTCGGGTGAACGTCCGATCTTCGAGGAGACGGAGGAGCTTGGCCTGTAGCCGAGGGGCGAGATCGCCGATCTCATCAAGGAAGAGCGTGCCCGTGCCGGCACGCTCAGCATAGCCCAAATGGCGCCCTTGCGCTCCGGTGAAGGCGCCTTTCTCATGGCCGAAGAGTTCGCTTTCCATGAGCTCTGCGGGGATCGCGGCGCAGTTGACCGCTATGAAGGGACCGGCATCGCGCCCACGCGAGGCGTGAAGGAGGCGGGCGCAAACTTCTTTGCCGCTTCCCGTCTCGCCGGTCAGCAGGACCGGCGCGCTGACCCCGGCCAGGCGGACAAGGGTCCGCTCGACCGCCCGGATGGCGGGAGATACGCCTAGAACGCCGTGTTCATCGCCTTCGAGGGGGTCAGCCAACGCCTCCAGTCGCTCGAGGAAGGCCGTCATGTCGAACGGTTTCGTGACGTAGTCGCCCGCCCCGCATCGCATGAGGCGGACAGCCTGGTCGATTTCTCCGTATGCGGTCATGAACAGGAACGGTGGGGCTCGCTCGGACTTTACGGCTTCGGCGAAGATGTCCTCGCCGGAGCCGTCCGGAAGCTTCAGGTCGCAGATCACGGCGTGGTGACGCTGGCGCGCAAGCCCCGTGACGGCCTCGGACTTCGTGCGCCACCAGCTCACCTGGGCACCTTCGAGAGACAGGCGCTGGACCAACGACTCTCCCATGATGGGGTCGTCCTCGATGACCCCTATGGCCCGGTGTTCAAGCGACATCGCGCATCTCCTCGATAGCCACCAGCGGGATGGTGACGCGCACGAGGGCGCCACCGATGGGAGACGTCTCGACGGCGATGCGGCCGCCGAGATCGTGCACGAGGCGCCGTGTCATCCAGAGCCCCAGGCCGCTGCCGTCACCCGATGAAACGGGCTTGCCGACACCGTCGAGCACCGCCCGGGCTTCTGGGCTAAGGCCGGGGCCCTGATCGTGCACGGACAATTCGAGCTGGTCGCCGGATGCCGAGGCCCCGAAATGGAGCCGCGCGCCCGTTGGCGAGGCTTGCAAGGCATTCAGGAGAAGGTTTAGGGCGATCTGGCGCACAGCCGATGCGGGCACGGGCAGCTCCCGCTCGATCGCATTGCTCCAGTCGAGGGTCATCGCGCGACGCGCTATCTCCGGCCCGAGCAGGAGCTTCAGATCGTCCAGGTCGGCAGCGCTGAGGTTCCGCGGATCGCGATCGGCACGATAGGTGGCGAGCGTGGCGCGGACGACATCGCGGATTCCCCTCAGTCCGCGCTCGATCAGGTCGAGCGAGGCATTGCGCACTGTAGGCTTTTCGCCGTGCCGCTTGATCGTGTCGATGGCGTTGAAGAGCCCACCGAGCGGGTTGTTGATTTCGTGGGCCATGCCCGACGCGAGCCGCCCGAGGCTCGCCAGGCGCTCCTCGTTCGCCAGTTCCTTCGCAATGGCCTCGCGGTCGTTGACGGCGTCTGCCATGATGTTGAACCGCCGGAAGAGGCGACGGAACTCATAGGTCGCACCTTGGACCTCGGCAGCAGGGATGGGCTGGACAGCGCCTGCAACACCGAGATCGAGATGGCGAGACAACGTGCGCAAGGGCCTCAGCATCCGCCGGATGATCCAGTATCCGAAGGCCGCCAAGAGGACCGCGATCGCCGTGTTCGTTCCAATGAGCGTGCGCAGGACGTCAGCGCGCTCCCGCAGAAGATGGGTGACATCGTAGTCGACATAGATCGTACCGATGCGGCGATCCTGGTAGACGAGGGCGCGGCGAGCGAAGGCTCTCGCCTTATCGGCGTCCACCAACATGCTCTCACCCTGAAAGGCCTGTTCCCGATAGGCCTGTTGGCTCAGCACCGGAGCTCGCTTCGGATCGCTGGCCGCGAGGGTCAGCCCCTTCGCATCGACGACGACGATGGTCGCGCGACCGAAGCCACCTTCAAGGCTCGCCCCACGGTCGATGGTGTCGAATATCTCCCAGATGTCTTCCCTGAGGACGTGAGGGATCAGGGCCGCTGCAAGGCCGTTCAGGTAGATCGTCGACATCGCGGCCAGGTGGCGTTCCTGCGTTTCGCGCAGGCGAGAAAGAACCGCGTTCGTCATGACGCCGCTGACGACGAGCATGAAGGCCGCCACGAGAAGGGGAGCCTTGAAAGCGAGCGGCCATTGCCGCGGATCGAATGACGATAGCGTCATCCCAAGGCCCTCACGAGATCGACCCGCCGGGCGATACTGTCGAACAGAGAGGACTCGCCCTTCGCGAAGCCATCCAGGCGGAGCAGGTTGAGGACGTCGCGACCGACAGGATCGCGCGGCATCTCGAATAGGGCCTTGCGAAGCTTCGCGATCCCCTCGGTCGCGGCGTTATTGCCCGCGGTCGCGATCGGCGGGAACCCCATCCAGTCCGACCGCCACGCCGGGACGGTCTGCCGCGTCAGCTCGGCCTCTGTCTCGGTCATGACCTCCCAGACGTAACCATCGACGCTGCCGGACTGGGCGAGGCCCGCCGCGACGGCTCGCACGACGTTGCGATGGCCATAAGTGAAGAATGTCCGTTTGAAGAAGTCCGGCGCCTTGATCCCCCTGTCCGCCAGCAGCGCCCGCGTGACGAGGTAGCCCGAGTTCGAGTCCGGATCGGAGAAGGCGTGGATGTCGCCACGCAGATCGTCGATGGCCGACGCTTCCCGCCCCGCTGAGACGATGAGGTAGCTCTGGTAGGTCATCCGTCCCCGCCAGATCGGCACGGCGACGAGTTCGAGCTCGCGGCGGTAGGCGATGAAGGGGAAGCCGCAGATCCAGGCCGCATCGAGAAGGCCGGAGACGAGCTGAGACGTGATCTCCTGGTACGTGCGCTTCAGGACGAGCTGGACCTCGGTCCCCATCGCGGCGCTGAGGTACTTCTGAAGCGCCTCGAGCAACTCGAGATCAGAGCTCAGGAAGACGGGTGTGAGCCCAAACCGGAAGGGCTGGGCCGCGCGCAGGGTGGATGCGCGGGAAACGGTCAGTGCAGCCGTCGTCGTCGCCAGGAACGCTCGCCTCGTAGGCGATCGCGGCATCGAGCTCACTCGTCGGCTTGAACCGACTGCCACCGAAAATCCCCTCCAGACCTTCTTGCTTTCTTGATAATGGGCCCTTCGTAGTGTCCGTCAAATTCTCTTGAGAGATCAACTCTTCTGCTCGTGCCCAGCCCAGGCGGGCGAGCGCCGGGCCAATAACGCGATGCGCGAGTCAGTTGCTGGGCTTCAAGATGCCGACCAGCAACAATCGTGCTAGCGCGATCTCCGCAGGCAAGACGGCCGCGGCGTCCAGCATCCAGATGGGTCCAGCCGAGGGCGACGACACTGGAGAGGAGCCCCAAGTTCCTCCTCGTCGCGTTGCCCTTCTGGGTAGTTCACTCGATTGCCGCTTTTCGATAAGGCAATCTTGCTTCCATAGGCTGAGATCGCAGCTTATAAGCGCTTCGGTCGACTCTCACTCAACAAGACCACTCATTGATTAGTGCCGATCCGGAATTCTCCTTGTTTTTCAATACTCTGCCGCCATCCCATTAGGTTCGAGTCCTCTCCTGGGCACCATTTTTTCTCGAGGGTTCTACCAAGCCCTTGAGACGGAAGATGTTTCCTTCCGCTTTTGAATGACCGGCGGCCTCCCCGGTGTAACCGGGCGGCGCAGAGGCCCTCGCCGTGCGAAGCGCTCCGATCCGCGCCTTCATCAGCTTCACGCGGACGTCCCCGATTGTGCCGCTCTGCGTCGATACGCGCCGGCAGAAGATTGCCCCTGACCTATATCGCCAGGCAGCGGGTGCCGTGGCAGCCCCGCGCGTCAATCGACTGGCGCGTTCGGCCCGCCATTGCCGATGCCGGCCATGGCCTCCTCGAGCTCGGCGAGCAGATCCTGCAGCTGGCCGAGCTTGTCCTCGCCGAAGCGCTGGCTGATCTCGCGATAGATCGCTTCCGACACCGGCGTGACAGTGTCGATCAGCTCGGTACCGGAGGGGCTGAGCGAGATCATCCAGCGGCGCAGATCGGCCGGATCGGGCTCGCGCAGGATCAGGCCGCGCTGGTCGAGATCGACGAGAATCCGCGACAGGCTGGGGCCGAGCAGGAAGGTCGCCCGCGCCAGCTCCGCCACCTCCATCTGCGGCTTGGTGCTGAGCGCGCGCAGCACGCGCCATTGCTGCTCGGTGACGCCGAACTCGCGCAGCGACTTGCGGAAATGCCGCATGACCGACTCGCGCGCCCGCAGCAGCGACATCGGCAGCGACTTGGAGAAATGGCGCAGCCTTAGCCGGGTCGCGGCCGGGCTGGTGGCGCCTATCGTCTTGGTGTCGGTCAAGCCTGAGATCCATCGGGAATCGGCGGCACCCTAACGATGGTCGCAGCCAAACGCGAGCGAATGCACTTGCGATAAGAAATTTAACATGTTATCTAATTTGGGCATTGGGAGGTGCGGCTTGCCCCACATCGTCATCGAATACTCCGCCAATCTGGAGGACGCACTCCATCCGATGCGGCTGGTCGAGGCGCTGCACGCAGCCGCGCTGGAGACCGGCGTCTTCCCGCTGGCCGGCCTCCGAACCCGCGCCGTGCGGCGCGAGCACTATCTGATCGCAGATGGCGACCACGATCACATCTTCATCGCCGTGACCGTGCGGATCGGCGAAGGGCGCGATGCTGCGACCCGCCGGCGCGTCGCGCAGGCGCTGATGGCGGTGCTGGAGCGCGAGACCGCCGAGATCGTCCAGCGCCGAGGCCTCGCGCTCAGCCTCGACGTCTCCGAGATCGACGGAACCGCATCGCTGAAGACCAATAATCTGCACCAACGCCTGAAAGCGAGGGCGAAGCCATGACCGCGACCGACACCAAGCTCACCGCCAACCTCGCCAAGGCACGCCAGGCGATGGCGCGTTTCACTAGCAGGACCGTGCCGCACCTGATCGCCGGCGAGGCCGTCCTCTCGGCCTCGGGCGCGACCTTCGAGACGCTCGATCCGACCACGAACGAGCGCCAGGCTATCGTCGCCGCCGGCGACCAGGCGGAGATCGACCGCGCTGCCGCGGCGGCACGCAAGGCGTTCCCGGCCTGGAAGAATGCGTCCGGCGCCAAGCGCCGCGCCGTACTGCACGCGATCGCCGATGCGATCGAGGCGCGGGCCGAGGAGATCGCGCTGGTCGAGAGCAGCGATAGCGGCCAGGCGATCCGCTTCATGGCGAAGGCGGCGCTGCGCGGGGCCGAGAATTTCCGCTTCTATGCCGACCGTGCGCCGGAGGCCGGCAACGGCCTGTCGCTGCCGGACGAGGGCCATATCAACTACACGCTGCGCCAGCCGATCGGCCCGGTCGGGGTGATCACGCCCTGGAACACCCCGTTCATGCTCTCGACCTGGAAGATCGCGCCGGCGCTCGCCGCCGGCTGCACGGTCGTCCATAAGCCGGCCGAATGGTCGCCGCTCTCGGCTGTGCTGCTCGCCGAGATCATGGACGAGACCATCCGCAAGCACGGCTTCCCGGCCGGCGTCGTCAATGTCGTCCACGGCCTCGGCGAGAGCGCCGGCAAGGCGCTGACCGAGCATCCGGCGATCAAGGCGGTCGCCTTCGTCGGCGAGACCACCACCGGCCAGCACATCATGCGCCAGGGGGCGGAGACGCTGAAGCGCGTCCATTTCGAGCTCGGCGGCAAGAACCCGGTGATCGTCTTCGAGGATGCCGATCTCGACCGCGCCCTCGATGCGGTGCTGTTCATGATCTACTCGCTCAATGGCGAGCGCTGCACCTCGTCCTCGCGTGCGCTGGTCCAGCGCTCGATCTACGACGCCTTCTCCGCCAAGGTCGCCGAGCGGGTGAAGCGCCTGCGCGTCGGCCATCCGCTCGACCCGGCGACGGAGATCGGGCCGCTGATCCATCCCCGCCATACGCAGAAGGTCCTGTCCTATCCCGCTCTGGCGAAAAGCGAGGGCGCCCGTGTCGCCTGCGGCGGCGGGCGGGCACTGGACGGCGCCGGCAATTATGTCGAGCCGACGCTCTATCTCGATGCCGGCAACGGCATGCGGATCGCGCAGGAGGAGATCTTCGGGCCGGTGCTCACAATGATCCCGTTCGACGACGAAGCCGAGGCGATCGCGATCGCCAACGACGTCCAGTACGGGCTGGCCGGCTATATCTGGACCCGGGATGTCGGCCGCGCCCATCGCGTCGCGCGCGATCTTGAGGCCGGGATGATCTGGGTCAATTCGGAGAATGTCCGCCACCTGCCGACGCCGTTCGGCGGGGTGAAGTCATCGGGCATCGGGCGCGACGGCGGCGACTACTCCTTCGACTTCTACATGGAGACGAAGAACGTCGCCGTGGCCTTCGATACCCACCAGGTGCCGCGGCTGGGGGTCTGACGTCGCGGCTGAAAAAGACGACAAGAACGATATCGAGGAGGAACCATGCCCGTCCCGTCCAGCGTCCTCAACCCGCCCTTTCATGTCGTGCGGCTGAACCATGTCGTGCTGACGGTCCGTGACCTTGCCGCCGCGAAGGCGTTCTGGGGCGACACGCTCGGCCTGCAGCTGACGCAGGAGACGCCGGGGCGGCTCTATTTCCGGGCGATGGAAGAGCGCGGCCATCACTGCATCGTGCTTGAGAAGGGGACCGAGCCCAGCGCCCGCCATCTCGGCTTCAAGGTCTTCTCGGAGGAGGACCTCGACAAGGCCCAGCACTTCTTCCGTGCCAAGGGCCTGAAGGCCGAGTTTGTCGAGGAGCCCTATCAGGGGCGGACCCTGCGTACCGTCGATCCGCTGGGCGTGCCCCTCGAATTCTATTTCCGCATGGACAAGCTGCCGTCGGTCCACCAGAAATACGCGCTCTACAAGGGCGTGAAGCCCCTGCGCATCGACCATTTCAACTGCTTCTCGGACGATGTCGACGCTTCCGTGGCGTTCTACAACGAGATCGGCTTCCGGGTCACCGAATACACCGAGAACGAGGACCGGAGCCGGCTCTGGGCTGCCTGGATGCATCGCAAGGGCGGCGTCCACGACATGGCCTTCACCCATGGCATCGGGCCGCGCCTGCACCATGTCGCCTTCTGGGTGCCGACGCCGCTCAACATCATCGACCTGCTCGATCTGATGGCGACCACCGGCTATGTCGGCAATATCGAGCGCGGGCCGGGCCGGCACGGCATCTCCAACGCCTTCTTCCTCTATATCCGCGACCCCGACGGCCATCGCATCGAGATCTACTGCTCGGATTACCAGACGATCGATCCCGACCACGAGCCGATCCGGTGGGATCTGCGCGATCCGCAGCGCCAGACGCTGTGGGGCGCGCCCGCGCCGAAGAGCTGGTTCGAGGAAGGCACCATCTTCGAAGGCACGCCGGTCCGTCAGCCGGCCTATGCCGCCTCCCCGATCGTCGCCGCCTGAGACGTCTCGGACCCTGGGACGATCCGGCGTCCGGCCGCAGCGACCGGCAGACCAAGGTTGCGCGGCCGGGCCGGAGGTGTCGGCTCTGGAGTTGCGCCCCGGGGCCGATCGTGGTCGCGGCGAATCCCCTGCCGCTCCTCGCTCAGAACAGGAAGTAGCGCTGCGTCATCGGCAGCGAGGTTGCCGGCTCGCAGGTGATCAGCTCGCCGTCGACGCGCACCTGGTAATTCTGCGGATCGACCTCGATCTTGGGCGTAAGCCCGTTGTGGATCATGTCCTTCTTGCGGACGCCGCGCGTGCCCTTCACCGCCACCAGCTGCTTCTGCAGGCCGAGCTTGTCGCCGATCCCGTCGTCGAGCGCCGCCTGCGAGACGAAGGTGACCCCGGTCTTGCCGCGGGCGCGACCGAGCACGCCGTACATCGGCCGGTAATGGACCGGTTGCGGCGTCGAGATCGAGGCGTTCGGATCGCCCATCGGGGCGGTCGCGATCATCCCGCCGATCAGGACCAGCGACGGCTTGACGCCGAAGAAGGCCGGCTTCCAGAGCGCGAGGTCGGCACGCTTGCCGACTTCGATCGAGCCGAGCTCGTGGGCGAAGCCATGGGTGATCGCCGGATTGATGGTGTACTTGGCGACATAGCGCTTGCAGCGGAAATTGTCGTTGCGCGCGCTGTCTTCGGGCAGCGGGCCGCGCTGCACCTTCATCTTGTGGGCTGTCTGCCAGCAGCGCAGGATCGTTTCTCCGACGCGGCCCATCGCCTGCGAATCCGACGACATCATCGAGAAGGCACCGAGATCGTGGAGGATGTCCTCGGCTGCGATCGTCTCCTTGCGGATACGGGATTCGGCGAAGGCGACGTCCTCCGGAATCCGCGGGCTGAGATGGTGGCACACCATCAGCATGTCCAGATGCTCGTCGATGGTGTTGACCGTGTAAGGCCGGGTCGGATTGGTCGACGAAGGCAGGATGTTCTCCTGGCCGGCCGCAGTGATGATATCCGGCGCATGACCGCCGCCGGCTCCTTCCGTATGGAAGGAATGGATCGCGCGGCCTTTGGTCGCCGCAAAGGTGTCGCCGACGAAGCCGCTCTCGTTCAGCGTGTCGGAATGCAGCCCGACCTGGACGTCCATCTCGTCGGCGACGGAAAGACAATTGTCGATCGCCGCCGGAGTCGTGCCCCAGTCCTCATGCAGCTTGAGGCCGATGACGCCGGCCCGGACCTGCTCGCGCAACGGCTCGGGCAGGCTGGCATTGCCCTTGCCGAGCAGCCCGACATTGAGCGGCAGGTCGTCGATCGCCTCGAGCATGCGGTGGATGTACCAGGGGCCCGGCGTCACCGTGGTGGCGAGCGTGCCGACGGAGGGTCCCGTGCCGCCGCCGACCAGCGTGGTCGTGCCGCTGGTGAGCGCCATCTCCGCCTGCTGCGGGCAGATGAAATGGATATGGGCGTCGACGCCGCCGGCGGTCAGGATCTTGCCCTCGCCGGCGATGACGTCGGTGCCGGGGCCGATGACGATGTCGACGCCGGGCTGGATGTCGGGATTGCCGGCCTTGCCGATCGCGGCGATGCGCCCGTCCTTGATGCCGACATCGGCCTTCACGATGCCCCAATGGTCGAGGATCACCGCATTGGTGATGACGAGGTCGGGCACCTCGGCGGCATTGCGCTGGCTCTGGCCCATGCCGTCGCGGATGACCTTGCCGCCGCCGAATGTGACCTCCTCGCCGTAGATCGTGTGATCAGCCTCGATCTCGATCACGAGCTCGGTATCGGCGAGCCGGATACGGTCGCCCTTGGTCGGACCGTAGAGCGAGGCGTAGTTCTCGCGGGTGATGCGCACCATCTCAGGCCTCCAATCTGCCCATGACCCTGGCGTTGAAGCCGTAGACGACCCTGCCGCCGTCCAGCGCCACCAGCGCGACCGTGCGCGATTGTCCCGGCTCGAAACGGACCGCTGTTCCCGCCGGAATGTCGAGCCGGAAGCCCCTGGCCTTCTCGCGCTCGAACTGCAGCGCCGCGTTGGTCTCGTAGAAATGATAATGCGAACCGACCTGGATCGGCCGATCGCCGGAATTGGCGACCTCGATCGACCGCCGCTCGCGGCCGGCGTTGAGCTCGATCGTGCCGTCCTCGATGAAGAACTCGCCCGGGATCATCGCGCCGCCTCACGGAATCGGGTTGTGGACGGTGACCAGCTTGGTCCCATCCGGGAAGGTGGCTTCGACCTGCACGTCGTGGATCATCTCCGGGACGCCGTCCATGACGTCCTCGCGCGTCAGCAGCGTCGCGCCATAGGACATCAGCTCCGCCACGGTTCGGCCATCGCGCGCGCCTTCCAGGATCGCCGCCGAGATATAGGCGACAGCCTCCGGGTAGTTCAGCTTGACACCGCGTGCCTTGCGCCGTTCCGCCAGCAGCGCCGCGGTAAAGAGCAGAAGCTTGTCCTTCTCGCGCGGAAGCAGCTCCATCGCCTTCCCCCATCCTCACAGTCGATCGTTTCAGGTGGCCCAGATGCGCGGCGCCTCGGCCATCTTGCCCTGCCCCAGGCTCCGAAGCACGTTCCATGCCCGCACGAACAGGGCCTTGCCGTCCGCGACCCGCGGCCCGAGATAGCGACAGACCACGGCTTCCTCGAGCTGGCTGACGCAGAAGACGCCGTCTCCCGCCGCCCCGATCGCGGCCCGCACCTGCTCCGCCGCATCATCGGCGACAGCGCCGGCATAGACCATCGTTCCCCAGCTCGGCTGCCGGGCCAGGGAAAAAGCAGCCTCCAGCAAAGGCGAGCCGCCCTGCAGCTCCAGGCGCTCGAACCAGATCGGCCTGCCATTCCGGACGATCTCGATGCGCTGGCTGAGGCGCCCCGTCTCGAAGCGCTCGCCGGCCGCCGGACGGCCGAGGCACAGGAAGTCCCAGCCGACATAGCTTGCGTCGGGCGCCAGCGACACCTTCGTCTCGATCCGCGCATCGGCCCCGTCGAAGACGATGGTCTCCTGCGGCAGATACTCGCAGACGGCGCCGGCCCCGATCGCGATATCGACCGATTGCGTACTGGCGCTGTGTTCGCTGCGATAGAATTTCGTCGCGCCGGGGGTCGTCAGCAGCGCGCGCGCTTCGGCGTCGAGATGGAAGCGCAGATCGAGCCGGTCGCCACCCGCGACCCCGCCCGGCGGGTGCAGCAGGTAGATATGGCAGGTCCCGTCCTTCTCCGGGTGGAACGGCCGCTGCACCACGAGCGGGCCGAAATGACGGCGGCGGACGAGGCGGGTCTTGCCGGCACTGAGCGCAAACCACAGCTCGAGCTCGGCAGGCCACGCGCTCGGTTGCGCCGCATACTGGGCGCGAGCCGGCGACGCCACGGTCGCATGGGCCGGTTCGGAGGATCGAGTAGGCACAACTGCGTTCATGGACCGCGTTTCGACCGGCGTAAGCCGCCACATGCTTCGCTAGAAAGCAACTTTGAGCCTATATTATCAGCATTCGCCCGCTGCTTGAGCAATTGCAGCAATTGATCCGCGATCGAACGTTGACGAACGCCTTGATCGAAGCTGTTCTGCAGCCGGAGACGGACGCCCCGTCTCGCTCTGGGATGGCTCTTGGAAGTTCATCGCCGCGCGAGCGGGGCCGCGTCGAAAGCGGGGTTCAGCATGTTGAAAGCGATAGCCGTCCGACGCGCGGTTGAGGCAGCCGTGCCAGGTGAGCCTGTGCTTGGCCGCGCGGTCCTCGAGCACGACGCCCGGCATCTGCGCCGGCGCATGATCGACACCACCGACGGCCCGAAGGTGCTGGTCGATCTGCCCGAAACGGTCGTGCTGTCCGCCGGCGACGCCTTGGCGATCGAGGGCGGTGGCCTGGTCGAGATCGCCGCCGCCGAGGAGCCGCTCTATGCGGTCAAGGCCCGCGATCCGCTGCATCTTGCCGAACTCGCCTGGCACATCGGCAACCGCCATCTCGCCGCTTCCATTGCGGCCGACCGCATCCTGATCCTGCGCGACCACGTCATCAAGGCCATGCTCCAGGGGCTCGGCGCCGAGGTCGAGGACATCGTCGCGCCCTTCGACCCGGTGCGCGGCGCCTATTCAGGCCACGGCCACAGTCACGCACATGACCATGGACACGATCACGGCCACAGCCATGACCACGCCCATTCGCATGATCACGGGCACCACCATCACGATCACGGGCATTCGCATCATCCTGGGCATTCCCATGGCGACGGGAAGCACGATCATCATCATGGCTGAATCCCGCAGGGGAAGCCTGTAGGCTGTCAGCCACATCCATCGTTCGAGGCCCTGCGCTCATGATCTCCAAGAACGGCCCCCTCCGCGTCGGCATCGGCGGCCCCGTCGGCTCGGGCAAGACGATGCTCGCGGAGAAATTGTGCAAGGCGCTGCGGGACGACTACTCGATCGCCGTCGTCACCAACGACATCTACACCAAGGAAGACGCGATGGTGCTGGTGCGCCGGCAGGCGCTGCCTGAGGACCGCATTGTCGGCGTCGAGACCGGCGGCTGCCCCCATACGGCGATCCGCGAGGACGCCTCGATCAACCTGCAGGCCATCGCCGAGCTCAACCGGCGCATTCCCGACCTCGACATCGTCTTCATCGAATCCGGCGGCGACAACCTGGCGGCGACCTTCTCGCCCGACCTCGCCGACCTCACGCTCTATGTCATCTCCGTCTGCCAGGGCGAGGAAATCCCCCGCAAGGGCGGGCCGGGCATCACCCGCTCCGACTTCCTCGTCATCAACAAGAGCGACCTCGCCCCTTACGTGAACGCCGATCTCGACGTGATGCGTAACGATGCGGCGCGGATGCGCGGAACCCGCCCTTTCGGCTTCACCGACCTCTCGCGCGGCAAGGGCCTCGACGAGATCGTCGCGTTCATCGTCGCGCATGGTGGCTTACGGGCCGACAACGGGAAAGAGGCCGCCCCGGCCGAGGCCTGAGGCATGGACGACGTCCCAGCTTCCAGCAGCGACCAGGGTTCGATCCCGCTGCATCTGCTGCGCCTGGTGAGCCAGGGCCTGCCGGTCGGCGGCTTCTCCTATTCGCGCGGGCTCGAAGCGGCCGTCCATGCCGGCTGGGTCACCGACGAGGTGGCGGCACGCGACTGGATCCTCGGCACGCTCCGCGCCAATGTCGCGCAGCTCGATGGCGCACTGTTCTGGCGGATGGCGCTGGCGCTGGAGGACGGCGATCAGGAGCGCTTTCGCACGGCCAACGCCTGGCTCGCCGCCGGACGCGAAAGCCGGGAATTCCAGCGCGAGGACAAGCGGCAGGGTGAGGCGCTGCTGCGGCTGCTAGCCGAGCTGGACGTCCCCGCCGCCCGAGACCATGCCGGAGACGCGCTGACCTTCGCCGCCGCCTTCGCCCTCGCCGGCCATCATTGGCGCATCGCCCCGGAAGCGGCCCTGAAAGGCCTGCTATGGGTCTATGCCGAGGGGCAGGTGACGGCCGCGATCAAGCTGGTGCCGCTCGGGCATACCGCCGGCCAGCGCCTGCTGATCAACGCCGCCACCGCGATCGACGAGGCCGCTTCCCGGGCCCGCTCGCTGCGCGACGACGAGGTCGGCAATCTCGCCCCCGCTTTGGCGATGGCCAGCGCCTGGCACGAAACGCAGTACAGCCGCCTGTTCCAGTCTTGAGCAGCTCCACGACCAGCCCCAAGCCTCGCAATTCCCGGCAAGCCGACCTATCCTGCGACGGACAGGGGTTTGCCGGGAGCAGGATCCAGGGTGGAACGGGTCACGATCACCATCGATGCCGACTTGCTGGCCTTCGTCGACACGCTGAGCGCGACGAAGGGCTATGGCAGCCGCTCGGAAGCGATCCGGGACATCCTGCGCAAGGCGGCCCGCACCGAGCGGCAGGCCGACCCGGAAGCCCCCTGCTTCGCGACGCTCGCCTATGTCTACGATCACGAGACGCGCGACCTCGCCCGCCGGCTGACCAACCAGCAGCACGATCACCACGATCTCTCCATCGCGACGCTGCATGTCCATCTCGACCGGCACGAATGCCTGGAGGTGGCGGTGCTGCGCGGCACCAGCGGGGCGGTACAAAGCTTCGCCGACGGGGTGATCAGCCAGCGCGGCGTCCGCCACGGACAGCTCCATCTCCTGCCCGGCGCGCCCGATGCCGCGCATGGGCATGAACACGGACATGAGCATGGGCCCGGCCATGCGCATTCGCACGCGCACGACGACTGAAGCGCGGCAGGCGCCATCGGCTCCGACGCGGATTCGCGTTTGCCACCAGGGTCGCGCGGCCGTATGATGTTTTTCTGAAAACATCATACGGCGAGCACCCATGGCAAGGCTCCTTCCCGCGTCGCTCGCAGTCGCCCTCTGCCTGGCCGCTCCGGGCCAGGCCACCGATCGACAGCCCGCCTTGCGCGTTGCCGAAATCTGGGAAATCGCCACGCTCGATCCGACCCAGGACGGCACGTTGATGAAGGAAAAGGCCATGGTCACCGAGACGCTGGTGATCGGCAGGCCCGATTTCACTCTGGCGCCCGGCCTCGCCACCTCCTGGCGCCGCGACAGCGACACGCTCTGGACCTTTACGCTGCGGCCGGGCGTGCTCTTCCACGACGGCTCGCCGCTGACGGCGAGCGCGGCCGCCGCGAGCCTGACCACGGCGCTCCAGCGCAGCGGCGCGGTCAGGAGCTACACCAAGATCGCCGCGCTGATCGCGCGCGACGACCAGACGCTGGAGATCACCACTTCCGAGCCCTTTCCTGCCCTGCCCGCGGCCCTGGTCTATGCCAGCGCCGCGATCATCTCCCCCGCTTCGCCGAAGGCGCCGGACGGCCTGATCGAGCGGCCGATCGGGACGGGGCCGTTCAGGGTCACGGCCTGGCAGCCGGCGGCGCAGAGCTTCACGGTAGAGCGTTTCGACGGCTATTGGGGCGAAAAGCCCTCGATCCCCGCCATCACCTTCCGCGGGATACCCGACCCGACGACGCGCTCCCTGGAACTGCAGAAGGGCAGCGTCGATTTCACCGCCGACGTGCCCTATGGCGACCTCGACATGCTCGCCGGTAGGGGCTTTACCGTTTCGCGCAACGTCACCGCCCGCAACTATGTGCTGAACTTCGGCAGCCTGAAGGACACGCCCTTCGCCGACATCCGCGTCCGCAAGGCCCTGTCGCTCGCCATCGACCGGGAGGAGATCGCCCAATACGTCCTGTTCGGCATGGGCCGGCCCGGCATCGCCCCCTTCCCGGACAGCATGGCTTTCGCCGACAAGTCGATCGCCGCGCCGAAGCCCGACCTCGCGGCGGCCCGCAAGCTGCTTGCGCAAGCCGGCTACCTGCCGGGCGCCGGCGGCGTCATGACCAAGGACGGCAAACCGCTCGGCTTCACGCTCTACACCTATGCGCAGCGGCCCGGCCTGATGCCGATCGCCGGGGCACTCCAGAACCAGCTCCGCAAGCTCGGCGTGCCCGTCGAGATCAAGGTAACGACCTTCGCCGCCATCGCGAAGGAGATGAAACCCG
The DNA here is from genome assembly GCA_013823325.1 of Methylobacterium sp. GTDB lineage: Bacteria > Pseudomonadota > Alphaproteobacteria > Rhizobiales > Beijerinckiaceae > Allobosea > Allobosea vestrisii. The sequence continues at coordinate 45,889 of PNLY01000016.1, forward strand.
GCGACGCCAGGCTCGCAGCCCTCGCCACGGCGATGTACCCGCATCCCGACTTCTACCTGCGCCAGGTCTATCACTCGAAAGGCGCCATCAACGCCTGGGACTATGCCAATTCGAAGGTCGACGAGGCCCTCGCCGTGGCGATCACCACGCGGGACGAGGCCGAGCGCAAGGCGGCCTATGACCTGGTCCAGCGCATCGCCGCAGACGAGGAGCCATGCCTGACCATCGCCCACTACGGGGTCAATGTGGTGATGCGGCCCGGCATCAGCGACTACGCCTTCAACCCGATCGCGCACGACTACATGCTCGACCCGAAGATGGCGCTCGCCCATTAGGCTCGCCGCGCGATGGCCGCCTATGTCCTGCAAAGGCTCGCCCTCGCCGTCGCGACGGTGCTGGCCGCGACCTTCCTGACCTATGTGCTGCTACGCCTCGTCCCCGGCGAGCCGGCGCAGGTGATCCTGACCCGCGTCTTCCTGCAGGACCAGATCGCCGCCGTCTCGCAGCAGGACGTCGCCGCCATCGCCGACCGCTTCGGGCTCAACGCACCGCTGATCGTGCAATATGGCCGCTGGCTCGCCGGCGCCGTGACCGGCGACCTCGGCATCTCGATCCGGACCGGACGCTCCGTCGCCCTCGAACTGGGTTGGCGCCTCTCCGCGACGGGGCTGATCGCACTGCTCGCGACGCTGCTCGCCCTGCTGCTGACCTTCGCCGCTGTCACCCTGAAGCGCTCATTCCCGTCGCGCGCCGCCGCCCGCAGCTTCGAGCTGCTCGCGGTCGGCTCGATCGCGTTGCCCTCCTTCTTTCTCGGCGTCGCCCTGATCATGCTGTTCGCGCTCCGGCTCGACTGGCTGCCGGTCAGCGGCTTCGAGAGCTGGGCGCATGTCGTGCTGCCGGTCGCGGTGCTGGCGCTGGGCCAGTTCGGCTTCAACGCCATCCTGCTCGACGACACCCTGGCCGAGGCGCTCGAGGCCCCGCACATCGCCACGGCACGCGCAAAGGGGCTGGACGAGCGGGCGATCCTGTTCGGCCATGCGCTGCCGAACGCCATCCTCCCACTGATCCCCTATCTCGCCTTGCAGTTCGCCTTCCTGATCGGCGGGGTTGTCATCGTCGAGCGGCTGTTCTCGATTCCCGGCCTCGGCGCCTATCTCGCCGACGCCCTCGACAGCCATGACGGCCCCGCCTTTCTCGGCGCCATCGGCGTCGTCGCCCTGGCGGTGGCGCTGGCGAACCTGGCGGCCGACCTCGCCATCACCCGCCTCGACCCGCGGATCCGGCTGAGGCGAGGCGCCGCATGAGCGCGCCGCGCCGAAGCGACTGGCTCCTGCCTGCGATCGCAGCGCTGTTCGCCCTCTCGATCGCCTATGGTCTGACGCTGGACCCGATCGAAGCCTCGCTGCGCAACAGCCTGCGCGCGCCCGGGCCGGACTTCCCGTTCGGCACCGATCATCTCGGCCGCGACGTGCTGGCCCGGATCGCGCATGGCTTCCTGCGCGATGTCGGGCTGTCACTGACGATCATTGTCTGCTCCCTCGTCATCGGCATCGCCATCGGGATGCTCGCGGCGGAGCTCGCAGGTGCGACCGACCGGGCCTTGACCTTCGTCATGGACCTGATGACCTCCCTGCCCCAGATCGTCATCGCCCTGATCCTCGCGGCCCATCTCGGCGGCGGCGAGCTTGCGCTCATCCTCGCTTTGTCGCTGACCGGCTGGGTCAAATATGCGCGCATCGCCCGCGCCACGGCCTTCTCGCTGCGGGAGCGCGAATTCGTGACGGCCGCCCGGCTGGCCGGAGGCAGCCGCCTCTATCTCCTGCGGCGGCATATCCTGCCGCATCTGCTGCCGCTGCTCTCCGGGCTGGTCGCGCTCCAGTTCGGGCACAACATCCTGAACATCGCCGCGCTCGGCTTCCTTGGCATCGGCGTCCAGCCGCCGGCTCCCGAATGGGGCGCGATGATCGCCGAAGCGCGGCCCTATTTCTCGCGGGCGCCCTGGCTCGCCATCGTGCCGGGAATCTACCTCTTCGTCATGACGATGGTCGCGCTGATGCTCACGCGCCGCAGCGGCGTCCGGCAGGAGCGTGCCAGCGTCGATCCACAGCCTGCCCAGCCGACACGCTGAGCGCTGTTAACCGTCAACGGCTCCGGCCCGTGCGAAAAACATGCGATAGAATCCGCTCACACAGTGAAGCCGACGACATGAATCGCCGATCACATGACGACTGAGCCCGAAACCGTCATCCTGCTTCACGGCCTCGCACGACGCAGAACGTCGCTCCTCCTCATCGAGACGCTGCTCTCGGCCATCGGCTACAAGGTCGTCAATGAAACCTACGCCTCGACCGATCACGCGGTCGAGGACCTGGTGGACTATGTCGAGACCGCGGTCCAAACCTGCGCCGGCGCCCGGCTGCATTTCGTCACGCATTCGATGGGGGGCATCCTCCTGCGCGCCTGGCTGCAGAGAAACCGCCCGCCCGGCCTCGGACGCGTAGTCATGCTGGCGCCGCCCAATCACGGTTCCGAGCTGGTCGACGGGCTCGGGCGGCTGCCGGCCTTCGAGCTGATCAACGGCCCCGCCGGCCGGCAGCTCGGAACGAGCCCGGACAGCCTGCCCAACCTCCTGCCGAGCGCGGATTACGAGCTCGGGATCATCGCCGGCAGCCTGTCACTCAACCCGCTGCTGTCGCCCTTCTTTGCCGGACCGAACGACGGCAAGGTCTCCGTGGAGAGCACCAAGCTCGACGGCATGGCCGACCATATCGTCCTGCCGGTGACCCACACCTTCATGATGAACAACCCGCTGGTCGTCGCCCAGGTCGTGACCTTCCTCAGGACCGGGCGCTTCAACCACGAGCTGACGCTGGCGGAGCTCGCCCAGAACGTGATGACCTATCTCCAGGGCGTGAAGAGCGGTTCCTGAGCCAATCTCGGCCAGCGCAGGGTCGAGGGAGGCCGCGGACAGGACATTTCGTGCTAGCGCAGCGGCGGGGCGTAGAGCACGCCGCCCATGCTCCAGAGCTGGTTGAGGCCGCGCGGTATGCCGAGCTTGGAGCCGGTGCCGAGATTGCGCTCATAGATCTCGGCGTAGTTCCCGCTCGCCTTGACGGCGCGAACCGCCCAGTCCGCTTCGAGGCCGAGCGCCTTGCCGAAGCCGCCCTCCGCCCCCGTGAAGCGCCGCACATCCGGCTTCTGCGACTTGAGGGCATCGTCGAGATTCGCAGCGGAGATGCCGAGCTCCTCGGCATTGACCAGCGCGAAGTTCACCCAGCGCACCAGGGTGAACCAGGGGAAATCGTCGTTGCGCACCACCGGACCGAGCGGCTCCTTCGAGATCACGTCCGGCAGCACGACCGCATCGGCCGGCTTGGCCAGCCTGAGCCGCTCGCCATGCAGCGCCGACTGGTCGCGGGTCAGTGCGTCGCATTGCCCACCCTCGAAGGCGGCGAAGGCCTCGGCCGCGCTCGGATAGACCTTCTCCTCATAGGTCATCGAATTGGCCTTGAAGAAATCGGCGAGGTTGAGCTGCGTGGTCGTGCCCGCCTCGACGCAGATCTTCGCCTTGTCGAGCGACAGGGCCGTATCGACCTTGAGCGCGCGCTTCGCCAGGAAGCCCTGGCCGTCATGATAGGTGATCCCCGCGAAGGCCAGGCCGAGCTCGGCCTCGCGTCCGAGCGTCCAGGTCGAGTTCCGCGCCAGGAGGTCGACCGTGCCGGCCTTCAGCGCATCGAAGCGCTGGCTCGCCGACAGCGGGGTGAAGGCGACCTTGCTGGCATCGCCGAGCACGACCGCCGCAACCGCGCGGCAGAAATCGACGTCGAAGCCGCGCCAGGCACCCTGGGCGTCCTTCTCGGAGAAGCCGACTACCCCTTCGCTGACGCCGCATTGCAGCGTGCCGCGCTGCTTGACGGTATCGAGCGTGCCGGCGGCAGCCGGAAGGGCCAAGCCGATGAGGGCGGCGAGGCCGAGACCGCCGCGGGCAATCCAGGAAACGTGCGACGAGGAGACCTGCGACATGTCTGTCCGTTCCTTCAGCAGGGCGGCGGGGATGGCGGGGGCGGTCACAGCGTCGCCTTGTGGCGGATGATCACCTTGGTTCCGACCGGCACGCGCTCGTAGAGGTCGGCGATGTCGCCGTTTGCGAGCCGGAAGCAGCCCGAGGAGATCGCCTGGCCGATCGTCTCCGGCTGGTTGGTGCCGTGGATGCGGAAGACGGTCGAGCCGAGATAGAGCGCGCGCGAGCCCATCGGGTTGCCGGGGCCGCCGGCCATGAAGCGCGGCAGATAGGGCTGGCGCTGCAGCATCTCCGGCGGCGGGCGCCAATCCGGCCATTCCGCCTTGCGGCTGACCTGCACCTGGCCGGACCAGGTGAAGCCCTCGCGGCCGACGCCGATGCCGTAGCGCAGGGCGCGGCCATTGCCCTGCACGACATAGAGGAAGCGCTCGCCCGAATGGATCACCACGGTGCCGGGCGCCTCATGCGAGCGGAACAGCACCATCTGGCGGGCATAAGGCCCGTCGGTGATGCTGACCTCCTCGGTCGAGACGCGGCCTGGCTCGTCGCCTATATCCATCGTCTCCTGCAGCGCCGCCGGCGGGCGCGGTTGCGCGCCCGCGACGCCCTGCAAGGCAAGGACGGGCGCCAGCGCGAGACCGGATAGGAGCAGCCCATGCAGGGCCGTGCGAATGATCTGGTTCATCTGATCGCCTCCGTTCAGCCGCAGCGGCTGTAGATGAAGGTGCCGTAGCGGGCATGCGCATCGGGATCGACGAAGCGCATCACCAGTTCCTTCGGCTTCACCGAGAGCAATTCGCGGTCCTGCGGATCGCCGGCCGGGGCCTCGAAGCCGACATAGGCCTTGCCGCCGGCGCCTGCCTTCAGCCTGAGCTCATAGAGCTTGGGATCGTCGGCGACGTGCATCATGACCCCGTCGCCGGGACCTTGCGTGATGACGTAGGGTTGCTTGCATTGCGAGCGCGCCTCCGCCTCGGTGCGCTTGCGGTCCTTCTCGGTGTGGAAGGACGCGATCCCCCAGCGTCCGACCAGAGCGTCGCGCGAGACCCCGGCCGGGGCGGGCGCACGCGCCGCGCTGCCCGAGGAGGACGACAACCCCTCGCCGCCGCCGCAGCCGGCCAGCAGGAACGGCAGCGCGATGCCGCATGCCACAGCGCCCGCCGATCGCCATCTCGTGATTCGAGCACGTCCGAGTTCGATCGTCATCGTTCCTCCTTGCAACCCGATAGTCCTTGCAGCGCTGCCTTCCCGGCTTCGCCATGCGCCTGTTCCCAGCGGGACGGCCGGCCATCGCCGCGCCGATCATCCCAGCTTTCCGAGAACGGAACGGGCAGCGCATGAGAGCCGTAAAGCCGGCCGCGATCAACCCGCTCGCGGCCGATGCTGCCTTTGTCGGCTCGCGGGCGAGCGCGTTGAGGAGGAATCCGCGGTCCTTGGCGGAGGCGCCCCTATCCCGAGCGCAGGCCAGGACAGGTCGAGCGAGCCTGGTGCCCTGTCGGCAAGAACCCACCGGCCTCGCGGCACGGGCCGGCGGACGAACAACTCATGAGAGTTCGGGGGCGACGCGCCTCGAACACGCGCCCGTCGCGGAGGTCATGAAATCCCCGGAGACCAAGGCCGCCTTCGCCCGCGAGGGGCAGAGCCCGAGGGGATGACGCCAGTACAGTTCGGGGCCTATGTCGCGAGCGGGCTCGCCCGCTGGGCCAGGTTGGTCAAGGAGACCGGGACGAAGGTCGACCGAGCAGTCGGACAATCTTCAGCGTGACCGGGTATTCGCTTCGCGCGAAAATGGTCTAGCTATCGTCCATCGGAGCCGCCGCGATCGCGCAGATCCGGCGGCTCCGCCATGTCCAGATCCGATGATTCCAGACGCAACGATCCCGGAGAGCGCTTTGCCTTCGTCCCCACCTGCCGACCTCCTTGCCGAACTCGAAGCCATGATCGGCGGAGAGCATGTCCTCACCGGCGCCGAGGCGATCGCGCCCTATTGCGAGGACTGGCGCGGCCGGCGGCACGGCATAGCCCGCGCCGTGGCGCGGCCCGCCAGCGTGGACGAGGTCGCGAAGATCGTCGACTGGAGCCGGCGCCATCGCGTGCCGCTGGTCCCGCAGGGCGGCAATACCGGGCTGGTCTATGGCGGCATTCCCGACGACAGCGGGCAGGCCGTCGTCGTGCAGCTCGGCCGCATGAACCGCGTGCGCGCGCTCGACACCGCCGACGCCGTCGCCATCGTCGAAGCCGGCGTCGTCCTGCAGACCCTGCAGCAGCGCGCGGCCGAGGCGGGCCTGTTCTTCCCCGTCAGCCTCGCTGCCGAAGGCAGCTGCCAGATCGGCGGCACCATCGCTACCAATGCCGGCGGCACCGCCGTGCTGCGCTATGGCAACATGCGCGACCAGGTGCTCGGCCTGGAGGTCGTCCTGCCGGACGGGCAAATCTGGAACGGCCTGCGCACCTTGCGCAAGGACAATACCGGCTACGATCTCAAGCATCTCTTCATCGGTTCGGAAGGCACGCTCGGCATCGTCACCGCCGCCGCGCTCAAGCTGCATGCGGCGCCGCGCTCGCGCGCCACGGCGCTGGCGAGCGTGCGCGATTTCGCCGCCGCGGTGCGCCTGTTCCAGCTGGCGCGCGAGCATGCGGCCGATGTCCTCTCCGGCTGCGAGTGCTTCACCGAGGCCTGCCGCGCGCTGGTCGAGACCCACGCCCCCCATGTCGCCCAGCCCGCCCTGCGCGGGGGCGTCTATGTCCTGCTGCAGCTCGATGCGGCCTCGCCCGAGATCCCGCTCGACACGATCCTCGAAGGCATCCTCGCCGCCGGCTTCGAACAGGACATCGTCGAAGATGGCGTCATTGCCCAGTCCCTGGCGCAGGCGGAGCAACTCTGGGGCCTGCGCGAGAACATCACCGAGGCGCAGAAACGCGCCGGGCCGAGCTTCAGCCACGACGTCTCGACGCCGATCAGCGCGATCCCCGACTTCGTCGAGCGCTGCCTTGCCGCCTTGCAGGCGCTCGAACCCGGCCTGCGGCCGGTGGTGTTCGGCCATATCGGCGACGGCAACCTGCACTTCAACATCCTGGCGCCGGCCGGGCTCGATCCAAGTCGCCGCCACATTCTCCAAGAGCAGGTCGAGACCGCGCTCTACGATCTTGTCGCCGCCTATCGGGGCAGCATCAGCGCCGAGCACGGCCTGGGCGAGATGAAGCGCGACTTAATCGAGCACTACCGGCCGAGCCTCGATTCCGAGCTGATGCGCGCCGTCAAACGGCAATTCGACCCGTCCAACCTGATGAACCCCGGCAAGGCGGTCCGGCTGCCCTGACGCCGCGTTGAGTCTCGATAGCCTCTCCGCGCCGAGCGTGTAGGATCGCGCTCGGCGGGAGGGAAATGATGTTCCTAAGTGTTTTCGACGTCTTCAAGATCGGCATCGGCCCGTCATCGTCGCATACGATGGGCCCGATGACGGCAGCCGCGCATTTCCTCGATCTCCTGCGCCGGCATCCGTCCCGCGATGATGCGGCCGCGCTCGGCGCCACGCTCCACGGCTCGCTCGCCTTCACCGGGAAAGGCCACGCCACCGATCGCGCCGTGGCGCTCGGGCTGCTCGGCTGGACGCCGGCCGAGCTCGACCCGGACGAGGCGGAACGCCAGCTGGGCGCACTCGCGGAAACCCATCTCCTGCGCCTCTACGGGCTGCCGCCGCTCGCCTTCGACCCCTCAGTCGACATCGTCTTCGACTACGGGCCGCCCTTGCCCGGCCATGCCAACGGCCTGGTTTTCCGCGCCCGTGATTTCGCCGGGGCCGAGCTCCTGTCCGAGACCTATTATTCGATCGGCGGCGGCTTCGTGGTGACGGCACGGGAGCGCGAGGCGCCGACACTCGCCGCCACCGGCGCGTCCTCCTGGCCCTACCCGTTCGCCAACGCGGCGACGATGCTGCGCATGGCACGCGAGAGCGGGCTGTCGATCGCCCAGATGAAGCGCGCCAACGAGGTCCATCTGCGGCCGGCGGAGGAGGTCGATCGCGGCCTCGCCCAGCTTTGGTCGGTGATGAACGGCTGCATCGAGCGCGGCCTGAGCCAGGAGGGCGAATTGCCGGGCGGCCTGCGCGTGCGCCGCCGCGCCGCCAGGATCCATCGCCAGCTCGAGGCCGAGCGTCGGAGCAATCGCGCCCAGCCCCATGCGACCTCGGATTGGCTCAGCGTCTACGCCATGGCGGTGAACGAGGAGAACGCCGCCGGCGGCCGGGTGGTGACCTCGCCGACAAACGGGGCAGCAGGCGTCGTGCCCGCGGTGCTGCGCTATTATCTCGATCACTGCGTCGGGGCCGAGCCCGGCAGGATTCCCGACTTCCTGCTCACCGCCGCTGCGATCGGCGGGCTGATCAAGCACAACGCCTCGATCTCGGGCGCCGAAGCCGGCTGCCAGGGCGAAGTCGGCTCAGCGGCGGCGATGGCGGCGGCCGGCCTCTGCGCAGTGTTGGGCGGCTCGCCCGAGCAGATCGAGAATGCCGCGGAGATCGCCCTCGAACACCATCTCGGCATGACCTGCGATCCCGCGGCCGGCCTCGTCCAGGTCCCCTGCATCGAGCGCAACGGAATCGGCGCGATCAAGGCCGTCGCCGCTGCCTCGCTTGCTCTGCGCGGCGACGGCTCGCATTTCATGCCGCTCGACAACTGCATCGAGGCGATGCGCCAGACCGGCGAGGCCATGAACGAGCGCTTCAAGGAAACCAGCCTCGGCGGCCTCGCCGTCAACCTGCCGGAGTGCTGAGCGGTACTGGAAATATCAGATTGCGCATGTGATGCATCAGTTGTAAGCAGCTCTACGGGCCACATTGGCTTATGGAGCCGCGCGCATGCCTTCAGTCAGCCGTCGTGATCTCATGGCAGCGGCGGCAGCAGCCCTTGCTCCCGCATTCGTCTCGGCGGCCCGGGCCCAGAAGCTGCCCAAGGTCGAGTTCCTCTATTCGCCCTTCGCCGACTACGCGCCGTTCTTCGTCGCCAAGGAGCTCGGCTTCTTCAAGGATTTCGGCGTCGAGGTGACGCTCCAGCCGAAGGGCGGCACGGCCGAGACCATCCAGCTGCTGGCCTCCGGCAATACCGAGGCGGGCGCCGCGACCTGGGGCGCCGGCCTGTTCAACGCGCTCAACCGCGGCGCCACCGTCGCGATCATCGCGACCTCGGCCCGGATGCCGGCGAGCGTGCCGTCGCCCTCGCCCTTCATGATCTCGCAGAAGGCCTGGGACGCCGGCATACGCACGGTCGCCGGCCTCAAGGGCAAGCGCGTCGGCATTCCCGGGCCGAGCGGCTTCGGCATGTTCTCGGTCGCCAAGGCGCTGGAAAAGGGCGGGCTGACGATCGAGGATGTCGAGCCGGTCTATCTGCCGCCGCCGGCCACGGCCGCCGCCTTCGCCAATGGCGGGCTCGAAGCGGGCTGGAGCATCGAGCCCTTCGCCCGGCAGCTCGAGAAGCAGGACCTCGGCCGCCGGCTGGTCGAGGACCATACCTTCGGCACCGAGCTCGGCCTGATCGCCTTCAACCAGGACTTCGTCGCCAAGAACGAGGATGCGGTGGTCCGCTTCATGGCAGGCTATCTCAAGGCCGCCCGCCTGCTCGACAAGGGTGGCTGGCAGGACGACAAGATCCTCGACGTCGTCGCGAAGTACACCGGGACCGAGCGCGATGCCCTGCGCGGCATCCCCTATACCGTCCGCTCCGAGGACGGCGCCATCGACATGGCCTCGGTGCGCGAGCAGGAAGAGTTCTTCCGCAAGCGCGGCGCCCTCGAATACAAGGGCCCGGCCAAGATCGACGCGGTCTACCGCCTCGATCTCTTGAAGCGCGCCAACGAGCTCGTCGCGAGCAAGCCCTGATGGCGCCGGCGCTCAAGCTCGTGAGCCCCGCTCCCGCCGAGACGGCCCAGCCCGCCATCGAAGTCGCCCATCTGACCAAGGCGTTCTACGACAGCGAGGGCGACCGGGTGACGCTCGCCGTCTCCGATGTCAGCTTCTCCGTGGCACCAGGCGAGTTCGTCTGCATCGTCGGGCCGAGCGGCTGCGGCAAGACCACGGTGCTGCGCATCCTCGCCGATCTCGAACAGACGCTCAGCGGCACGGTCGCGCTGCATAGTCCGACACCGCCGGCCATGGTTTTCCAGGAAGCCTCCGTCCTGCCCTGGCTCACCGTCTCGGAAAACATCGCCTTCCCGCTCAGCCTCAAGGGCGTCTCCCGCGCCGCGCAGGACAAGCGGGTCGGCGATCTCCTGGCGCTCACCGGCCTCGCCGATTTCGCCGGAGCCCGGCCGCACCAGCTCTCCGGCGGCATGAAGCAGCGTGTCTCGGTAGCGCGCGCTCTGGTCGACGACCGCGACATCCTGCTGATGGACGAGCCCTTCGGCGCCCTCGACGAGCAGACCCGCCTCACTTTGCAGCAGGAGCTGCTGCGCATCTGGGAGACGACCGGCAAGACCGTGGTCTTCATCACCCATAGCGTCGACGAGGCGCTGACCCTGGCCGACCGCGTGCTGGTGATGTCGCCGCGGCCCGGCACCCTGGTCGCCGACCTCAAAGTACCCTTCGAACGCCCCCGCGACGTCGTCGAGATGCGGCGTGACAAGCGCTTCTGGGATCTGACCTACGAGGTCTGGCACCTGCTGGCCTCCCCGGCGAGGGCATGAAATGAGTGCCATCCCTGCGACCCTGACGGAAGAGGAGCTGCGCCGGCTCAAGGCGCCGGCCCGGCGCGAGCGCTGGTTCCGCCTCGCCTCCTATTTCAGCCCGCTGCTCCTGTTGCTGCTCTGGGAAGCGTCGAGCCAGCTCAACCTGATCGACCGGCGCTTCTTCCCGGCCCCGAGCGCGATCGCTGAGACCGCCTGGCGGATGGTGCTGAGCTTCGAGCTCTTCGACCATATCGGCGCGACGCTCCGCCGCGTCGGCGTCGGCTATGCCATGGGCGCGGTGCCGGGCATCGTCATGGGGCTGATCCTCGGCCTGTCGCGGCCGACCCGGCGGCTGCTCGGGCCGATCTTCTCGGCGCTCTACCCCGTGCCCAAGATCGCGATCCTGCCCCTGATCCTGCTGATCTTCGGCGTTGGCGATGCATCCAAGTTCGTGGTCATCGCCATCGGGGCCTTTTTCCTCATGCTCTACAACACCATGAGCGGGGTGATGCAGACGCCGCAGATCTACATGGACGTCGCCAAGAACGCCGGCGCGAGCCGCCTGCAGACCTTCCGGCGCATCGCCTTCCCCGCCGCCTTGCCGAGCATCTTCACCGGGCTGAAGCTCGCCGCCGGCTCCTCCTACATCATCATCGCCGCCGCCGAGTTCTTGGGCGCGCGCAGCGGCGTCGGCTTCTTCATCTGGGCGTCCTGGCAGACCTTCGCGGTCTCCAGGATGTTCGTCGGCATCGTCGTGATCTCGGCCATGGGCTATCTCACGATCCTCGCGCTCGAGGCGCTGGAGCGGCGCTTCGTGCCCTGGGCGAAGCACTGAGCGGCGCCGGATCATGAGCCTCGACGCCAGCCCGGCCGCCACCGCCCATACGCCCGTATCGGAGCGCATCTATCTCGCGCTCCGGCGGGAGATCATGCGCTGCGAGATCACGCCGGGAACGACGCTCGACGCCGCCGCCATCGCCGATCGCTACGAGGTCTCGAAGACCCCTGTCCGCGACGCCATGCAGAAGCTCGCCGGCGACGGGCTGGTCGCGATCCTGCCGCGCAGCGGCTATCGCGTCGCCGCCATCACCTTCCAGGCGGTGCACGAGATCCTCGATCTGCGCGCCGCGATCGGCCCGCACGCAGCCCGGCAGGCCGCCCGCTACGCCACCCCGGCCGAGATCGCCGAACTGCGCGGGATCATCGCAGAATATGCTGCGCCGCTCGATGTCGGCGCCATGCAGCAGGTGGCGCGGCGCTTCCACGTCGCCATTGCCCGCTGCGCCCGCAACAAGCGCGTCGTCGCCCTGTCGGAGAGCCTGTTCGACGAGCTCGAACGGCTGCTCCGCTTCGCCATCGACTTCACCGTCAAGGCCGGGCAGCACTCGGACGAGCATACGGCGCTGGTCGATGCGATCGAAGCCGGCGATGGCGAGCGCGCCGCCGCGATCGAGACCGCCCATATCCGGCATGCCCGCGAGTTCCTGATCGAGCGCCTGATGACGCTGGGCTATCTCTCGGAGAGCGAGATCAGGATCGGCGGCGCGGCCCGGAGCACCGGCCCATGATCGCGGTCCCCGATGCAGTAGCAAGACTATCGGCCGCGCTCGGTGATGGCCCGGCGGCACGGCTCGCCGCCTCGGCGCTGGTCGAAGCCGACGCGCTCGGCCTGCCGCGCTTCGGTATCGCGATGCTCGACGAATGGAGGGCCGACGCCGCGCCCCTCGCGGCGACGCCCGAGCCGCAGGCGATCAGCTGGCGCGATTGCTCCGCCTGCTTCGCGCCGCTCGCCGTCGCCTCAGCCACGCTCGACCTTGAAGCCGCTGCCCGGCAGTTCGGCATTGCCGCCGTGTTCCTGCGCGGCATCCGGGGTTTTGGCCGGCTCGCTCCCTTCGTCCGCCATCTCGCCGATGCCGGGCTCGTCGGCCTGGCCGGGGCCGAGGGGCCGCCCTTCGTCGCGCCGCATGGCGGCACCAAGGCCGTGATTGGCACCAACCCGCTCGCCATCGCCATGGGCCAAGGCCCTGAGCGCGTCGTCATCGACGTCGCCAGCAGCAGCGCCACCATGGCCGATATCCGCACCGCCCGTGCCACGAACAGGCCATTGCCGGGCGGGATCGCGCTCGATGCGCAGGGCAGGCCGACCAGCATCGCCGCCGAGGTCGCGGCCTTGCTGCCGCGTGGCGGCCAGGTCGGCTCCCTGCTCGGCCTGGTGGTCGAGCTCATGGCCGGGATCGCCGGCGGCGGCCGCGGCGATCCGAAGGGACGCGGCGTCTTTCTCCTCGCCCTCGATAGCACGGCGGCCGGGGAGTCCATCGACTGGCAGGTCAGACTTGCCGGGCTGAAAAGCGACTGGATCGATGCCGGCGGTCACTGGCCGCGCGGCGGCGGACTGCCGGCCGAGGCGACACTGGACGCCGCCTTCGCCCGGCGCCTCGACGCCCATCTCGACCGCATGACGAGCCGGGGCAACCCGGTGATGCAACGGACATATCCTCGATGACGACGCCCCCTGCCTCCCGGCCAGTACTCACGGTCACGCCGGCCGAGGGCCAGATCGACGAGCCGCGCCGCATCACCGTCACCGGGCTCGCTCCCGACGCGCTCGTCGCCATCTCCGCCCGGACGCTGCGCTCGCGCGGCGTCGTCTGGGACAGCCAGGCGACCTTCATGGCCGACGCCGATGGCGTGGTCGACCTCAGCCGCGACGCGCCCGTCGGCGGCGACTATGCCGAGGTCTCGGCGATGGGCCTGCTCTGGAGCCAGCACCCGGCCGGCGGCACCAGCCAGGAACTCTTCGCCGACGACGTCATGCAGCCCTTGTGGACGGCGCTCACAGCCGAAACCGCCGACGGTGCCCGCGCCGAGGCCGAGCTGCTCCAGCGCTTCGCCGCGCCTGGCGTGACGCGGCGCGAGATCCGCGAGGACGGCCTCGTCGGCACGCTGTTCACGCCGGCCGGGCCGGGCCTGCATCCGGGCGTCGTGGTGCTTAACGGCTCGGGCGGCGGCATCAACGAGCCGCGCGGCGCGCTCTACGCCTCCCACGGCTACCAGGCCTTCGCGCTCGGCTATTTCAAGGCGCCTGGCCTCTCGCCCTTCATCACCGAAACCCCGCTCGAATATCTCGAGACCGGCCTGCGCTGGGCGCATCGCGAACTCCAGCCGAAGGACGGTTTCGTCGCGGTCAGCGGCCAGTCGCGCGGCGGCGAGCTTGCCCTGCTGCTCGGCGCGACTTTCCCCGATCTCGTCTCGGCCGTGATCGCCTATGTCCCCGGCGCCATGGTCCATGGCGCGCAGGGCGCCGGCGACCCGGCGCGCGGCGGCTGGCAAGGCGTGACCTGGACGAGGGGCGGCATGCCATTGCCGCATCTCTGGCAGGACAATGCCGCCGTGCATTGGCATCCCTGGGCCGGTGACGCCCCGCCCAGCCGGCACCATTCCGTCTTCTTCGAGGGGCTGAAGGACCGCGCTTTGGCAGAGCGCGCTCGCATCCCGGTCGAGCGGATCGCCGGCCCGGTGCTGCTGGTCTCGGGCCGCGACGACCGCGCCTGGCCCTCCAGTCTCTATTCGCGGATGGTGGTCTCGACCCTGAGCCGGCACGGCCATCGCCACCTCGTCCGCCATCTCGACTTCGACGATGCCGGCCACGCCATCAACCTGCCCTTCGTGCCGACGACGCAGCTCAGCCGCGAGCATCCCGTCTCGAAGGTGCCCTACACCAGCGGCGGTACGCCCTCCGGCAATGCACGGGCCGATGACGGCTCCTGGCGCGGCGTCCTCGCCTTCCTGGCCGAGATCACCGGCCGCTAAACCGTCATTCGTCCGCAAGCTGACATTCCGAGCCTTCGAAGGACACGATCATGCCGACGCGAGAACATCTGGAAGGCCAGTGGCGCGAATGGCGCCATGCCCATGTCGCCACCATGTTCCGCCCCTATGGCTGGACCGCGCTCGTCGCCCAATACTGGCTGGAAGAGGACGATCGCGACGTTGCGTTCGATCTCCTTCCCGGCCGCTGGTCGGTCGAGCAGGGCCGGGTCATCTTCACTCCGCCGGCTTCCGGTCCGACCCTGTCGGTGAATGGCGAATACCCCACAGGCCCGGTCGAGATCATCCCGGGGCGCAACCAGACCTATGGCCATGGCAGGAGCGTGCCCGTCTATTTCGGCGTGAACGAGGTCGAGACCATCGTCCGCACCAAGCATGACGGCAGCCGGCTCTATGGCGTGCGCGTGCGCGATCCGCGCCAGGCGACACGCCTGGAGGATGCCGGCGTCACCGCCTTCGATTACGATCCCGCCTGGCGCATCCCCGGCGTCTACACCCCGGCGGAGCGCGTCGAATTCGAGGCCGAGACGGTGGAAGCCGGCGTTCGCGAGACGACACCGCGGATGGGGACCTTCACCTTCGAACTAGATGGCAAGAGCCACACGGTCGTGCTCATCGGCAAGGACACGCCGACCGGCGTGCAGCCCGTCGCCCATGTCCGCGACAAGACCAGCGGCCCGATCACCTATGGTGCCGGCCGGGTGATCGAATTGCAGTTCACGGATGAGGCGAACACCCGCATCGACTGGATCGACTTCAACTATGCGGTGGCGCTGCCCTGCGCCTTCACCAATTTCGTCACCTGCCCGCTGGTGCCCCCTGAGAACCATCTCGATTTCGAGGTGCTGGCCGGCGAGAAGCGCCCGGCGCAAAGCGTGGCGCGAACGATGACCTATCAGCCCAAGGTCAGGGCCTCCCGGTAGAGCTTCGAGCCAAGGCGCGTCCAGAAACTGGTCCATCGCGA
This sequence comes from Methylobacterium sp., assembly GCA_013823325.1. Classification (GTDB taxonomy): domain Bacteria; phylum Pseudomonadota; class Alphaproteobacteria; order Rhizobiales; family Beijerinckiaceae; genus Allobosea; species Allobosea vestrisii. The sequence continues at coordinate 61,360 of PNLY01000016.1, forward strand.
TAGCATCCAACTGGACGTTCCGTCCGGACCAGCTCCGTGCTGATGTCACGGCTGGGCCAACCGCCCGGACAGATAATGACGCTCTGCCTCTGCCAATCCCGGACTGGCGCGACGGCATCGACGGGGATTCAAACGTTGACCGTCGCAGACATCGACCAGCTCGACCCGAGCAACGCGCCCCCGGCCGACACATCGCTCTCCGCCGCCGATATCGAGCGCTTCGGCCCTGATCCGGTGGGCAGCTTCCGCGCCAACCTCGCCGCCGTGAAGGAGCGCATCGCCAGAGCCTGCGCGCGCGCCGGGCGGGAGCGCACCTCGGTGCGGCTGCTGCCGATCACCAAGACGGTGCCGGCGCAGGTCCTGCGCTGCGCCTTTGCGGCGGGCATCACCGCTTTCGGAGAGAACAAGATCCAGGAGGCGATGGGCAAGCGCGAGGCGCTGGGCGACCTTGCCATCGACTGGAGCATCGTCGGCCATCTCCAGAGCAATAAGGTCAAGTACCTCAGCCGCTTCGCCCGGGAGTTCCACGCACTCGACAGCCTGAAGCTTGCCGAGTTGCTCGATCGGCAGCTGGAGCGCGTTGGCCGCAGCCTCGACGTCTATGTGCAGGTCAACACCTCGAACGAGGACAGCAAGTTCGGCCTGCATCCCGATGCGCTGCTGCCCTTCGTCGACAGGCTCGGCGAATTCCCGCGGCTGAAGCCGCGCGGCTTGATGACGCTCGCCCTGTTCAGCTCGGAGATGGCACGGGTGCGCCCCTGCTTTGCCCTGCTGCGCCGCCTGCGAGACGAGGCCGCCGCGCGCCATCCCGGCCTGACCGGCCTGTCCATGGGCATGACCGGTGATTTCGAGGAAGCGATCGCAGAAGGGGCAACCGTGGTCCGGGTCGGCCAGGCGATCTTCGGCAAGCGCCCCACTCCCGATGGGCATTACTGGCCGGGCTTCGCGAAGGCCGGCTGAGCGCCTGCGAAACAAGGTTCTCCCCCGCCGCGAAAGCTGCGCAGAGCGCCACAAGACCGGGACATCAACGCTCCACCCTTGGGGGTTTCGATGTTCACGCTGTCCCGCTCCGTCCTCTCCGGCCACGCCCAGACGCTCTTCACCGTTGCCGAAGCCACCTTCGCCTCGATGATCGTCTTCGGCACGGGCCTCGCCTTCGGCGCCACCATCGGCTTCTTTTGAGGCGGTCATGCCGGCCGCCGCCACCTGGACCGCCCATCCGCATTTCAAGATCGGACGCGACCGCGAGGGCCACTGGATCGCGGTCGAGACGCATGGCCGCAGCGGTGGCTATTTCCGCAGCCGGGACGATGCCCTGCACTATGCCCGCGCCGAGACCGGCTCTTGCGTCGGCGCCGTGACGTTCAGCGCTCGCCCGCTGGCGCTGCGCCTTTCCTGACCGCGCTCAGCGATAGAGATCGACCCGCGTCAGCGGCAGGCCGGACGGGCCCTTGCGCCGCTTCGAGACCAAGGTCTGGTTGATCAATGCCCCGCCCCGCTCGAAGGCGAGCGAGCAGCCGGCCAGATAGAGCAGCCACATCCGCGTCCGCTCCGGCCCGACCTCCGCTTCCGCCTGCGACTTGTTCGCGTTCAGCCGCTCGAACCACAGCCGCGTCGTGCGCTGGTAATGCTCGCGCCAGCCCTCGACATCGTGCACCTCGAAACCGTAGCGCTCGAGATTGGCGATCGACATGCCCAAATGGTCGAGCTCGCCGCCCGGGAAGATGTAGCGCACCAGCGCCCGATACTCGGCCGGCATCTTGTTGAAGGCCTTTTCGGTCTTCTTGGCCCGCCGCGAGATCGAATGGTGCAGATAGAGGCCCCTCGGCTTGAGCAGCCGGTTCACCGCCTGGAAGTAGGTCGGGTGGTTGCGGATACCGACATGCTCGAACATGCCGATCGAGGAGATCTTGTCGAACTGCCCCTCCATCTGGGTGAAGTCCTTGAGGTGGAGCGTGACCTTGTCCTGCAGCCCGAGCGCCTCGACCTTTTCCCGCGCCAGCTTGAGCTGCTCCTCCGCCAGCGTCACGCCATGCGCCTCGACGCCGTAGTGCTGGGCGGCATAGCAGACCAGCGCGCCCCAGCCGCAGCCGATGTCGAGCAGCTTGTCGCCAGGCTTCAGGCGCAGCTTGCGGCAGATCATCTCGAGCTTGTCGGTCTGCGCCCGCTCGAGATCGTCATGATCCTCGGTGAAATAGGCGCAGGTGTAGACCATGCGCTCGTCGAGGAAGAGCTTATAGAAGGCGTTCGAGACGTCGTAGTGATGGGCGATGTTGGCCTTGTTCGTCGCCGGCTTGCCGTCGCGGGCGATCTCGTCGCCCTTGATGTGCTGAACTGCCTGCGGCGCCTGCCCCGGTGCGAAGAGGAAGTGCCTGACCACATCGAACGCCGCCGTCTTAGAGATGCCGCGCGCCAGCCGGCCGACCTTGCCGTCCGGCCTGGCCGCGGCGAGATCGAAGATCGTGCCGTTCTCGATCGCGATGCGATCGGAGACGTGCAGATGCAGCAGCGTGTCGAGCTTGGGCTTGCGCAGCAGCGCCGCGACGACGCCGGCATCGCGGATCGCGATCATCAGCCCGTCCGCCGGCCAGTCGGCCGGTATGCGCGAACCGTCCCAGAGCGAGAAGCCGAGCTTGAGTCCGAGCTTCTGATACGCCTCGGTCAGGAGCCGCCGCAGCGCCTCGATCCTCTTGCCGTCGCTGCTCATGCCTTGCCCGTTCCCACCATCATGCGGGCCCCTCTTAGCGCGGTTTGCGGCGGATCGGAATCCGGACCGTCGCGACGTGAGCCGCGACAGGACCATCGCAATTGGCGGCAATGCTCCTGCCGACCTGCGCGCAAAACGTGCAGAACGCCGACTAAGCAACCATTGTCCGTTTCTTAACCATACTCTGGTTTCATTCCAAAGTGGCCGAGGGGCGCCGCGCATCACGGTTGGGGAACCGCATCATGTCGTCAGAGGATCAACTCGGCAGGCGGCTAGATTTCATGCAGCTCGACGGCGAGGCGCGTGGCCGCATCGCCGGGATGGAAAAGAGTATCCTCGGCGCCCTGCCCGGCGCCTTGGATGCCTTCTACAGCCAGGTCTCCGCCTTCCCCGAGACCAAGGCCTTCTTCAGCAACGCTGCCCATATGGACGGCGCGAAGAACCGCCAGATCTCGCACTGGAACCGCATCGCCAAAGGCCAGTTCGACCAGGACTATGTCCGGGCCGTCACCACCGTCGGCCAGATCCACGCCAAGATCGGGCTGGAGCCGCGCTGGTACATCGGTGGCTATGCCCTGTTGCTCGAGAACCTGCTCGCGAAGGTGCTGGACGAGCGCTGGCCGAAGAGCCGTTTCGGCGGCAAGCTTCCCGGCGCGGCCGAACGCGGCGCCGAGATCGGCGCCATCGTCAAGGCCGCCCTGCTCGACATGGACTACGCCATCTCGGTCTATCTCGAAGCGTCCGAGGCCGCTCGCCTGAAGGTCGAAGCCGAAGCCCGTGCCGTCGAGGAGGCCAAGGCCAAGGAACGCGACAAGGCGATCGGTTATGTCGGCAGCGGCATGGCGGCGCTTGCCCGCGGCGACCTGACTCATCGCATGGCCGACGACATGCCGGCCGAATACGCCAGCATCCGCGACCATTTCAACGACGCCATGGCCAAGCTCGGCGAGATGGTCGCGAGCATCAAGACCAGCTCTTCCGCCATCGCCGCCTCCTCGCAGGAGATCAACAGCGGTGCCAACGACCTGTCGTCACGCACCGAGCAGCAGGCGTCGGCCCTGCAGCAGACCGCGGCGACGACCGAGGAGCTCACCGCCTCGGTCAAGAGTTCGGCGCAGTCCTCGCGCGAGTCGGTGACGCTCGCCGACAACGCTTCGGCCGTGGCGCGCACCGGCGGCGAGATCGTCAAGGACGCGATCGAGGCGATGGCGCGCATCGAGGGCGCTTCCAAGAAGATCTCGGAGATCACCAGTGTGATTGACGGCATCGCTTTCCAGACCAATCTCCTGGCCTTGAACGCGGCCGTCGAAGCGGCCCGTGCCGGCGATGCGGGACGGGGCTTTGCCGTCGTCGCCGCCGAGGTGCGGGCGCTGGCGCAGCGCTCGGCCGAGGCCGCCAAGGACATCACCGCGCTGATCGGTTCCTCCGACACCGAGGTCGTCGAGGGCGTGCGCCTGGTTCGGCAAGCCGGCGAGACGCTGGAGAAGATCGTCGAGGCCTCGATGCAGGTCTCGTCCACGGTCAACGAGATCGCCGCGGCCGCCGGCGAGCAGGCCAATGGCATCGACGAGATGGCGCGCACCGTCAGCCATATGGACGAGATGACCCAGAGCAACGCCGCTTTGGCCGAGCAGAGCGCCGCCTCGGCGCGCGCCCTGCTCGATCAGATCGAACGCCTGAACCGCTTGGTCAGCACCTTCCGCACCGCGGAAGGGCAGGACGCGCCAATGCCGGCGCGGCGCAGCAGAGCGGCCTGAGCAGCACTCCATTCCGCGGCGCCTCCAGGCGCCGCGAGCCTGCCAGCTCAAAAATCGCTGGCAATGCCCTTCACTTCCCAATCGTCATAGCGCACCGGCTCGAGCCCGCCGCGGCCATCGACCTCCTTCTGCTGTCCGAGCTCGGCGGCCTTGGCGTCGATCGTCGCGCGGCGCGCCTGCGCCTCCGCCAGCGCCCGCTGCGCCGCCGGCGACAGCTCCTTTACGGGAGCGTTGGTCCCGGCCTCATCCGTCTTGGTCTGCGCGCTCATGGTCGGCCATTCTCTTGCAGGATCGGCATCGCCCCCACCACATAGAGCAGGATGCGAAAAAGTGGGAACCGGTTTTTCGCTGTGATCCTGCTCTAACTCTTTGATGAGAGACGGATTCAGATCTCGGAGGGAACCGCCTTGCGGTCCCCTCCGAGATCATCCGGCTCTAAGGACGAAACCGTGTTCCGGCGAGCCTTTCCGCGCTGGGCAGCGACGCAAGAAGGGATTCCTGCATGAACTATGTCCGCACCGGCATGCTGATGGCGGCGCTGACCGCGCTGTTCGGCGTGGTCGGCTATTTGCTCGCCGGCGCCGGCGGCATGCTGATCGCGCTCGGCATCGCGGTCGCGACCAACCTGTTCAGCTACTGGAACTCGGACAGACTGGCGCTGTCCGCCTACAACGCCCAACAAGTCGATGAGCGCAGCGCGCCCGAGCTCTACGGCATGGTCCGCGATCTCGCCCAGCGCGCCAACCTGCCGATGCCGCGCGTCTACATCATCCAGGAGGACCAGCCGAACGCCTTCGCCACCGGCCGCAATCCGCAGAACGCTGCCGTTGCCGCGACGACCGGCATCATGCGCACGCTGAGCTATGACGAGCTCGCCGGCGTGATGGCGCACGAGCTTGCCCACATCAAGAACCACGACACGCTGACCATGACGATCAGCGCCACCATGGCCGGCGCGATCTCGACGCTGGCCTCCTTCGGCATGTTCTTCGGCTCGCGCGACAACCGCCCCAATGCCATCGTCCAGATCGCGCTGATGATCCTCGCCCCGCTGGCGGCGAGCATCGTCCAGATGGCGATCTCGCGCTCGCGCGAATACGAAGCCGACCGCATCGGCGGCGAAATCTGCGGCAATCCGGTGGCGCTCGCCGACGCGCTCGCCAAGATCGCCGGCGGCGTTTCCCACATCCCGAACGAGACGGCCGAGGCGAAGCCTGCTACGGCGCACATGTTCATCATCAACCCTCTTTCAGGCCGCGGCATGGATTCACTGTTCTCGACCCACCCCGACACCGGCAACCGTATCGCCGCGCTGATGGAGCAGGCGCGCGCCATGGGCGTCGGCGCCGGCCGCGGCGGCTTCGTCGGCGGTGCGGCCCAGAACCCCTTCGCCGGCGGGCGCGAACCGGGCCCCTGGGGCTGAGATGGCGAAGGTGCAGAGCCACTCCTATAGCGACGATGCCCCCGGTCTCGCCGCACGCCGCCTTGCCGCGGCGCTGATCGACGAAGTCCTGCGCGCCGGCACCGCGCTGGACGAGACCTTCGAGCGGATGGCTGCGACGGCCGGGCTGGAACCGGCCGATGCCGGACTGGCGCGTGCGATCGCGACCGTCGCCTTCCGCCGCCTCGGCACGATCCGCCGGGTCATCGACGCCCGACTCGAACGTGGCAGCCCGCGCAAATCCGGCCCGTTCGAGCCGATCATGGTCGCCGCAGCGGCGCAATTGCTCTTCCTCGACGTGCCCGACCATGCCGCGGTCGATCTCGCCATCCGGCAACTGCACGAGGACGCCCGCTCCGCGCGCTACACCTCGCTCGCCAACGCCGTGCTGCGGCGGCTGGCGCGGGAGCGCGAGGCGATCCTCGCCGAGCTCGATCCGCTGACCGATACGCCCGACTGGCTGCGCGAGAGCTGGACGCAGACCTATGGCCCTGACGTCGCCATGGCGATCGCCGCCGCGCATGCCGAGGAACCGCCGCTCGACCTGACCGTCAAATCCGACGCGGTCGGCTGGGCCGGCAAGCTCGACGGCATCGTCCTGCCCACCGGCTCGGTACGCCTGCGCGCGCGCGAGGCGGTCACCGGCCTGCCGGGCTTCACCGAGGGAGAATGGTGGGTCCAGGACGCCGCCGCCGCCCTCCCTGCCCAGCTCCTGAACGTCCGCCCCGGCGAGCGCGTCGCCGATCTCTGCGCCGCGCCCGGCGGCAAGACCGTCCAGCTCGCGCAGGCGGGCGGGAACGTCGTCGCGGTCGACCGTTCCGGTCCGCGCTTGCGCCGGCTCAAGGCCAATCTCGAACGGCTCGGACTGAGCGCCGAGATCGTCACCGCCGATGTGACGGCCTTCGAGGCGGAGCCGTTCGACGCTGTCCTGCTCGACGCGCCCTGCAGCGCAACCGGCACGATCCGCCGCCATCCCGATGTCGCCTGGACCAAGCGACCGGAGGATGTCGACAAGCTCGCCGCCCTGCAGGCGCGACTTCTCGACCAGGCGGCGCGGCTGACCAAGCCAGGCGGGCGCCTGATCTACTGCACCTGCTCGCTCGAACGCGCGGAAGGCGAGGCGCAGATCGAGGCCTTCCTGGCCCGAAACGACGGTTTCGCTCGCGATCCGATCAAGCCCGAGGAGATCGGCGGCCGGGCTGAGGCGCTGACGGCTGAGGGCGAATTGCGCACGCTGCCGCACCAGCTTGCCGGCGAGACGCCGCGCCTCTCAGGATGGGCGGGATTTTACGCTTGTCGCCTGATAAGATCATGACTCGATCGGGGATTCGCCTTCGCAGGGAGGCGGTGGGACGGCGAGGCAGCAGACTTCATTGAACGGCTGGTCGGAGCGCGGGGGCCTTGCACGGGCAGCCATCGGCAGGGCGGCGCGACGCACGCGCGGCCAGGTTGCCGGTGCCAAGCGTGCGCTCTGGCCCTTCGGTCGCCTGCGCGCCAGCCGGCTGCTCTTCGCCCCGCACGACCTGCGCACCGCCGACCCGACCACGGCGAGCGACATCTATGCCGGCTATTTCGCCCTCGCCGGTCGTACCGTGAACTGCCATGGCGAATCACCCTTCCTGGTCGCGCCGCCGAGCGAGGCCTGGTCCGAGGCGCTGCACGGCTTCGTCTGGCTGCGCCATTTGCGCGCCGCCGACACCGCGATCGCCCGGGCCAATGCCCGCGCCCTCGTCGACGAATTCATCGCGCGCCGGCATGATCGCGACGAGATCGCCCGCCGCCCGGCCGTCATCGCCCGCCGGCTCATGTCGTTCCTGTCGCATTCGCCGCTCCTGCTCGAAGGCGCCGACCACGCCTTCTACGAACGCTTCATCCGCCATGTCGCGCAGACCGCCGAGCGGCTGCAGCTCGCGCTTGCGGGCGCCGTCGAAGGCGCCGCGCGGCTGCAATGCCTGATCGCGATCTGCTTTGCCGCCATCTGCCTCGACGGCCAGGAGCGGCGCCTGCGCCGCTACGAGATCGCGCTGTCCGACGAACTGGAGCTGCAGATCCTGCCCGATGGCGGCCATCTCAGCCGCAATCCCCGCATCCTGATCGACCTGCTGCTCGATCTCCTGCCGCTGCGCGAAACCTTCACCGCGCGCGGGCTCGAGTCGCCCCGCGCCGTCATCATGGCGATCGACCGGATGATGCCGCATCTCAAGCTGTTCCGGCATGGCGACGGCGCGCTCGCCTTGTTCAACGGCATGAACGCGACACCGCCCGACTTGATGGCGACGCTCGCGGCCTATGACGACGTCCGCGCCCGGCCGATCGAGCACGCGGCCTATTCCGGCTATGACCGGCTCAGCGCCGGCACCAGCATCGTCGTGGTCGAGGCCGGGCCGCCGCCCCGTGGCGCCAACTCGATCGAGGCCCATGCCGGCTGCCTCTCCTTCGAATTGTCGACCGGCTCGCAGCGCATCGTGGTGAATTGCGGCGCCAGTCGCTTCGGCACGCCCGAGCTCAGGCTCGCCGCCCGTGCCACCGCCGCCCATTCGACTGTGACCCTGGACGACCGCTCCAGCGCCGTCTTCGGTCTGGTGCTCGGCGAACGGCGGATCACCGCCGGCCCGGCCGATGTCCGCGTCGCGCGCCAGGACGGCGAGGACGGGCATGAATGGGTCGCCAGCCATGACGGCTACCGGCGCGCCTTCGGCATCGTTCACACTCGCCGTTTGCTGCTCTCCCGCAATGGCAGCGAACTCGTCGGCGAGGATGCGTTGAGTCCGCCGGCCGCACTGGCGAGCCTGCCGGCAGCCGCGCGCTTCCATTTGCATCCCAACGTCAAGCCGAGCCTGATCCGCGATGGCGAGGGCGCGCTGCTGGCGCTGCCCTCCGGCGAGATCTGGGCTTTCGAAGCCTCCGGCCTGCGGGTAACCCTGGAAGAGAGCATCTTCTTCGCCGCCGCCGATGGCCGCCACAAGACAGCTCAGCTCGTCGTCGAATTCGACGCCGTCGCGACGCCGCAGCTCATCTGGCGCTTCGCCCGCCTCGGGACGCCGGCGCAGCGCAAGACCAGGGCCGAAGAGGCCCGGCAGGAACAGGCTGAAACAGAGCTGGATCTGCCGCTCTGACCTCTTCGCAGGGCAAGGCTGCGATCTCTTGTGCTTTGCAGCAAAGCCCGGGCGTGATAGGGCGCGCGCGAGCATTTCCGCGGCCGCGCCGCCATCAACCCGGACTCATCCTCCCATGCCGAACGAACTCCGCCGCGTCGAACGCGCGCTGCTTTCCGTTTCCGACAAGACCGGGCTGATCGACTTCGCCCGCGCCCTCTCCCGCCTGGGCATCGCTTTGGTCTCGACCGGCGGCACCGCCAAGGCGATCGCCGATGCCGGCCTCGCCGTCACGGATGTCTCCGATCTGACCGGCTTCCCCGAGATGATGGACGGCCGCGTCAAGACGCTGCATCCCAAGGTGCATGGCGGCCTGCTCGCCATCCGCTCGCATCCCGAGCACCAGGCCTCGATGCTCGGCCACGGCATCGCGCCGATCGACCTGCTCGTCGTCAACCTCTACCCGTTCGAGGCGACCGTCGCCGCCGGCAAGCCCTATGACGACTGCATCGAGAACATCGACATCGGCGGCCCCGCGATGATCCGCGCCGCCGCCAAGAACCACAACGACGTCGCCGTCGTGGTCGAGGCTGCCGACTACGCCGCCGTGCTGGCCGATCTGGAGACGCATAAGGGTGCGACCACGCTGACGCTGCGCCGCAAGCTGGCGCAGAAGGCCTATTCGCGCACTGCCGCCTATGACGCCGCGATCTCGAACTGGTTCGCCAATGAGCTCGGCGACACCTCGCCGGCCTTCCGCGCGCTCGGCGGCGCCCTCGCCGAGACC
>PNLY01000017.1 GCA_013823325.1 Methylobacterium sp.
GGTGGAACTTGCCCGGGCCAGCGCAGCGCTCGATGCAGCTTGGAATGAAGTCCGGTTGAGCCTGTCCGATCCATACGACGAGCGGGAGCGAACGCGCCTCGCTTATATCGTCGCCAGTTTGGTGGCCGTCGCGGAGGATGAAGACGATCTGACCCAACGTGCCATCGAGCGCTTCCGGCGCGCGCTGGCATCTTGAGGAATGCCCCGTCGGTAACTCCGCGGGGCAGGGTCGTTTTCGGAACTGCTCGAACCTGAACCGGTTCTCGTGAGGGGACATGCAGGGCCAGCTACCAGATCGGCCTCAATGGCCGGGCTCACGCCTATGACGGGAGGCTTGGCGTCAAGGTCACGTGGTAGACGAAAGGCGTCCTATAGCTCTCAGACATGCCCGGCCGCATAGCTCCTGGCGCTGCGGGCGAGATGCCGCGCCAAGGCTCGTGCGGCTGGGGACAAGGTGCGGCCATTGCGCACGCAGATCTTGAGGCAGGCCTTACGCAGATTACGACCTTGGAGCGGAACCGCGACCAGGCGTCCTTCGACGACGTCCCGCCGCGTGGCGCAGCGCGTCAGGATGCTGAGGCCGAGGCCTGCCCGCGCGAAAGAGCGCAGCGACTGGATCGAGTTCGTGACCAGGGCCGGCTTCAGCGCGATGCCGGCCGCCGCGACCATGTCGTCGACGAGGCGGCGCAGCCCGAAGGTCCGGTCGGGGAGGGCAAGGCGCATCTCGCCGATTTCCGCGATCCTGACCGATTGCCGCGCCGCGACGGCATCGTCCGGATGGGCTGCGACGACCAGCGCATCGGCGATCTCGGCGAGCGAGAGCACGCTGCGGTGCTGGATCGGATTGAAGGCGACGACGATGTCGGCCTCGTCGTCGAGCAGGCGCTGCACCAGCTGGTCGGAGCTCGCCACCATGATGTCGAAGCTGACCGAGGGGTGGGCGGCCGAGAACTCGGCGAGCGCGGGATAGACGAAATCGTCCATCGCGCCCTCGACCGTCCAGACGCGGACATGTCCGCGCTTCATGCCCTGGAGCTCGTCGATGGCGGCGCGCGCGCTCTGGACGCTGTCGAGGATGGTACGGGCGGTCTCGAGCACGGCCGTTCCCGCCGTGGTCAGCCGCATGCCGCGCGCCCGACGCTCGAACAGCGGCGTGCCGTATTCCTCCTCGAGGCTGGCGATCTGGCGGCTGATCGCCGAGGGCGCGACGCGCAGCGCATCCGCGGCCTCGCGGACCGAGCCGTGATCGGCGACTAGCGCGAAATAGCGATAGCGGGTGAGCGACATGGCAGCGGGCCGCGGTCGATGCGTGAACCTCCGACCGTAGGCGAGTGTTGCCGGATCGGCAACGAACTCTCCGCGGAACCGCGCTGGCTGAGCAGGCTGCCCGCCCTCTACGACTAGGAAAACCAGACGAGGAACCGGCCCGATGTACTCCACCCGCACCAGCCAGGACGGCAGCTATCGGTTCATCCCGGCCGTCTATCAGTACTCCGGCGGCGTTGCAGCCGAGCCGGGCTTCCGGATCGAGCGCGCGCAACTGGCGTCCCCGGTCGCGATGGATCGCGGCCTTGCACTGGTCGAGGCGCATCTGAAGCAGATCGGCAGGCCTCTGACCGCGTTCTGCGCCTGCGAACTGCGCTCGCCCGAGCCCTTCTCGGAAGGCGGCTTCGACGCCTTCAACCGGCTCTACGCCGCCCGGCTCGACCAATGGGGCGTGCTGCAGGGAGAGGTGAACCCGGTCGCCCGCACCAATATCTGTCCGGAGATCGGCAAGCCCGAAACCGTCTCCCTGCACGCTTTCAGCTACACGGTTCCCGACGACGGTGCGCGGGCGAGCTTCGTGGTCGCGGGCAGCGGCGAGGCGCCGGAAGGCGGCGCGAGCTATGCGCAGGGGACGATCCGGCCGGGCGACGCCTCGCCCGAAGGCGTGCGCGCCAAGGCCGAGTGGGTGATGGGCGAGATGGAGCGTCGCCTCTCCGGCCTCGGCTATGGCTGGGCGGAGGCCACGGTCACGAACATCTACACGGTCCGCGACATCCATCCGCTGCTCGGCGATGTCCTTGCCCCAATCACCAGCCTCGGCCGGGCCGTGACCTGGCATTTCTCGCGGCCGCCCGTAGCGGTGCTCGACTACGAGATGGATGTGCGCGGCCTGTCGCGGGAGATCGTGATCGCGGCGTCGGCCTGAGCGTCGCCCGCGATGTGATGCGTTGCCGGAAATCGAACGGTCAAGTGGAGGGGATTCCGATGGTGCTCGATCGACGTGCGCTTCTCCTGGCGGGGCTCGCCCTGCCCACGCTGGCCAGGGCGCAGGCGCCCTGGAAGCCGGAGCGGCCGGTGCGGCTGATCCTGCCGTTCACGCCGGGCACCTCGATGGACCCGGTGGCGCGTCTGGCGCAGGAAAGCCTGAAGGACAGCCTCGGCCAGAGCGTCGTGGTCGAGAACATCGCGGGAGCGGCGACCGTCATCGCCGGCGCCGAGACGCTGAAGTCGCCGCCCGACGGGCACACCATGCTGATGATTGCCAACAGCTTCGCGGCGAACATCACGCTGCGGACGCGCACGGCGGACTGGCAGCGCGCCTTCGTCCCGGTGGTGCAGGCGACAGTGGTGCCTCACGTCCTCGTCGCTGCGCCGTCGCTGAAGACCGACTGGGCCGGCCTCCTGAAGCGCTTGCGCGAGGGCGGCGGTTCGATGACCTATGGCTCGCCGGGCATCGGCACCTCGCCGCATCTCGGCGCCGAGCACTTCCTGCGGCTCGTCGGCGGCAAGGCGGTGCATGCGCCCTATAACGGCACAGCACAGCTTTTCGTCGACCTCTATGCCGGCCGGATCGACTTTGCGCTGAGCAACCTGCCTGATGTCGTCCAGCCGATCGAGGAGGGCAAGCTCGTCGCGCTGGCGGTCACCGCTGACCAGCGGGTGCGCGAGCTGCCGAAAGTCCCGACCTTCGCCGAGCTCGGCCTGCCGGATCTCCTCTCGGACAGCTGGTTCGGCATCATGGTCCGGCGCGACACGCCGGCGCCGGCTCGCGAGGCGCTGGAGCGCGCCTGGCTCACGGCCCTGGCGCGTCCGGATGTGCGCGAGCGCCTGCAGGCGCTGAGCTTCACCGTGCTGGCGCGGCCGGGCGCCGAGTTCGAGAAGATGATCGAGCGTTATGTCGCGACCTATGCGACGATCATCAGGGAGAACGGCATCACCGTTCAGCAATAAGCGCCGAGACGGACGCGAGGAGCGCTCAATACAGCGTAGCTGGGTCGCGCGGGTCCATTCCGGGCGGAGCCAGAACCTTGCAGATGATGATGTTGACCGTGCCGCGCTTGTCCTTGGCCTTGACGCCGTAACGTGACTTGTCGCCCCAGCCGTGGTGGGTACGGCGCAGTTGGAAATAACCGGTGCCCTTAGGCTTTATGGTGAAGCCGTTGTTCTCATAAGTGACGGCGCTTCGGTTGCCGATACTCGTCAACGCCACGAGCGTTTCCTTCGAATACCGTACGATACGCAACTGGGGGCCGAGCGAGGTAATCGAGAAGTTGATGTGGCTATCGTAGTAGAGGCCGAGAATCGGCGTATTCGTGTCGATGAACTGCAGCGAGCCTTCGTACTGGCCAGGCCCACCACCCTCAAAGCCGTATTTCGCAATGCTGCTCATGGCTGCCTCTCCGGGATCGATGGAGAGTTAAGCGCCAGACCGCATGGGCGGCGTCATCCATTCGAACGAGCGGGCCGCACAGGTTGTCGGCGCCCCCCGTGCGCCTCAGCGCTTGGGCGTGGGCTCGATCGCCGGCAGCTCGTTGCCGGCCGGCGTCGGAGCGGGCGCGCGCTCGGTGGCGACGGCGGGGCGGCCGCGGACAGAGAGCGCGACGGTGAGGCGCTCGGCCGCCTCGGGCGACATGGCGGCGAGCACGTCCGACATCTTGCGCGGATTCATCTGCTGGACCACGGGAACCAGGATGTCGAGCGCCAGCCGGTCGAAGACGCGGGCGGCGTCCTTCGGCTTCATCGTCTCGTACATGATCACCAGGTTCTTGACCGCCTGATTGGTGTCCGCCTCCTGCTTGCGCGGGCCTTCGACCTTCTCTTCCAGCGCCTTGAGGTCGTCGACGCGGCCGCCGAGCTTCTTCTCGGCGGAATCGAGCAGCTTCTCGCGCATGTCGAGCTCGCGCATGCGTGCCTCGATCTCCTCGCGGCGCTGGCCAAGGCGTTCGAGCAGTGCCTTCTCGGCCGGCGAGACCGGCTGGGCGGTGCCGTTCATCAGTCCGGCCTTGTTGTTCGGATTGGCGTCGCGCTTGGCCTGCTCTTCGGGCGGCAGTTTAGGCTTCGGCGGATCGATCGTGCCGGTCGTCTCCGGGTCCCAGAAACCGTCGGGCTGATGAGCCTTGGCAACGGTCTTGGCGAGGCCCCAGGCTTCCTTTTCCGGCTTCGGGGTGAACAGCTGGGCGCTGGCGGGCACCTTGCCCGGATAGGGCTCCGCCGTCCAGGCGAGCAGCTTCAGCGCCAGGAGACCCATGGCGCCGAGGATGACGGCCGGGATGAGGCGGGGCGTCTGGATCACGCAGCCTGGCCTTCGAGCCTGCGGGCGGCACGGGCGCGGATCGCGGCGGCGGCATCGGCGGTGCTCGCCATGCGCGAGAGGGCGGGCTTCTCAGGGGTGGGCTCGGCCTTGGGCACGACCATGGTCGCGGCGCTGACGATCTGGCCGATACGCTCCATCACGGTCTGGCCGGCCTCGATCTGCTGGGCAAGGTCGGCGGCATAGCGCTCGGCGGTCTGCAGGCGCTCGGCGAGGGTGCGGTCGCAATCGCCGAGGGTCAGCTTGAGGCCGGCGATGGCGCGCTCGGCCGTGTCGGTGGCCGAGATCAGCGCCCCGATGGTCTGGCGCATCGCGCTCTCATCGGCCTTCAGCCGCTCGATGCGCTTGGAGAGCACGAAGCAGGTGGCGATGGTGGCGACCAGCAGGCAGCCGACCAGGACATCGGCGATCAGGGTGATGGTCATGGGCTGGTCTCCCTGGTCAGGACGCCGGGTTGAGATGGCTGGTGTCGAAGGCGGCCATGGTCGTCTTCGAGCGCCGCAAGGGGCTGACGACCTGGACGGCGATCTTGTCGTCGACCCGGCCGATGCGGCCCTCGCTGACGATGAAGTCGCCGCAGCGCAGCGATGCGACCGAATCGGGGCGGGCGTCGAACATCAGCGTGTCGCCGATCTCGAGCTTCATCACCCGCTTCAGCGGCATGGTGCATTCGTGCAGCACGCATTTCACGGCGACGTCTGCCTGCCAGACCTCGGTGGCGAGGTGGTTCTCCCAGATCGGATCGCGCCCGAGCTTCTCACCCATGAAGCTTTCGAGCAGCAATTCACGGATCGGCTCGATGGTGGCGTAGGGCAGGAGCAGGTGGAGCGAGCCGCCGCGGCCTTCCATGTCGAAGCGCAGTTCGACGCGGATCGCGGCGTTGGCGGGCCGCGAAATCGAGACGAAGCGCGGATTGGACTCGATCCGGTCGACCCTGAAGTTCACCGGCGAGAGCGGCCGGAAGGCCGCCTCGGCATCGCCGAGCACGACGCCGATGACGCGGCGCAGCAGGCTCATCTCGATCGAGGTGAAGGGACGCCCGTCGACGCGCGCCGCCGCCTGGCCGCGCTTGCCGCCCAGCATGGTGTCGAGCACCGAATAGGTGAGGGCGGACTCGATGGTGACGAGGCCGAAATTGTCCCACTCCTCGGCCTTGAACACCGCAAGCATCGCCGGCAGCGAGATCGAGTTGATATAGTCGCCGAAGCGGACCGAGCGAATGCCCTCCAGCGTCACCTCGACATTGTCGCTGAACAGGTTGCGCAGGCTGGTGGAGAGCAGGCGGACCAGACGCTCGAAGATGATCTCGAGCATCGGCAGGCGTTCATAGGTGACCGAGCCGGAATCGACGATCGCCTGAATGCCGTTGCGGCCGCCCTTGCCGTCATCTCCGATGGAGAAGCCGAGCATGGTGTCGATCTCTTCCTGATTCATCAGGCGATCGATATTGGCTTCCTGCTCGCCGCCGTCGTCGGCGGCGATGTCGGACATGGTGGCCCATTCCGCCGCCATGCCTTCCGGCGTCAGCGGGAGCTTGTCCTTGTCTTTGTCGTTGTCTCGGGCTTCGAGATCGTCGTTGGCCATGGCGGTCTGCTTTGCGCGATCGGGCTGCCGCTATTGCAGCAGCAATTCCTTGAAGAGGACGGCGTCGACCTTGGCCGGGTAGACGGTGACGTTGACCCGGCGCAGCAGCTCTTCCTTCAGGCGATACATGCCGGCCGAGCCGTCGAGGTCGGAGGGGCGCAGTTCGCGCATGAAGACCTGGAAGGCGTCTTCGACGCGCGGCAGCAGCGGCTTGACCTGCTCAGCGGTCTTGGGATCGGCGATTTCGAGCGCGACCTTGATCTTGACGATCGGCTGGCGGTCGTGCTGCGGGCCGGCGGTGATGCCGATCATCATGTCCTTCATCTCGACGAAGGTGATCAGCTTCTTGGCGGCCGCGGCGGCCTGTTCGGCGGTCACTTCGTCGGCAGGCTTCTTCTTCATGAAGAAGAACCAGCCCCCGCCACCGAGCACGGCGACGAGTGCCACCGCGCCGCCGATCATGACGAGCTTCTTCTTCTTGCCGGACTTCGGCGCCTCGTCGGCGCCGCCCTCGGCGGCTTCGTCGTCCTTGTTCGCCTTCTTCGCCATCTCGGCCCGCCCGCCCGTGACGGGCGCCGGCCGGCCCGCCTCTCTGCCGTTAACCCTTGCCCAATTACGGTTAACGGCCCGTTAAGGACGGCAATTCTTGCCGGGTCGTTTCTGCCGGAAGGGCGGTTTCCGTCCAGCGGTGGTGAAGGCCGCCTTCCAATCTATATCGAATGATATCAATCATTTGCCGCGATTAACCATGTTGGCACGTCGCTTGCCACCTGTCTGGCGTGGCCACCGCGCTGGGGAGCGTCGGGGCGGTCATGGGACAGATCGGGAGCAGGAGCCGTGGAAAACGCGCTTCTCGTCAGCCTGTCGCGCCAGATGGCTCTGGCGCGCGAGCTCGACGTCATCGCCAACAACGTCGCCAATGTCGGCACGAACGGCTTCAAGGCCCGTTCGGCCCGCTTTGCCGAATACATCTCGCCGACGGCGCGGGCCGACACCTTCCCGACGCAGGATCGGCGGCTCTCCTATGTCATCGACAAGGGCACGCCGATCGACCTGTCGCTGGGGATGATCGAGCGCACCGGCAACCCGCTCGACGTCGCGCTGCAGGGCGAGAACTACCTCGTCGTCCAGACCGCGCAGGGCGAGCGCTACACCCGCGCCGGCTCGCTCGAGATCAACGGGCGCGGCCAGCTGGTGACGCAGGCAGGTCAGCCGGTCATGGGCGATGGCGGGCCGATCGTGTTCGGCTCGACCGAGAGCAACGCACGCATCGCCACCGACGGCACGGTCTCGTCCGACCAGGGCCAGCGCGGCAAGCTTCGGATCGTCCGCTTTGACAATCCTCGGGCGCTGGCCAGCGACGGCGCCAACCTGTTCTCCTCGACCGCCGCCGCGCAGCCCGCCGGCCCGCAGGCGCGGCTCGAGACCGGAGCGATCGAGCGCTCCAACGTCAAGGCCGTGGTCGAGATGACCCGGCTGGTCGAGGTCCAGCGAGCCTACCAGACGCTTTCGGCGATGATGGGCAAGACCGACGAACTGCGCGCCAAGGCGATCACCCGCCTGGCCGATCAGCAAGCCTGACGCGGAAGGAGCCAGATCCATGCGCGCACTCTACACCGCCGCCACCGGCATGATGGCCCAGGAACTCAACGTCCAGGTCATCTCGAACAATATCGCGAACGTCCGCACCACCGGCTACAAGCGCCAGCGCATCCATTTCCAGGACCTGCTCTACGAGCACATCCGCCGCGCCGGCACGCAGACCTCGGACCAGAACACGCAGGTTCCGGCCGGCACCTTCGTCGGCTCGGGCGTCAAGACCGCCTCGACCGGCCGGGTGATGAGCCAGGGCAACCTCAGCCCGACGGAGAAGGAATACGACGTCGCCATCCGCGGCGAGGGCTTCTTCCGCATCCAGATGCCGGACGGGCGCACGGCCTATTCGCGCGACGGTTCCTTCGATCTCGACAGCCAGGGCCGGCTGGTCACCCGCGACGGCTATCTCGTCCAGCCGGGCATCACCGTCCCCAACAACGCCACCGGCGTGTCGATCAACGCGCAGGGCACGGTCGAGGTCACCTTGCCCGGCCAGACCGCGCCGCAGCAGCTCGGCCAGATCCAGCTCTCGCGCTTCATCAACAAGGTCGGCCTCGAATCGATCGGCGACAACCTGTTCGTCGAGACGGCCGGCTCCGGCCCGGCGATCGACGGCCTCGGCGGCGAGGAAGGCTTCGGCACGCTCCAGCAGAACTATCTGGAAGAAGGCAACGTCCAGGCGGTCACCGAGCTCTCCTCGCTGATCGCGGCGCAGCGCGCCTACGAGATGAACTCGAAGGTGATCTCGGCCGCCGACCAGATGATGCAGTCCACCACCCAGATCATGCGCTGACGGAGGATGAGCCAGATGATCCGCTCCACTCTCATCATCGCGGCCCTGGCGGCGCTGCCCGCCATGGCGCTGGCCCAGGCGCCGGCCCCTGCGGGCGCAACGGCGTCGACGACGGCGCCTGCTGCAACGGCCAAGCTCAGGCTGAAGCCCGACCTCACCCTGTCGCGCGACATCGTCGGCTTCGGCGACCTGATCACGGGCCTGTCGCCGCAGGATGCGGCGCTGCCGGCCTTCCGAGCGCCGGCGCTCGGCGACACCGGCACGATCCAGGTCGCCCGCATCGTCGACGCCGCGGTCAAGCACGGCCTCCTGCGCGACGCCCAGGACCTCGACAGCCAGGGCGTCGCCCAGGTCGTGGTGACGCGCGCGGCGCGCCGGATCACCGGGCTCGATGTCGAGGCCGCGGTGAAATCGGCCCTGCTCGAGCGCTTCGGCTTCGATGGGCGCGCCTTCGCGCTGCTGCTCGATGGCGGCGCGCCGTCGGTCGTGGTCGAGCCCGAGCTGACCGGCGACCTCACCGCGCTCGACCTGAACTACGATGCGCGCACCCGCCGCGTCACCGGCCGCCTGACCATGCCGGGCAGCGCCGCGACCCGTCTCAAGCCGGTGCGCGTTTCCGGCCAGCTGGTCGAGACCGCCGAGGTGGTGGTGCCGCTGCGCACGATCGCCCGCGGCGAGACGCTTCGTCCCAGCGACGTCACCATCGAGCGCCGCCCCCGCGATGCCCAGTTCAACGACGTGCTCGGCGAGATGAAGGCGGCGATCGGCAAGGTCGCCAAGCGGACCCTGGTCGCCGGTTCGGTGCTGCGCAGCGGCGATGTCCAGCGCGAGGAGGTCGTCGGGCGCGGCGACATCGTCACAATCGTCTACGAGGCGCGCGGCATCGCGATCAGCCTGCGCGGCCGCGCCAACGAGGCCGGCGCGATCGGCGACAGCATCGCGATCACCAATATCCAGTCGAAGCGCGTGCTGCAGGGAACCGTCACCGGCCCCGGGCGCGTCAATGTCAGCCCGCATGGCGGCGGCCAGATCGCCGCCGCTCGCTGACCCCATCGCTCAAGTTGCGGACCGTTCCCATGACCCGGACCAATCCTCTTTCCATCCCCGCCGCGCTTGGCCTCAGCCTGATGCTGGGCGCCTGTGGCGCCGCCGACCGGCTCGCCAATGTCGGCCAGGCCCCGGCGCTGTCGCCGATCGAGGACCCCACCGCGACGAAGGGCTACAAGCCCGTGCAGATGCCGATGCCGGCGGTGGAGCACGCCTCCTACGCGCCCAACTCGCTCTGGCGCACCGGCTCGCGCGCCTTCTTCAAGGACCAGCGCGCCCGGCTCGTCGGCGACCTCGTCACCGTCAAGGTCAAGGTCACCGACAAGGCCCAGCTCGACAACACCACCAAGCGCAGCCGCAAGAACGGCGAGGATCTCGGCGCCGAGAACTTCTTCGGCGCCGAGACGAAGTGGAAGAAGAATTCCGATCCCAGCTCGTTCCTGAAGCTGGATTCGGATTCGTCCAGCGAAGGCTCGGGCTCGGTGCGCCGTGCCGAGCAGCTCGCCACCAATGTCGCCGCCGTGGTCACCCAGACCTTGCCGAACGGCAACCTCGTCATCGAAGGCAAGCAGGAGATCCGGGTCAATTTCGAGGTGCGCGAGCTGATCGTTGCCGGCGTGATCCGGCCCGAAGACATCGAATCCGACAACACGATCGACTCGACCAAGATCGCCCAGGCCCGCATCGCCTATGGCGGCCGCGGCCAGATCACCGACGTCCAGCAGCCGCGCTACGGCCAGCAGGTGATGGACATCCTGCTGCCCTTCTGAGGCATGTCCCGGAAAAGTGGAAACCGGTTTTCCGGGACAGGAGATGCCTGAAAGATAGATCCCGATCCCAAGCTTCCGGCGCGACGGCAACGCTCCCCACGTTCCATGCCTTCGCGCCGGGCCGGCGGTCTCTCCCGAGCCGCCTTTCCTCCCGGCCGCCCGCCACGCTCCCCAGCTATCCAGGCTGGCGGCCAGAAGCCCC
The DNA here is from genome assembly GCA_013823325.1 of Methylobacterium sp. Lineage (GTDB taxonomy): Bacteria > Pseudomonadota > Alphaproteobacteria > Rhizobiales > Beijerinckiaceae > Allobosea > Allobosea vestrisii. Next base: position 10,569 of record PNLY01000017.1, read on the forward strand.
GCGCCCTCCCGCGCGGGGCTTTGCTTTCCGGGATTCTGCCTTGTGCCGCCGGTACTCAGCGCTGCGGCGTGGTCAGATACGCCCACATCCGGTCGAGGATGGCGCCCGACCAGGTCGCGCGCTGCGCAACCTCCGCCTCGCTGAGGATCACCCCGGCCTCAGCGATCCCTGCGGCGCGCGCCTCGAACTCGACGCGTGCCGCGTCCTCCAAATACCAGGTCAGGACGACCGCCTCTTCAAGGCTCGCGCCGGCGGTGACCGCGCCGTTGCCGCGCATGACGATCGCGCGGGCAGGGCCCATTTGTTCGGCCAGGGCGGCGGCCTGCTCGTCATTGCGCAGCAATTGCGGGTCGTCCCAGAGCGGCGGCTGCGGTGCGAAATAGCTGCCGAAGCCGTGCCGTGGTTTTGGCGTGATCCGGGCGGTGCCGAGCGTCATCACCCTGGGCGGCATCGAGCGCACGACGCCGCCGACCTCCGGCCGCCGCCGATAGATCTCGCGATGGATGCGGACCTCGCCGAGGACGCCGTCGGGCAGCGGCCCGTCGATCGCCACGACGCTGCAGGCATCCTCGTCCGCGACCAGCCCGAGCGGCTTGGCCGGCGAGACCAGGAAATGGCCCGCGTCGAGACGCAGGCTGCAATGGCCATAGGCATGGACGAGGCCGTGGCGCGCCAGCGCGCGCCCGGCTTGCCGGACCAGATCCTCCTGAGCGGCGCTCGGCCGCGGCATTGACGCGCTCACTTGGACGCGCTCACTTGTTGAATTCGGTGATGTCGGGCTTGGCGCCCCATTTGCAGAAGCCCTTGGGCTCGAACATGAACTGGCGCTCGCGCCAGAGCAGCTCGTCGGCGATCTCGCGCACGCCGCTAGAATATTCGAAGACCATGCCCTCCGGCCCCTCGAAATAGAGGAATTTTGCCGAGGAGGTCGGGTGCCGGCCAGGGCCGAAGACCATGCGCACCTGCCGGTCCTTCAGGAACTGGTGCGAGCGCATGATGTCGTCGCCGGTCTCGACCTGATGGTTGATGTGCTGGATGCCGGCCTTGGGCGAGGGGAAGAGGGCGATGGTGTGATGGACCTCGTCGATGCGCAGCAGCGGCGCGTCGCCGATCCGGTCCGAGACCTGGGCGTTGGTGACCTTGGTCCAGAAGGCTTCGTCGCGGGCTAGATCGCTGGAGCACAGGCCGACATGGCTGAAGCCGGTGATCCCGGCATCGCGCGCGCCGTGATAGCGCCGCCCGCTATAGGCCGGGCGCCAGGCGAGCTCGATCGGATTGCCGGTCGGGTCGCGGAAGGCGATGAAGTCGTGGACCTTGCGCAGCGCGGCCTCGGAAGCGGTGCCGCGCCGGACGGGATGGCCGAGGCTCTCGAGCTGCGTTGCCGCCTCGTCGAGATGGGATTGCTCCTCCACTTCGAAGCACACGACCTGGTCGCCCGGGTCGCCCTCGAAATAGCAGAGCGTGTGCTCGCGCGCGTCCGACTTGAAATAGACCGAGCCCTTGGCGCGCTCGGCGACGTCGAGGCCGAGATATTCGGTGGCGAAATGGGTCGCGCCTTCGAGATCGCGGGTCCCGAGCCGGACATAGGAGACATCGGCTAGCTTGATCATGGTCGCTCCCTCCTGCCGGCGCGGAGCCGGCGAAGACGCTTCACTGGTATTCGGGAATCTGGGTGTCGCTGCCCCAGGCGCAGAAGGATTCGCGCTTGCGCGGGAACTGCCGGGCGCGGCGAGGGGAGGCGAGCCTCTCGCCCTCGGCGACATAGGAGAAGTTGACGCCGTCGGGGCCGGCGACGCTGACGAACAGCTGCTGCGAGGCAGTGCGCCGGCCCGGACCATCCATGATGCGCGCCTGTGCGCCACGCAGATAATAGGCGTTCTGCATGACGAGATCGACATCCTCGACGCCGAACTCGACGGCAAGGATGCCCTTTTCCTGCGAGGGATGCACGGCGATGCGGTGATGCGCCTCGTCGAAGCGGATATAGGCGGCCTCGCCGACCCAGTCGCTGACCTTGCCGCCGAGCAGCTTGGTCCAGACCTGCTGGTCGGACGCGTCGGGCGCGCCGCGCAGCGCGATCGCTTCAAGCCCGGTGATGCCGGCATCGCGCGGGCCGTGATAGCGCCAGCCGGATTCGAGCGGCCGGATCACGAGCTCGATGTCGTAGCCGGCTTCCATGCGGAAGGAGACGAACTGCCGAACCTTCCTGATGGCGCAGGCCTCGGCATCGCCGCGCGTGGTGGCGAAGCCGGCGCCCTGCAGCACCGTCTCGGCATGAGCCAGCGCGTCGGGATCGCGCAGCTCGAAACCGATCGCCTGGCCGGCATCGAGCCCGTCGACATAGACCAGCGTGTGGTCGCGGTAGTCGGAGCGGAAATAGGCTGATGTCTCGGTGCGGTCGACGAGCTGCAGGCCGAGGATGCGGCCGGCGAAATCGGCTGCGCCCTTCAGATCGGCGGTGCCGAGCCGGACATAGCGCAATTGCTCGATGGTGATCGCGTCGCTCATAGCCCGAGATGCTCTTTCTGGAGGTCCTTGTCGGCCATCAAGACGTCGGACGGCCCGTCGAAGACGACGCGGCCATGGTCGAGGACCAGCGCCCGTTCGGCCAGCTTCAGCGCCATGGCGAGGTTCTGCTCGGCGATCAGCAAGGTATAGCCCTCGCCGCGCAAGCGCCCGACGGTGCCGATGATGACCTCTTCGATGGCGCGCGGCGAGAGGCCTTCGCTCGGCTCGTCGAGCACGATCAGGTCGGCCTGCGTCAGCAGAGCGCGCGCGATCGCCAGCAATTGCCGCTCGCCGCCGCTGAGTGCGCCGCTGGAGAAGGAGCGGCGCTCGGCGAGGCGCGGGAAGTCCTCGTAGATGCGCTCCTTGACCCAGCGCCGGTTCGGCTGCTTGCGCGACCAGAGCGCGGCCATGGTCAGGTTCTCGTCGACGCTGAGATTGGCGTAGACGCCGCGGCCCTGCGGCACCAGCGCGACGCCGAGCCGGGCGATGCGATGTCCCGGCCAGCCGGCGACCTCCTGCCCCTTGATCGCGATTCGGCCGGAGATTTGCGGCTCCAGCCCGAACAGGGCCGAGCAGAGCGTGCTCTTGCCGGCGCCGTTGCGGCCGAGCAGCGCCACGGCCTCGCCCTGCGCCAGCGAGAAGTCGACGCCGTGCAGGACGCGCACCCCGTCATAGCCGGCATCGAGCCCGGCGACCTCGAGATAGGTCGCGGGAGCCGCCTTTTGTTGTGCCTGAACCGACATCATGCGGCCTCCCCGAGTGAGGCGCCGAGATAGGCGGCCTGGGCGCCCTCATGCGCCTTGATCGCGTCCGGCGTGTCGCAGGCGATCAACCGGCCGAGATCGAGCACGGCGACGCGGTCGCAGACGCCGAAGACGATATCGAGATCATGCGCGATCAGAATGGTCGAGAGGTCCTCGCCGAGCGTGCGGACGACCTCGATCAGGTGCTCGCCCTCGGCGCGCGACAGGCCGGCGGTGGGCTCGTCGAGCAGGAGCACGCGCGGGCGCATCGCCAGCGAGACCAACACGTCGACGATGCGCTGCTCGCCATAGGACAGGCCTGCGACCGGCAGTTCGGCGCGCTCGCGCAACTGGGCGCGGGTCAGCAATTCATCGGCAGCTTCGTCCGCCGCACTGACCGCCTTGCGGCTGCCGAACCAGCCATAGCCTTCGCCGCTCCGGGATCGTGCCGCCAGAGCGAGGTTCTCGCGCACGCTGAGTTCGGGAAAGGCCATGCTCTTCTGGAAGGTGCGCACCAGCCCGGCGCGGACGCGCATGTCCGGCTTTGCCCTGGTGATGTCCTCGCCGGCGAAGGCGACCCGGCCATGGTCCGGGATCAGGAAGCCGGTGACGATGTTGAACAGGGTCGTCTTGCCGGCGCCGTTGGGGCCGATCAGGCCGAGGCATTCGCCCTGGCCGAGCGTGACCGAGACATCGCTCAGCACCTTCAGCCCGCCGAAGGACTTGGCGACGCCCTCGATCGCGAGGGCGGGAATGGCGTTCGCGCTCATGAGCGGCCCTCCGCATCCTTGCGCCGTCCGAAGGCGGCCTTCAGCCCGGCGACGACGCCCTTCGGCATGATCATCACGGTCAGCACGAAGACGAGGCCGACGACCAGTTGCCAGCGATCGGTATAGGACGAGACATAGGTCTGGATGCCCAGATAGATCGCCGAGCCGATGAAGGCGCCGTAGAGCGAGCCGACGCCGCCGATCACCAGCATGATGATCATCATCGCCGACATCGTCCAATGCACGGCATTGGGGCCGACATACTGGTTGACGAAGGGGTAGAGCGAGCCGGCCGCGCCGGCGATGGCGCCGGAGGCGAGGAGCGCCATCAGGCGGATGCGCGGGATCGAATAGCCGAGTGCGCTCATCCGGAGCTGCCGCTCGCGGGTGCCGAGCAGGGCCCGGCCGATCGGCGCGGTGACGAAGGAGCGGGCGGCGAGATAGGCGGCGAGCGCGAGAACCAGCGCGGCGAGATAGAGCGCGACGCCGTTGTTGAGCGGGATGGTGGCGAAGCCGGTGTGCAGGGTCAGCACCGGGAAGCCGCGCAGCCCGTCGGCGCCGCCGGTGACCTCGCGCCAGTGGAACACCACCTCCCAGACGATCTGGCCGACGATCAGGCTGAGGATCAGGAAGAACAGCGCGATGGTGCGCATGACCACGACGCCCATCAGCAGCGCCGCCGCCATGCCGGTGGCGATGCCGACGGCGAGCATCACGACGATGTCGGCACCGAGCGTCTGCGCGGCGATCGCCGCGGCATAGGCCGCGCCGCCGAAGAAAACGGCATGGCCGAGCGAGACCAGCCCGCCGAAGCCGACCAGGAGATCGAGGCTGAGCACGGCGGTGCCGATGATCAGGATCTCGGCGAGGAAGCGCAGCTGATAGTCGCCCGCGAACAGCAGGGGGACGGCGGCGGCGAGGGCGAGCAGCGCGACCTGCGCGGCCACTGGCAGGCTGCGCCGTTCACTGGCGGGGGACGCCTGCACGCGGCCGGTCCCGTCGGCGATCGAGCTCATACCTGCCTCACCTTCCTGGCGACCAGGCCTTCCGGCAGCGCGACCAAGAGCGCAGCCATGACGGCGAGGGCGACGACGTTCGAGAATTCCGGCACCCAGACCTTGGAGAAGGTCATGGCGAAGCCGAGCAGCAGCGCGCTCAGCACCGTGCCGCGGAAGGTGCCGAGCCCGCCGGCGACGACGACGATCAGCGCCAGGATCAGCACCTCCTCATCGAGACCGGGATAGGCCGAGAGGATGCCGGCGCCGAGCGCGCCGGAAATGCCGCCGAGGCCGGCCGAGATCACCAGCACGGCGGTGAAGATCCGGCGTGTGTCGAGGCCGAGCGTCTCGACGAAGCCGCGATCGGTGACGCAGGCCCTGACCACCGCGCCCCAGATGGTGCGGTCGATCACGAACCACAGCGCGAAAGCGAGCGCCGCGCCGAAGCCGATGATGAAGAGCCGGTAGATCGGGAAAGGCATGTCCATGATGAAGACGACGCCGCGCAGCGCCTCCGGGATTTCCGCCGAGAGGATTTGCGCGCCGAAACCCCAGCGCATCAGGTCGGCGAAGATCACCGAGAGGCCGTAGGTCAGCAGCACCTGCATCAGATGGGTGCGCGCGTAGAACTGCCGGAACGGGAAGCGCTCCAGCAGGAAGCCTGCGAGGCCGGCGGCTACAAAGGCGACCGGGAAGGCCAGCCACCAGGGCGCGCCCGAGGCCAGCCAGTAGACGCCGACATAGGCGCCGAGCAGGAAGAAGGAGCCGTGGGTCAGATTGACAAAATTCATCAGGTTGAGCACCACCGAGAGGCCGAGGCCTGTCAGCAGCAGGAGCATCGAGAACGACAGCGCGTTCAGGCTCTGGACGGCGTAGAAGCCCACGGGAAAGCTCCTTCGTAGGACTTAGGCCACCGGGCCCGGATCACGCACGCCCTTATAGGTGTGGATCACCTGGTTGACCGGGCCGCCGGCGCCGTCCTTGATCTCGTTGACATAGATGTCGAGGATCGCCTGGTTGTTGCGCGGATCGAACGGCATCGGCCCGAACACGGTCTCGACTTCCCTGGCGAGCAGCGCCTCCTTGACCTTCTCCTTGTTGGAGAGGTCGCCCTCGACGCGCTCGACCGCGGCCTTGATCACCTGGCCGGTGACATAGCCGGCCGTGCCCATCTCGCCGGGCATGGCGTTGCGGGCGGCCTGATAGGCCTTGGTGAAGGCGGCCGAGCTCGGCGCCGTCGGCGACTGGTTGCAGGTGTTGAGCCCGCCGAGCGCCGCTTCCTTGACGGCCGAGACCACGTCCTCCTGGTCGAACAGCGCGCCGCTGCCGATCAGCTTGACCTTGCCGTGCAGCCGGTACTCGCGCATCTGGCGCAGGAAGCGCACCGCGTCGGAGCCGGCGAAGAAAGAGAAGATGAACTCCGGCCGTTCCGAGGCGATCGTCGTCAGCAGCGGCCCGAAATCGGTGGTGCCCAGCGGGGCCCAGAGCTGCTTGCCGACCTTGCCGCCCTGCTGCTGGTAGCTCGCGACGAAATCGCCGACGGATTCGCGGCCGGCGGCGTAGTCGGCGGCGATGGTCAGGCAGCCGGACTTGCCGAGCTTCTCGAAGGCCCACTGGCCGGCGGTGTGGCCGAGCATCCAGTTGGTCTTGGTCGGCCGGAAGACGAAGGGGCTCGCCGCCTTGCGGGCGAGGTCGTTGGCCGAGCCGGCCGAGATGAAGGTCAGCGCCTTGGCCTCGGTCACCACGTCGCGGACGGCGAGCGCCACCGCCGAGGAGATCACGCCGGAGACGATGTCGACATTGTCCTGCCCGAGGAGCTTGCGGAACTTGCGCACGCCCTCGTCCGGCTTGGCCTGATCGTCCTCGACGATCAGCTCGACGGCGCGGCCGGCGAGCTTGCCGCCATTCTCGGCCAGGAACATCTGCATCCCGGCGCGCATGCTCTCGCCGAGCGCCGTGAACGGACCCGACAGCGAGGTCACCATGCCGATCTTCAGCGGCTTGTTGGCGCCCTGCGCCAAAGCGGGTGCGCTGATCGCGCCGGAGAGGGCAGTGGCGCCCGCAGTCGCGAGGAAGCTGCGGCGGGACAGCGGAAAGCGCTCGGTCATGGGACGTCCTCCAACGGGGCGATCTTGGTGCCACTCGATTGGCCGGCATCCGATCAGAAGGGCTTTGGCGTGTCAATATTATTTCGATATTTTTTCGACATACAGAATTCGCCTTCACGCGGTCTCTTATAGAGAATTCCTTGAATTATAGGAATTAAAGGGATTTTGGTTGGCTGCAATCAGTGCCGTCAGGATTGTAATTTCGAAATTTGATGCTAGAGAGGGCTATCGACAACAGGAGCTGCGCGCTTCGGAATGTCCTCTTCCGACAAGACCCTGGCCGACCGGACCTACCGCCAATTGCGCGGCGACATCGTCAATGGCCGCCTCGCCGCCGGCAGCAAGCTGAAGCTCGAAGGCCTGGCGCAAGACTATGAGGTCGGCATGTCGCCGCTGCGCGAGGCGCTCGCCCGCCTGATGGGCGACCTGCTCGTCGTCTCGGAAGGGCAGCGCGGCTTCTGGGTGGCGCCGCTTTCGCTCGACGAGCTCGACGACGTCTCGCGCGTCCGCGCCCTGATCGAGACCGAGGCGCTCAACGCCGCGATCCGCAATGGCGATGCGCAATGGGAGCGCGAGGTCACCGCGGCGTTCGACGCGCTGGCGGCGGTCGAGGAGCATCTGCCGCATACCAGCGAGGCGCTGCCGCCCGAGCAGCTCGAAACCTGGGAGGCGCGCAATCGTGCCTTTCACGCCGCGCTGGTCTCGGCGGCCGGCTCGCCGATGCTGATCAAGCTGCGGGCTCTGCTTTACCAGCAGTCGGAGCGCTATCGCCGCGTCTCGCTCAACGTCTCGCGCGGCTGGCGCAATGTCCATGACGAGCACCGCGCCATCTACGACGCCACCATGCAGCGCAATGCGTTGCGGGCCTGCCGGATGACCGAGCTGCATCTCGCCCGCACGGCCGAAGAGGTGCGCAAGGCGATGGCCGCGCTGGCGCGGGACGACGACCAGGTTTCCGGAGGCAAGGCGTGAGCGGTTTTGATCTGAGCGGCCAGACCATTCTGGTCACTGGTGCGGCAGGCGGTATCGGCGCGGTGACGGCGCAGGTTCTGGCGGGCCTCGGAGCGAGGCTCGTCCTCACAGACCGCATCTCCTGCGCCGCGACGATCGCCGGGCTCGGCGAGAAGGCGAGTACGGCCCGCGAGGTCGTCATCGACCTGCTCGATGGCGATGCGCCTCGGCGCCTGTCCGAACAGGCCGGGCCGATCGATGCCGCGGTGCTCGGCGCCGGCATCTATCGCCCGCTCGACTGGGATGACGATGGCTGGGAGGAGATCGCCGAGACCACGCTGTCGCTCAACCTGATGGCGCCGATGCGGCTAGCGCGCGAGCTGGTGCCGGCCATGGCGGCGCGCGGCGGCGGGCGGGTCGTCCTCGTCGGCTCGATCGTCGCGGCCACAGGCGGCTCCTTCCCCGGCGTCGGCCCGCATTACGCGGCGTCGAAGGGTGGCCTGCACACGCTGGTGCGCTGGCTCGCCGCCCGCTTCGGCGGGCAGGGCGTGCTGGTCAACGGCGTCGCGCCGGGGATCACCGACACGGCCATGGTCGGCGTCCACGACCTGTCTGCGGCGCTCGCGAAGCATCCGCTCGGCCGGGCCGCCCAGCCGGAGGAGATCGCCTGGCCGATCGCCTTCCTCTGCTCACCGGCGGCGAGCTTCGTCTCCGGCGCCATCCTCGACGTGAACGGCGGCGCGATGATGCGCCCATGACGACAAAACCAGACCGGGAGTGAGACGATGAACAGCGCCGTTCCGCGCTACCAGGGCGCTGCCGCCAGCGCCGAGACCGCCCGCCTGTCGCATTTCATCGACGGGCGCTTCGTGCCGGCCGGCCGCAGCAGCTTCGAGAACCGCCACCCGGCGACGGGCGAGCTGATCAACTTCGTGCCGGAGGCCGACTCGGCCGCGGTCGATGATGCGGTCAAGGCGGCCAAGCGCGCGCTCAAGGGGCCGTGGGGCAAGATGAGCGAGCAGCAGCGCTCCGCCATCCTGCGCAAGGTCGCCGACGGGATCATGGCCCGCTTCGACGATTTCCTCGCCGCCGAGGTGCTCGACACCGGCAAGCCCAAGAGCCTCGCCGCGCATATCGACATTCCGCGCGGCGCGGCGAACTTCAACGTCTTCGCCGACCAGGTGCTGACGCTCTCGACCGAGACCTTCCGCATGGCGACGCCGGACGGGGCAGGGGCGCTGAACTATGCGATCCGCTGGCCGCGCGGCGTCATCGCCGTGGTCTGCCCGTGGAACCTGCCGCTCTTGCTGATGACCTGGAAGGTCGCCCCGGCGCTGGCCTGCGGCAACACCGTCGTGGTCAAGCCCTCCGAGGAGACGCCGACCACGGCGACCATGCTCGGCGAGATCATGAACGAGGCCGGCGTGCCGCCCGGCGTCTACAATGTCGTGCACGGCTTCGGCGAGGACAGCGCCGGCGAATACCTGACCAGTCACCCTGATGTCGACGGCATCACCTTCACCGGCGAGACGCGGACGGGCGAGGCGATCATGCGGGCCGCGTCCAGGGGAGTCCGTCCGGTTTCGCTCGAGCTCGGCGGCAAGAACGCCTCGCTGGTCTTCGCCGATTGCGACATGGACAAGGCGATCGAAGGCGTGACCCGCGCCGTCTTCGCCAATTGCGGCCAGGTCTGCCTCGGCACCGAGCGCGTCTATGTCGAGCGGCCGATCTTCGCCGCGTTCACGCAGCGGCTGAAGCAGGCGGCTGAGAAGCTGAAGCCCGGCAACCCGTTCGAGGCCGCGACCACGCTCGGGCCGCTGATCAGCCAGGTCCATCGCGACAAGGTGCTGTCCTACTACGCCAAGGCGAAGGTCGAGGGGGCTGAGATCATCACCGGCGGCGGTATTCCCGAGCTTGCGGCGCCGTATTCCGCCGGCTCCTTCGTCGAGCCGACGATCTGGACGGGTCTTCCTGAGGATTCGGCGGTGATGCGCGAGGAGATCTTCGGGCCCTGCTGCAACATCGTGCCCTTCGACGATGAGGATGCCGTCATCGCGCTGGCGAACGACAGTCCTTACGGTCTCGCCACCTCGATCTGGACGGAGAACCTGACGCGGGCCCATCGCGTCGCGGCGCAGGTCGAGGTCGGCATCACCTGGGTGAACTCCTGGTTCCTGCGCGACCTGCGCACGCCCTTCGGCGGCTCGAAGCAGTCGGGCATTGGCCGCGAAGGCGGCGTGCACTCGATGGAGTTCTACACCGAGCTGCGCAACGTCTGCGTCAAGCTCTGAAGGCTCCTGGCTTTCTCGATCACACCGGGCGGTCGCTTGCGACCGCCGTCTCCACAAGCGCGCTCAGCGCCATAGATCATAGGAAACGTCCATGCTGACCGAAGCCCAGCGCGCGCAGGTGGTGCGCTCTTTGCTCGAAAGCCACCGCACCAAGAAGCAGGGCGAGCGGCCCTCGCAGATGTTCCCCGAGATCGAGATCGCCGATTCCTATGCGATCTCCTCGGCTGTGGCGCAGGAGCGGGTCAAGGCCGGCGCCCGGATCATCGGCCACAAGATCGGCCTGACCTCGAAGGCGATGCAGGCTTCCTCGAAGATCGACGAGCCCGATTACGGCTATCTCTTCGACGACCTCCTGCTGAACGACGGCGCCAAGGTGAAGTTCGAGAATTTCTGCGTGCCGCGCGTCGAGCCGGAGCTGACCTTCATCCTGAAGGAGCCGCTGAAGGGGCCCGGCATCGGGCTGATCGACGTGCTCAGGGCGACCGAATATGTCGTGCCCTCGATCGAGATCATCGATGCGCGCGTGACCGAGCCGCGCAAGATCTTCGATACGGTCGCCGACAATGGCGCTGCCGCTGGCATCGTCCTCGGCGGCCGGCCGGTCCGGCCTGAGGATGTCGATCTGCGCTGGGTCGGCGCGATCTTCTATCGCAACTCCGAGATCGAAGAGACCGGCCTCGCCGCCGGCGTGCTGGGTCACCCGGCCATGGCGATCGCCTGGCTCGCCAACAAGCTCGCGCCGTTCGACATCACCCTGCAGCCGGGCGACCTGATGCTGTCGGGCTCCTTCACACGCCCGGTCTGGGCGGCTAAGGGCGATACGCTGCACGCCGATTTCGGGCCGCTCGGTAGCGTCTCCGTGCAGTTCGTCTAGCGCGCTTTCCGTTCAGCCGACTTCGGCTGAACGATAAGAATTCGCGCCAACTCAACAAGTTGAGCATGTTCTCGTCGCAAAAGTGGTCCCCACTTTTGCGGAACATGCTCGGAGGAGCTTCCGATGGACCTGCCCCGCAACGCCTTCAAGGCCGCGCTCGCCCGCGGCGAATTGCAGATCGGGCTGTGGAGCAGCCTGTGCAGCCCGATCGTCGCCGAGATCATCGGCCATAGCGGCTTCGACTGGATCCTGGTCGACACCGAGCACTCGCCGAACGAGCCGCCGGCGGTGCTCGCCCAGCTCCAGGCCATGCAGGCCGGCACCGCGACGCCGATCGTGCGCCCGGCCTGGAACGATCCGGTTCTGCTGAAGCGCCTGCTCGACATCGGCACGCAGGCGGTGCTGGTGCCCTTCGTCCAGAATGCCGAGGAGGCGGCCAAGGCCGTCGCCGCCTGCCGCTATCCGCCGGCCGGCATCCGCGGCATCACCGTGAGCGGGCGCGGCAGCCGCTATGGCCGCGTGCCCGATTATCTCAAGCGCGCCGATGCCGAGATCTGCGTCCTCGTCCAGGTCGAGACCGGCGAGGCGCTGGCCCAGCTCGAGTCGATCGCCTCGGTCGACGGCGTCGACGGCGTCTTCATCGGCCCGGCCGACCTTTCCGCCTCGCTCGGCCATATCGGCGATCCCGGCCATCCCGAAGTGCAGGACGCGATCCAGGGCGCGGTCGAGCGGTTGGCCGCCGTCGGCAAGCCGGCCGGCATCCTGACGCCGTCCGAGGCCGATGCGCGCCGCTATATCGAATGGGGCTACCGCTTCGTCGCGGTCGGCTCGGATCTCGGCCTGCTGACCAAGCATGCCGACGCGCTGGCGAAGACGTTCCGGTAAGTCGAGCCCCGCCCGGTGTGAACGGCCTTACGGCGTCACTCTGTGGAGCGGCAGAGAGACGCCCAGGCGGTCGAGCATCAGCCCGAACTCGGCCGCGCTATAGCGCTCATTCTCGGTGACCAGCGCCAGGACAGCGCCGGTGCCGGGCACCGCATGTGGTGCGACCGCCGCGATCGCGTCGTCGAGCGGGTCGAACAGCGGACGTCCGGGGCGGGCGCGCGCGATGAAGGCGCGCAGCCAGGGCAGGTGCGTGCTCGACAAGGTGAACGCGGCGATATCGGGATGTTGTCCGTCCAGCGCGTCGAGGAAGGCGTTGACCTGTGCCTGCGCCTGATCGGGCGCGAACAGGAAGGCGCCGCTTTCGACCAGCTCGACCAGCGGCGATGCATTGACGAGATGGACCTGCGCCTTGCGCTCGCCCGCCTGCGTGTCGGCGTAAAGGCGCAGCTCCGGGCTTTCCACCATGGACCGCACGCCGAGCACCGCGACGGCTTTGCGTCCGGCGACGGCTAGGGCTGCCGCTATCGGCGGGCGGACGCCGAAGACAGGTGGGTTGATGATCCCCGTGAGCTCGTCGAGCACGGTGATGGACGGTGCATTCGAGGCGACCAGCACGGCGGCCGGGTCGAAGCTGTCGAGATAGCGCAGCGTGCGCCGCAGGATGGCGAGAAGCTCCGGCCTGGATTTGTCGCCATAGGGGAAGCTGGCGCGATCCGCGAAATAGAGGATGTCTTGCCCCGGCAGGAGGCGCTGGATGGCCGCCACCGCTGCATAGCTGCCGATCCCGGCGTCGAAGACCGCGACGGGCCGGACGAGCCTCGGCAACGCGTCATGGTCGATCGGGATGCTCATCCTGGGCGCTCGCTGTTTGGCCGGGCATGAAAAAGGCCCCGCAATTGGATGCGAGGCCCCTGATGGAAGGCAATGTCCCGCCTTGAGTCTCAATCGTCGCGGAAGACGCGCTCATTGCGCTCGTGGCGCTCCTGCGCCTCCAGGGAGAGCGTCGCGATCGGGCGGGCTTCCAGGCGTTTCAGCGAAATCGGCTCGCCGGTCTCCTCGCAATAGCCGTAGGAGCCGTCCTCGATGCGGGAGAGCGCGGCGTCGATCTTCGAGATCAGCTTGCGCTGGCGGTCGCGGGCACGCAGCTCGATGGCGCGGTCGGTTTCCGACGAGGCGCGATCGGCGATGTCCGGGTGATTCTCGCTCTCGCTCTGCAAGGTGACCAGGGTCTCCTTGGCCTCCTTGAGGATCTCGTCCTTCCAGGCGAGCAACTTGTTGCGGAAATACTCCCGCTGCCGCTCGTTCATGAACGGCTCGCTGTCGGAGGGCTTGTAGTCAGGGGCAAGACTGATCTGCTTCGACATGGCAGGCCTTCTGCATGAGCGCTCGAAGGCCTCGCCGGCTTTGCCGTGTCGAGGCCGCCGATTTGGCGCCCTTATAGCGATTGGTCACACCGGGAACAATCGCTTTCGCGCAGCCGTGAACAAGCTGGCAAAGCGCTGGAAAATCAGCGCAATCCGATGATCGCCGCAGCGATGTCCGCCGCGAGCGGTCCGGCGATCTTCCGCCGGTAGTGGGTATGGTCGAAATAGTTGTCCGGCTCGCGATTCTCCGGCCGGTCGACACGCCAGTCGACGAGGGCGGTGCGCGGACGCTCCGCGGCGAGCCTCGCATAGGCGTCGCGACAGGCGGCATCGGCGCCGGCGCCGGGCGTTCCGGGCTTGGGCAAGCCGGAGACGAAGTTAGGTGGACGCACCAGAACGACCGGCACGCCCGGCGCCAGCCTGTCGAGCAGATCACGCAGCGCCGTCGCGGCAGGGAAGGGGCCGGTGGCGTTGCCGCCGCTGATGTCGAGCGGCTCGAGCAGCTGGGCCCGGCGGACGGGATCGCTGTGGAAACCCTGGACCTCGTAGCCGGCCTCGTAATCCCAGTAGCCGTCCGGCCGGGCGCGTTCGGGCTGCTTGGCCGTCAGGTAGCGCAGCCGGCGCAGCGTCTCCTCGATCACGTCGAAGCGCAGCAACCCGGCGAGGTAGCGCACGGTCGAGCTCTCGAACAGCCAGAACGGGAAGGGCTTCTCGATCGCCAATGTCGGGTCGGCCGTGCACCAGCGCACGTCGATGCCGACGACCAGCGCCTTCGCCTGTTCCTTGCGATGGCGCAGGAACCAGTCGAGCAGGACGAGGCTCTCGCGCGGGCCGGTGGCGGGGGCGATCAGCGAGACGAAGGGGATGCCGGTCTGCTGCGCCAGCTGCTCCGGCGAGACCAGCTGGATATGCGAGTTGCCGAAGATCGCGCCGGAGAATTGCGGATCGCGGCCGCGGCTGGCGGCGGCGGTGCGCGGCCCCTGCGGGCTGACGCCGGTCTTCAGCGTCAGCGGCGAGCGCCCGCTGTCATAGGGATCGACCAGGAAGGCGAGCGCCAGCAGCGCCGCGGCGAGGAGCGTCGCCGCGGCGAGGAAGGTACGGCCGAAGCCGCCCCAGCGCGCGTCAGAACTGGAAGTAGATGAACTCATAATTGGCGTCGTCGCCGATCTTGAACAGGACCAGCACGAAGAGGATGGCGGTGAGGACGGCGAGCCAGCGTGCCGGCGGCGCCTTGTGGACGGCAGCCCAGGCGGTCGGGCCGATCATGGCAACGGCGATCGCGGGCAGGAAGGCGCGCCATTTGAAGCCGGTGCCGACGGGCGAAAAGCCGAGCATGGCCTTGTAGATCGCCAGCGCCGCGTCGAAGGAGGTGGCGCGGAACAGCACCCAGCAGACAGCGACGAAGAGGAAGGTCAGCGCCCAGCCGAGCAGCTTCGGCATCGGCAAGCCGGCGCGGCGCCAGAGCACGCCGATGGCGAGCACGACGCCATGGGCGACGCCCCAGGCGACGAAGTTCAGGCCTGCGCCGTGCCAGAGGCCGCCGAGCGCCATGGTGGCGAACAGCGCCCAGAGCTGCAGCGGCAGGCCGTGCCGCGAGCCGCCGAGCGGGATGTAGAGGTAGTCGCGCAGGAAGCGCGACAGCGTCATGTGCCAGCGCCGCCAGAAATCCTGCAGGCTCGTCGCGCGATAGGGCGCATTGAAGTTCTGCGGCAACACGATGCCGAAGAGCAGGGCCAGGCCCAGCGCCATGTCGGTGTAGCCGGAGAAGTCGAAATAGATCTGGAAGGTGAAGGCGAGGGTCCCCTGCCAGGCCTGCGCCATGCTGACTACGTCGCCGGCGGCGGCCGCGGCGAAGACCGGGTTGGCATATTCGGAGAGCGGGTCGCCGATCAGCACCTTCTTCGCCAGGCCGATCGTCAGCAGCATGATGCCGCGGGCGATACGCTCGGCCGCGTCGGAGCGCAGATAAGGCCGCTCCTCGAACTGGTGCATGATCTCGCGCCAGCGCACCAGCGGCCCCGCCAGCACCTGCGGGAAGAAGGCGATGTAGAGCGCGTAGCGGACGAGATCGTAGCGTGGCGCTTCGCCCCGGCGCAGATCGGTCAGGTACATCACATGGTGGAAGGTGAAGAAGGAGATGCCGAGCGGCAGCGCGAGGTCGAGCTTCGCCGTCGGCAATCCCGGAATCATCGCAGCGAGATCGGCGAAGAAGTTGAAGTACTTGAACAGCGCCAGGATGGCGAGGTTGATCGCGATGGCGAGCGTGATCAGGCCGCCGGCCTTGGTCTTCTGGAAGGCTTCGGCGATCAGCCAGTTGAGCAGGATCGAGAAGGCGAGCAGCGGCACGAAGCGCCAGTCCCACCAGCCATAGAAGGCGAAGGAGAGCAGCGCCAGCAGCGGCAGCCGCCAGGCCGGCGCGAAGCGCTCGACCAGCCAGTGCAGGGCGAGCGCCAGCGGCAGGAAGCCGAGCAGGAAGGCGAAGGAGTTGAACAGCATCGGGCGGGAGAGGGCGGCGGGAGAGGGCCGCCTTAGACGATTACGCGCCCGATGTCATGGTCAGCACCGTCGCACGCCACGCTCGCTGGCGCCCTCGCTCAGATATTATCGCCGCGTAGCGCGTCGCAGACGGCTTCCGTCACCTGCGCCGTCGTCGCCTGGCCGCCGAGGTCCGGCGTATGCAGGGCAGGGTCGGCGGTGACGCGTTCGACGGCGCGCATCAGGCGGGCCGCAGCGGCCTTCTCGCCGAGATGGTCGAGCATCATCGCCCCGGTCCAGAAGGTCGCGACCGGGTTGGCGATGCCCTTGCCGGTGATGTCGAAGGCCGAGCCGTGGATCGGCTCGAACATCGAGGGCGTCTTGCGCTCGGGGTTGAGATTCGCGGTCGGCGCGATGCCGAGCGAGCCGGCCAGCGCCGCGGCGAGGTCGGAGAGGATGTCGGCGTGGAGATTGGTCGCGACGATGGTGTCGAGCGTCTCCGGCT
Source organism: Methylobacterium sp. (assembly GCA_013823325.1). Classification (GTDB taxonomy): domain Bacteria; phylum Pseudomonadota; class Alphaproteobacteria; order Rhizobiales; family Beijerinckiaceae; genus Allobosea; species Allobosea vestrisii. The sequence continues at coordinate 27,041 of PNLY01000017.1, forward strand.
TCAGCGTCATGCGCATGGTCATGGCATCGACCAGCATCTTGTCCCAGGTGACCTCCGGGAACTCGCGTGCGACCTCGGCCGCGATCTCGTCCCACATCACCATGCCGTGACGCTGGGCGTTCGACTTGGTGACGACGGTCAGGAGTTTGCGCGGCCGCGAACTGGCGACCACGAAGGCGTAGCGGATGATCCGGGTCACGCCGGCGCGGGTGAACATGGCGACATCGGTCGCAACCTCCTCGGGCAGGCCCTTGTGGACGCGCCCGCCGACGCCGGAATACTCGCCCTCGGAGTTCTCGCGCACGATGACCCAGTCGAGCTCGGGGCCGGAGACATGGCGCAGCGGGCTGGTGATTCCCGGCAGGATGCGGGTCGGCCGGACATTGGCGTATTGGTCGAGCGGCTGGCAGATCGCGAGCCTGAGGCCCCAGAGGGTCAGATGGTCGGGAATGTCGGGCGCGCCGACGGCGCCGAAATAGATCGCATCGAAGGCGCGCAGCTGGTCGGCGCCGTCGGCCGGCATCATCACGCCGTGCTTGCGATAATAGTCGGAGCCCCAGTCGAAGGCCTCGATGTCGAGGCGGAAGCCGCCATCGCGCTCGGCGCAGACATCCAGGGCCTGGAGCCCGGCGGCGATGACCTCGGGGCCGATACCGTCCCCGCCGATGGCGGCGATCCTATGCGTGCGCATGCTCTTGTCCGATGCTGTCGTGCTGCTGTCGTAAAGAGACGGCGCCTGGGAGGACCAGGGCGCCGCCGAGGCGATTACTGGGCGGTCACGCCGGCATTGCGGATGACCGGCACCCATTTGTCGATCTCGCTGCGGACGAGCTCGCCGAGGGCGGCCGGCGTCTGGCCGGCCTCGTCGGGCAGTTCGGCGCCGAGCTCGAGGAAGCGCCTGCGCGTCGGCTCGTCCTTGAGCGCGGCGCGGGCCGCGGCGTTCAGCCTGTCGACGATCTCCTTCGGCGTGCCCTTGGGCGCGAACATCGCGTTCCACCCGGTCGCCTGGAACTGCGGCAGGCCCTGCTCGGCCGAGGTCGGGACATCGGGAATGACCGAGAGCCGGTTCTTGACCGCGACGACGAGGCCCTTGCCCTCCTTGGCCTGCACGCTCGGGACGATCGCGACGGTCTGGTCGCAGACATAGTCGACCTGGCCGCCGAGCAGCGCGTTCAGGGCCGGTCCCGAGCCGCGGAAGGGGACGTGCTGCGGCTTGGTGCCGAGCAGCGAGTCGAGGAAGAGGCAGGTCAGATGCGAGGTCGAGCCGACGCCGCCGGAGCCGTAGTTCAGCTTCTCGGCATTGGCCTTGAGATAGGCGACGAATTCGCGGAAATCCTTGACCGGCAGGTCCTTCTTGGCGACCACCAGCATCGGCGTCGAGGCCGAGTTCATCACCGGTTCGAAATCGGTGCGGGGGTCATAGGCGAGCTTGGGATAGAGCCCGACGCTGGCCGCCTGCGTGCCGAGATTGCCCATCAGCAGCGTGTAGCCGTCGGGTGTCGCCTTGGCGACACGGGTCGCACCCGTGGTGCCGCCGGCGCCGGCGACGTTCTCGACCACGACCGACTGGCCGAGCGTGCGGCCCATATGGTCGGCCATCAGCCGGGCCACGATATCGGTGGTGCCGCCGGCGGCGAAGGGCACGACCAGGGTGATCGCGCGGGCCGGGTAGGGCGCCTGTGCCATCGCCGGGGATGTCGCCGCCAGCCCGAGCGCCAGCGTCAGCAGCATTCGCTTCATCGGTTCTCTCCCTGTGCGAGCGCCGTTCGACGGCGCGTCGATCTGCTCTCCCATTTGTCTTCCATGGAAGTTTGCATGGTGGATCGTCATCGCTGAGAGGGATGCTGTCAAGCTTCCATTCTTGCTTGCATGGAAACAATCATTTGTGCTCAATCGGGCTCGGAGGAGCCATGGTCGAGCTAGCGCGTGCCGGGATTGTCGAGGCGGGAGCCAGGCGAGGCTCGCTCGTCGACGAGGCCTATGCCGCGCTGAAGCAGGCGATCCGCAATACCGACTTTCCGCCGGGCTATCAGGGCTCGGAGCAGGAGATCGCGGTCCGGCTCGGCATGAGCCGCACGCCGGTGCACGAGGCGATCATCCGCTTGCAGGAGGACGGCCTGGTCCGCGTCCTCTCCAAGCGCGGCGTGCTGATCTGCCCGCTGGCGCCGCACGACATCCGCGAGATCTACGAGGTCGTCATCGCGGTCGAATCGATGGCGGCGGAGCTGCTGGCGGCCTTGCCCGCGGCGTCACGCGTGGCCGCTGCCGACGAGCTGGCGGCTGCGACCGCGGCGATGGACGAGGCGCTGGGACGCGATGATCTGCCCGGCTGGGCCGAGGCCGACGAGCTCTTCCATCGCCTGCTGGTCGAGCGCTGCGGCAATGGCCGCCTGCGCCGCATCGCCCAGACCGTGACCGACCAGGCGCATCGCGCCCGCATGCTGACGCTGAAGCTGAGGGCGACGCCGACCGGCTCGGCGCAGGCGCACCGCGCGATCATCGCAGCTTTGCGTTCAGGTGACGCAGGGGAAGCGCAGCGCACCGCACGGGCGCACCGCGTCGGCGCCCGCGACGAGATCGTGCCCTTGATCGAGCATATCGGCCTGCGGCAACTTTGAACGATGCCGCACGTTCGCGGGATCGATGCATGACGACGGGCGCCTTCTTCGCAAAAATCCGGACCTATGCCGAGCTGTCGGAGGCGGCCGAGCACGCCTGGGCAGCCCTGCTGCGGCCAAGGCACTATCGCAGGGACGAGATCTTCATCCGGGCAGGGGATGTTCCGACACGCTATGCCTTCGTCGTCGAGGGCCTGTTCTACCAGCACTATGTCGGCCCGGACGGCGACCTGATCGTCAAACACTTCTTTCCGGAGAATCGCATCGCCGCATCGGTCAGCGCCACGCTGCTGGGCGAGCCGAGCCTGTTCACCATCACGGCGATCGAGGACAGCAGCGTCCTCGAATACGATTTCGCGGCCTTCAGGACGCTCGCCACGACGTTCCCCGATATCGCGGTCTTCTACATCCGCTACATGGAACGCCACTGGATCATCGACAAGGAACCGGACGAGATCTCCTTCCGGCACGATGACGCCATGAAGCGCTATCGCGACTTCATCCGCCGCGAGCCGGAGCTGCACAAGCGGCTGAAGCAGCATCACATCGCAGCCTGGCTCGGCATCACCCCGGAAAGCCTCAGCCGGCTGAGGCGCGCCATCGCCTATGGGCGGATGGAGCGCGGCTGAGGCGCTTCTTACCAAACATCAATTCGCCGGCCCCGCATCGCCCCTAACACTTCCCGACAAGCAGCCGCGGTGGTGGTCATCGCGGCGCTTTCGGACAGAGCGGGCACGTCCTGCTGCTATTCCAAGGAGATGCGAGATGACGAAGATGATCTTCGTGAACCTGCCGGTGACGGATCTGGCGCGCGCCAGGGCCTTCTACGAGGCGCTCGGGTTCATCAACAATCCCCAGTTCAGCGACGACAACTCGGCCTGCATGGTCTGGAGCGAGGCGATCCATGTGATGCTGCTCACCCATGCCAAATGGCAGGGCTTCACCAGCCGCCCGATTCCGCCTGCGGGCATGAGCGAGGTGATGCTGGCGATCTCCTGCGACAGCCGCGAGGCGGTCGACCGGATGAACGAGGCGGCGGTGCGCCATGGCGGCACCGCCGACGTCAACCCGGCGCAGGATCTCGGTTTCCTGTTCAACCGCAGCCTCGCCGACCCCGACGGCCATGTCTGGGAGGCGATGTGGATGGATCCTGCGGCGATTCCGTCGGCGGACTGAGGCGGAGGAAATTCAAAAGCGGGATTGCCCGGAGAGGGTCGGCATGACCTTGCTCAACTTGTCGAAGAGCACGCTGTCGCGTACCGCGAGCTGGCGGCTGACCTCGAAATGGTTCTGACCTTCGGCAAGCAGCAAGGTGCTCGTCTTCCCGGCTGCCTGCAGGGCTGCGTGGAACGTCCTCGCATGGCGCCGGTACTCGTCGGTCTCGGCTTCGCCGTAAGCGACGAGCACGGGGCAATCGAGCCTCGCGACATGGCCAATGGGGCTGAATATCTCGATCTCTGCTGCCGTCAGGTCGAGATATTTCCCACGCGCACTGAGCATCGGGCCTTCGAGGTCGTAGGCGCCGCTGGCGCAGAGGGCGCCTGCCACCGTGCTGGCCTCGATCCGATGCGGCGTGTCGGCCGTGAGCGCCGCCGATACCAAATGGGCGCCCGAGGAGTGGCCGATCACGAACAGATGGCGGGGATCGAAGCTGAGCTCGCCGGCATGACCCGCGAGCCAGCGGATGCCGCGCTGGACCTGCATCACCATCTCGGGCAGGCGTGCGGCGGGAATGCTGGCGAAATCGAGCACCGCGAAGTTCAGGCCGCCACCGACGAAGGCTTCTGCCGCGAAGGCGCTGTCCATGCGGTCGAGCATGCGCCAGGCACCGCCATGGACATAGACGACGAGGGGCGCGCCCGGCGAAGCCGCCGGGAACAGGTCGATGCGCTCGGCCGGGCCCTCGCCATAGGCAAGATGGCGGCAGGCGAGCTTGCGATGCGCCTCCAGGCTGGCGCTGCGATACCAGGCGATGATCTCCTCGGCATTGGGCGCCCAGGCGCCCTGATTGTAGTTCAGGTCGAGCCGCGCCTGGTCGTAGTCGAGATAGACCGGTGCGGCCGGTTCGGTCATGGCGGGCTCCGTCATCGCCCGCTCGCCGTTTCCGCCCGGTAGACGATGCGCCCGTCGACGATGGTGAGCTCGGATTCGATCCGGGAGAGCTCCTCCGGTGTGCATTGCAGCGGATCGGCCGAGAGCACGGCGAGGTCGGCGAGCTTGCCGATGGCGATGCTGCCCTTCTCGCTGCCCTCGAAGGTCAGCTTCGCCCCGCCGAGCGTGGCGCATTCGAGCGCCTCCTCGCGGGTCAGGGCCTGCTCGGGCGAGATCGCCGCGCCCACCCGGTCGCGCCGGTCGACGGCGAGCGCGATCGATCGGAACAGGCTGAGCGGCGCGTTGTCGCTGCCGAACGAGATCGGGACGCCGGCCTCGCGCAGCGAACGCAGCGGCACGATCTCGCCGGCCCGCTCCCGTCCCAGCTTCTCGACCAGTTCGCTGCCGCGCTTGTAGATGTAGGCGGTCAGATGGGTGGTCACCGCCAGCCCGAGGCCAGCGACCTGCTTCACCTGCTCCGGGGTCAGGCTGACGATGTGGCCGAGCACCCAGCGCTGGCCGGCGATCGGGGCGATCCTGTCCACTTCGGCGAAGAGATCGAGCATGTTGGGCAGGATGCCGACCGCGCGGATGCCGTTGCGCGCGGCCTCGACCAGCACCTCCTTGAGGGCGTCCCGCGGCAGCGACGAATTGTAGTGGAAGCCGGCCCAGCCCGTCTGCGGAAAGGCACTGCTGCGCAGCTCGCGCTCGACGGAACCGTCGATCTCGCCATAGAGGCCGGCCATGCCGAGCCAGGCGTCGCCGAGGCCCTTGCCGGCGAGCCAATGCCCCCAGGATTTCAGCAAGTCCCGGCAATCCGCGGCCGAGGTCGAGGGCCAGGCGGGGCTGAAGACCAGCGACGCCCGCACGCTCTGGCGCCCTTGCGAGCGCACCTGCCGATAGGCGTCCAGCACCTCGGCGGCGATGCCGTGGCCTTCGAACACGCTGGTGGTGCCGGCGCGGTTGTAGAGCGTCATCGAGGCGGCGAGCGCGCCGGCCCGCTCGCTGGCCGTGAAATGCGGTGCGCGGCGCATCAGGCTGAGCTCGACCACCGGCATCTTGTTGGTCTCGACGAAGATGCCGTTCGGCGCGCCATCGGCATCGCGGCAGATCTCGATCGAGGGCGCCGGTGCCACCGTCGCGGCATCGATGCCGGCCAGCCGCAAGGCGCGGCTGTTGGCGATCGAGACCAGCGGCAGGTTCGAGCGCCAATAGCCCCAGATCGAGCGGATATAGACGGGGTTGTCCGGGGCGGCGCGGTCGAGGTCGTGGCGGTCCGGGAAGCGGTGCTCGGCGATGCCGGCCAGCACGTCCTCATAGCTCGGCGGAATGCCGATCGGCATGGTGATGATCCATTCGCCCGGCTTCCTGGTCCGAGCGATCGCAGCGATGCGCGCGACGATGTCCTCGATCGAGCGGCACTCGGCGAGCGAGGGCAGCACGCTCTTGAGGCCTTCGCGGTCGAGATGGGCATGGCCGTCGATCAGCCCGGGGATGACGGTCCGGCCGGCAAGGTCGACGATCTCGCATCCGGCGGGGGCACCAGCGGCGATCTCCGCGGAGGCGCCGAGCGCGGCGATGCGGTTGCCGGATATCGACAGCGCCTCGCAGATCCCATGCTCGCCGAGGATCCGGCCGTTGATCAGCGCGAGCGAGGCGGGGGCGCTGGAAAAAGTGGAAGGCATGGCTGTCCTCGTCAGGCTGGCTGGCAGGTGCCGTGGCAGACGGTTTCGGAAGGTGAGGGGTCAGGCCGTCCTGCCGGGCGCCGGGTCGAGATCGGTGGCGAGGAAGACCTTCCGGGTGAACTCGATATGCTCGTCCAGCAGCCTGACGGCGCGGTCGGCATCGCGATCCAGCGCCGCGTTCATCAGGGCGGTATGCGGTTCGAGCGCCAGCGCATCGCGCAGCGCGGCGAAACCCGGGCTGTCCTGCCATCTCGCGCCTGAGCGCGCATGCGACAGGGCCGGCGCGATCGAGAGCACGCGGTGGTGGCGCCGCAGCTGGTCCTTGATCTGGACATAGAAGCGCATCAGCCAGGGCGAGGTGCTGGCGGCGAGCAGAGCAGTGTGGAAGGCCTCGTGCCGCTCTTCCCAATCGGTCAGGGCGAGCTCCTCCGGATTCTCCACGGGCGGCGTGCAGCGCGACAGCCGGTAATGCGCGGCGACGAGCGCCGTCTCCCAGGCTTCGTCGCCCCGGGCGATCGATTCGGCCAGCATCGGCAATTCGACCAGGCGCCTTGCCCGGGTCAGGTCGCTGAGTTCCTCCAGCGAGACCGGTGCGACCGCATAGCCCTTGTTGGCGCTGAGGATGACCAGCCGCTCGGCTTCGAGGCGGGAGAGCGCCTCGCGCAGCGGCGTCCAGCCGATGCCATAGGCCTCGCGCATGGCGCCGAGTTTCAGCGGCGCGCCGGGCCGTAGCCGGGTCTCCAGAATCTCCTGGCGCAGGGTTCGATAGGCGAACTCGCTCTTCGTGGCGACGTCAGCTTCGTCCATGGGATCCTCATGCGGCTCGTCGCAATATATATAATCTGACACCAGAGGCAAAATTATATATATCTGTTGACACCTTCGATAATCACCGGAATCATCCCGCCCGACGAGCCGCTGGGTGGCCGCAGGGATCACGGGTGGAGGCAGGATGAGCTTGGCATCGCTGGGCAGTGCGGGCGGCGTCTCGGACGGAGAGCGCCGCGACGCGGCCGATCCGCTGCGGCATCTGCGGGCACGCTTCCATCTGCCCGAAGGTACCATCTACCTCGCCGGCAACTCGCTCGGTCCGGCGCCGGTCGCCGCCTTCGCCGATATGGAAACCGCGCTGCGCCGGGAATGGGCGGAAGGGCTGGTGCGGAGCTGGAACGATGCCGGCTGGTTCGCGCTCGTCGGCACGCTGGGCGATCGCCTCGGCCGCCTGGTCGGCGCCGGCCCCGGCCAGACGGTGGTCTGCGATTCCGTCTCGGTGAACGTCTACAAGGCGTTGCATGCCGCGCTCGCGCTACGGCCTGATCGCAATGTGATCGTCGCCGAGGGCGGCAGCTTCCCGACCGATCTCTATGTCGCCGAAGGCGTGGCCGCCGGCCGGCCCGACATCGAACTGAAGCTCGAAGCTGTCGATGCCGAAAAGATCGAGGACCTGATCGACGAGCGCACGGCGGTCGTGCTGGTCAACCAGGTCGACTACAAGACCGGCGAATTGCGTGACATGGCCGCACTCAACCGGCTGATCCACGCCAGGGGCGCGATCGCGGTCTGGGATCTCTGCCACAGCGCCGGCGTCGTGCCGGTCGATCTCGACGGCGGGGGCGCTGACCTCGCGATCGGCTGCACCTACAAATACCTGAACTGCGGCCCGGGCGCGCCGGCCTTCATCTATGCCGCCTCGCGGCACCACGAGGCCCTGTCGCAGCCGCTCTCCGGCTGGTGGGGCCACGCCGCGCCCTTCGCCTTCGAGCGCGGCTATCGCCCGGCGGGCGGCATCCAGCGCCTGCTCTGCGGCACGCAGCCGATCCTCTCGATGCGCGTTGTCGATGCCGGCCTGGCCGCGATCGAGGATGTCGAGATGGGCGCGCTCCGGGCCAAGAGCCTAGGCCTCACCGATCTGTTCATCGAGCTCGTCGAGCCGGTCTGCCGGGCCCATGGCGCGAGCATCGTCACGCCGCGCGCTCATGCCGCCCGCGGCAGCCAGGTCTCGATCACCTTCGAGCATGGCTTTGCCGTGGTTCAGGCCTTGATCGCACGCGGCGTGGTCGGCGATTTCCGGGCGCCGGACATGATGCGCTTCGGCTTTGCGCCCGCCTATCTCGGCTATGCCGATGTCCAGGCCGCGGCGGAAGCGTTCAACGAGGTGATGACGTCGGGGATCTGGCGCGACGAACGCTTCACGAAGCGCCGCGCCGTCACCTGACGGCGCCCGGCAACAGGAGCGCGGCCGGGCAAGGACCCGAGCTGCGCCGATCGGGGACGAGACAAGCCCGCGGCGCCACGCAGCGTCGAACGGGCGTTCCAGGGGAGGAGCTCATGAGGATTCCATTCAAATCGGGACTGGCCGCCGCCGCGCTGGCGCTCGCCGCAAGCTTTGCCGCGCCGGCCGAGGCCGGGCCGACGCTCGAGGCCGTTCGCAAGCGCGGCGAGGTCGTCTGCGGCGTCAGCACCGGCATCGGCGGCTTCTCGATCGCCGACAGCTCGGGCCGCTGGACGGGGCTGACGACGGATTTCTGCCGGGCCGTGTCGGCGGCGGTGCTGGGCGACGCTGCGAAGGAGAAATTCGTCCCGCTCAGCCCGCAGCAGCGCTTCACCGCCCTGCAATCGGGCGAGATCGACATGCTGACCACCGTCGCGACCTGGACGCTGACGCGCGACGCCTCCCTCGGCCTGCTCTATGCCGGCGTCTATTTCTATGACGGCCAGGGCTTCCTGGTGCCGAAATCGCTCGGCCTGAAGAGCGCGCTGGAGCTGGACGGCGCCAGCATCTGCACGGCGACCGGCACGACCAGCGAGCTCAACCTCGCCGACTATTTCCGCGCCAACGGCAAGACCTTCAAGCCGGTGGTGTTCGAGGCGCAGAACGAGGCACGCGCCGCCTTCTTCAGTGGCCGCTGCCAGGCCTTCTCGGCCGACATGTCCTATCTCTCCTCGGTCCGTGCCTCGGACGCGCCGAACCCGGACGAGTGGCAGATCCTGCCCGAAATGATCTCGAAGGAGCCGCTTGGCCCGGTCGTCGCCCGCAACGACCTCGATTGGTACACGGCCGTCAAATGGGTGCTGATGGCGCTGATCGAGGCGGAGGAGAAAGGCATCACCGCCGCCAATGTCGAGCAGATGAAGGACAGCACCAACCCCGAGATCAGGCGCCTGCTCGGCACGGCCGGCGACATGGGCCAGAGGCTCGGGCTCGATCCGGGCTGGGCCTATCGCGCGATCAAGCGCGTCGGCAATTACGGCGAGATCTTCGAGCGCAATGTCGGCCCGAAGACGCCGCTGCGGATGGAGCGCAACTCCAACGCGCTGTGGACGAAGGGCGGGCTGATGTACGCCATGCCCGTCCGCTGAGATGAGCGCCGTCGCGGTCCTGCCGGTGCGGTCGGCGAGAGGCTGGTCCGATCCGAGCTTCCGGTCGCTGGCGACGCAGGTGATCGTGCTGGCCGTGCTGGCCGGCACCGTCGCCTTCCTCGCTACGAACCTCGTCGGCAATCTCGAGGCCCGCTCGATCCGCACCGGCTTCGGCTTCCTCTGGCAGGCGGCCGGCTTCGAGATCGGCCAGAGCTTCATCGCCTGGAGCCCGAGCGCGAGCTTCGGTCGGGCGCTGCTGGTCGGGCTGCTCAACACGCTGGTGGTCGCCTCGCTCGGCATCGTGCTGTCGACGCTCGCCGGCTTCGTCGTCGGCATTGCCAGCCTGTCGCGCAACCCGCTGGTTAGCCCTTTGGCCCGGCTCTATGTCGAGCTCGTCCGCAACACGCCGCTGCTGCTGCAGCTCTATCTCTGGTACGCGGTCCTGACCCAGATGCTGCCGGCGGCATCGGCCGCACCGCAGCTTCTTCCCGGCGTCTATCTCGCCAAGAGCGGACTGCATTTCCCCGTGCTGCAACACGGCACCGAGCCGCTCCTGGCGGCGGTGCTCGTCGGCGTCCTCGCCTTCGCCGGCCACGGCCTCTGGGCCCGCCGCCAGGCCGAACGGAACGGCGTGCCGGCAAAGCTGTGGCCCGGTCTGCTGCTGCTCGCGCTGCCGGTCGTGGCCGTGGCGCTGGAGCGTGCCGTGACGGCCTCCTTCGACGTGCCGCGGCCAACCCGCTTCGGCTTCTCCGGTGGCGGGATGATCACGCCGGAACTGACGGCGCTGCTGATCGGGCTGTCGCTCTACAATGCCGCCTTCATCGGCGAGATCCTGCGCGCCGGCATCCTCTCGGTCGGCCGCGGCCAGCTGGAGGCTGGTGCGGCGCTTGGGCTGAGCCGGGGGCAGGCCTTGCGCCTCGTGGTGATCCCGCAGGCGATGAAGGTCGCAGTGCCGCCGCTCGCCAGCCAGTATCTCAACCTCGCCAAGAACACCTCGCTCGCCATCGCGATCGGCTATCCCGACCTGATGTCGATCGGGAACACGATCATCAACCAGACCGGCCAGGCGGTGGAGGTGATCGCCATCCTGATGTGCGTGTACCTGGCGCTGAGCCTCGCGATTTCGGCTTTCATGAACTGGTACAATGCCCGCGTCGCGCTGAAGGGTGCGTCATGAACGCCGGAGCTCTCTCCCTGCGCGCGCGCCTGTTCGGCAGCGTCGGCAACACCCTCCTGACCGTCGTGATGCTCGCCCTGTTCGCCGCCTGGCTGCCCGCGCTGCTGCGCTGGGCCGTGATCGACGCGACCTGGTGGGCAGCGTCTCCCGCCACCTGTCGCACGGCGGGCGGCGCCTGCTGGGCCTTCATCCACGAGAAGCTCCGGCTGGTCCTGTTCGGCCGCTACCCGTTCGAGGAGCAGTGGCGGCCTCTTGCGGCCCTGTTGCTGACCATCGCACTGGTGCTGGCGGGCTGCTCGCTGCGCTTCGGCTGGCGCAGCGTCGTCGCCGGCGCGCTGGCAGGCATACTCGCCGTGATCGTGCTGATGCGCGGCGGGGTGTTCGGCCTCAGCCTTGTGCCGACCGACCTGTGGGGCGGGCTGCCGCTGACGGTCTTCCTCGCCGTCGGCGGCATCATCGGCGCCTTTCCGATCGCGATCGGGCTGGCGCTCGGCCGGCGCTCGGAGCTCGGCGCCATCAGGGGCATCTGTGTCGTCTTCATCGAGATGGTGCGCGGCGTGCCGCTGGTCAGCGTGCTGTTCATGGCGTCGTTCATGATCCCGCTCTTCCTGCCAGGGAAGCTGCAGGTCGACGCGCTGCTGCGCGCGCTCATCGCGATCACATTGTTCAGCGCGGCCTATCTCGCCGAGGCCATTCGCGGCGGCCTGCAGGCCGTCCCGGCCGGACAGGAGCAGGCGGCCAAGGCGCTGGGCCTCGGCTACTGGCAGACATCGCTGCTGATCGTCGTGCCGCAGGCGCTGCGCCTCGCCATTCCCGCGATCGCCAATCTGTGCATCGGCCTGTTCAAGGACACGTCACTGGTCGGCATCGTCGGCTTGACCGATCTCCTGCTGGCGACCAAGCAGGCGCTCGGCGATCCGCAATGGCGCAGCTTTTCGCTCGAAGGCTATCTCTTCGTCGCGTTGCTCTATGTCGCGTTCTGCTCCTTCATCTCCCATTACAGCCGGGCGCTGGAGCGGCGTTCGCAACCCGGCGCCTGAATTCAACGCTCCGATCGTGATTGCTGAGCCTTCCACGCCTGGTATTCGGCTTCAGCCTCCGGAGCGAGCGGGTAGTAGCGCCGAAGATCGCCGCCCTTCGACAGCATCAGGCGCGAGAAGTCCTCCCACTCGGCATGATGGCTGCCGGCTTCGAGCAGCCTTTCGGCATAGGCGATCGGCACGCAGATGGCCCCGTCATCGTCGGCGATGATGATGTCGCCCGGCCGGACATATGTCCCGCCGCAGGCGATCGGCACGTTGACCGCGTGCGGCATCAGCGTCGTCTGGGTGTGGAAGTTCGGCGACGCGCCGCGCATCCAGTAACCGATGTCGAGCGCGAACGCCTTCGCGGCGTCGCGGATCACCCCGTCGATGACCATGCCGGCGCCGCCCTTGCCGGCGAAGTAGGTCAGCATCATCTCGCCGAAGATCCCGCTCTGAATGTCGCCGCGGGCGTCGACGACGACGACGTCGCCGGCTTCGACGTGATAAAGCGCGTGCCTGTGAAGCTGCTTCTCGCGATCGGCGTACTCGTCGTCGCCATACAGATCCTCGCGCTTCGGCATGAACTGCAGCGTGAGGGCAGGGCCGGCGACGACCTTGCCGCGCGAGTGCGGCACGGCCCCCGCGATGAACGGGTTCCGGATGCCCATCTTGTAGAGCTCGCTCGACGCGGTGGCGCTGCCGATGCTGGCAAGCCCGTCGAGAAGCGCCTTGGCAGGACGGTTGATCGTGGGGATGTCGAACATGTGTCGTTCCTGAGTTTGCCGGCGTGATCGGGTCGTGGTGGGCGCTTTTCCGGATCGATCGCGAGCCGGCTTCTCAAACTCCGCCGACCACCGGATGCCAGTCCGGGCGGTAGGGGTCCTGGTGGAAGCGGGCGTAGTAGTCGCCCTTCTCCTCGTAGAGGGCGCCGTAATGGCGCATCTTGTCCTCGTCGAGCGCGACGCCGAGGCCGGGCCCGGTCGGCACGCCGATGGCGCCGTCCTCATAGGGCATCAGCCCGCCTTCGATGATGTCGTCGGTCAGGTAGTGGTAATGGGCGTCGCCGGAAAAGCTCATCTCGGGGATGGTCGCGGCGGTGTGCAGCATGGCGGCGAGCTCGATGCCGAACTCGGCGCCAGAATGCATGGCGACGCCGAGCGCGAAGGTCCGGCAGATCGCGGCGAGATCCTTCACGCCGCGCGGGCCTTCCCAGTAGTGGATGTCGGTCAGGACGATATCGACCGCTCCGAGGCGGATCGCCGGGCCGAGATCGTCGAACTTGGCGGGATACATGTTGGTGGCGATCGGGATGCGCACCGCCTTGCGCACGGCGGCATTGCCTTCGAGCCCCCAGGCCGGATCCTCGAAATACTCCATGCCGACGGCTTCCAGCCGCTGGCCGATGCGGATCGCAGTCGGCACCGACCAGACGCCGTTGGGGTCGATGCGCAGGCCGAAATCCGGCCCCATGCGCTCGCGGCAGGCCTCGACCGCCGTCGCCTCGATCTCCGGCGAGAGCACGCCGGCTTTCAGCTTCATCGCCTTGACGCCGAGCGTCTCGTGCAACTCCTGGCAGAGGTCGGCCATGTCCTGCGGATGTTCGTCATGGCCGCCGCCCGGTCGGTCATAGCGCCAGAACAGATAGGCGATCATCGGGATTCGGTCGCGCACCGGCCCGCCGAGGAGGTCGCAAAGCGGGCGGCCGAGCGCCTTGCCCTGGATGTCCAGGCAGGCCATCTCGATCGCGGCATAGAGCCGGGCATTGGAGAGATAATAGATCGCCCTGAGCGTCTTCAGCTTGATCAGCTCGAGATGGAACGGGTCCATGCCGACGACGCGCGGCTTCAGCTTCATCAGCGCGCCGCGCTGGTCGCCGCCGCCGACCTCGCCCAGGCCAATGAGGCCCTCGTCGGTGATCAGTTCGAGGATGGTCCGCAGGAAATAGCCGGGATGGACCCCGGTATTATGGCGAAGCTGCGCATTGAGCGGGATCGCCACGCAACGCACCCTCATATCGACGATCTTCATCGGCCAGAACTCTCCCTAGAGATGCATGCCGCCATCGACGAAGAGCGTCGTGCCGGTGATGTAGCGGGCGGCGTCGGAGGCCAGGAACAGCGCCACCTCGGCGCAATCCTCGGGCGTGCCCAGGCGGTTTGCCGGGATGCGGGCGAGCACGGCGTCGCGATAGGCGGGGTCGGCCAGGGCCTCGCGATTGCGCGCGGTCGCGATGGCGCCCGGCGCCAGCACGTTGCAGGTGACGCCGCTGGCCGCGACCTGGCGGGCGATATTGCGGACCATGCTCTCCAGCGCCGCCTTGCTCGCGGCATAGGCGAGCATCTCAGGATGCTCCCTGACCTGTTGGATCGAGCCGATCGCGATCAGCCGGCCGAATTCGCGCTCCGCCATGGCCGGAACGAAGGCCTGCATCAGCCGGTAATTGGCGGCGAGGTTGAGCTCCCATTGCCGGTCGAGCGCGGCACGCTCGAAGCCGTGCCAGGGCGCTCGTTCCTGCAAGGCGGCGTTGAGCACGAGGATGTCGATCCCGCCGAGCCGGTCGTTCGCCGCGGTGATCAGGCGCTCGATGTCGGCGGCCTGCGTCAGGTCGGCAGCGACGCCGAGCGTCGCTGCTGCTGCGAGGCAGGCTGCATCGAGTTCCTCACCGGCCGCCGGGCCGTTGAGGCAGACGGTGGCACCGGAATCCGCGAGCGCGGTCGCGATGGCAAGGCCGATGCCCTGCGTCGCGCCAGTGACGAGCGCGCGACGTCCCGTCAGCTCGACCTGGAGGCGTGCCGGCTCAGCCATGACTGTCGCCGAGTCTCGCGTCGAAGGCGTCGCGCACGGCATCGCCGAGGAAGTTGAGCGCCAGCACGGTCAGGAAGATGGCGAGCCCGGGAAAGAAGCTCATCCACCAGGACTGATAGAACTGGATGCCGGTCGCGACCATGTAGCCCCAGCTCGGCGTCGGCGGCTGGACGCCGAGGCCGAGAAAGGAGAGGGCGCTTTCGGTGATCAGCGCCTGCGAGGCCGAGAGCGAGCCGTAGACGATGACGTTGCCGGAGACGTTCGGCCAGATGTGCCTGAACAGGATGCGAAAGGGCCGGGCGCCGCAGGCCTGCGCTGCCACGACATAGTCGGCCTCGCGCAGCGTCAGCACCTCCGCGCGCACCAGCCGGGCGAAGCCGGGCATCTTGGTGATGGCGATGGCGAGCATGGCGTTGACGAGGTCAGGACCCAGTACCGCGACGATCGAGAGCGCCAGCACCAGCAGCGGAAAGGCGAGGAAGGCGTCCATGACGCGCATGATCAGCGCGTCCCAGCGGCCGCCGAGCCAGCCGGAAACCAGCCCGAGCAGCGAGCCGGCGATCAGCGCTAGCCCGATCGCGAAGATCACGACCTGCAGCGAGACCGTGGCGCCGTGCAGCACGCGCGAGAGCACGTCGCGGCCGATCTCGTCGGTGCCGAACCAATGCGCCGCGCTCGGCGGCATCGAGAAGGCGTCGGGGTCGATATCGACCGGCGAATAAGGCGAGAGCCAGGGTGCGAGCAGGCCGAGCGCAACGATGACGGCGAGCACGATCGTGCCGAAGCGGCCCTGCCAGGAGCCAAGGATGCGGCGCAGGATGATCGCGCCGGGGGAGCGGGGAGCACGCTGCGTCGCTGCGGCGGCGGGGGGCATCGATCCGGTCACGGCCGCCATCGCCTCACGCCTTCACGCGCGGGTCGAAGGCCCGGTAGAGCAGGTCGGTCAGCAGGTTCACGGCGAAGACGGCGATGACGATGAACAGGATCGCGCCCTGGATCACCGGGAAATCGCGCTGGAAGATGCCGTCGACCAGCATCCGGCCGAGCCCTGGCAAGGCGAACACCGTCTCGGTCACGACCGCGCCGCCGAGCAGCGCGCCGATCTGCAGGCCGATGACGGTGACGATTGGGATGAGCGCGTTGCGCAATGCGTGCCGGATCAGGACGAGGCGCTCGCTCAGCCCCTTGGCCCTGGCGGTGCGGATATAGTCCATCGACAGCACCTGAAGCATCGAGGCGCGGGTCTGGCGCATGACCAGCGCGGCGAAGGCGGTGCCGATCGTCAGCGCCGGCATCACCATGAGCCGGAGGTTGCCGCCGGGATCGTCGAGGAAGCGGATATGGCCGGAGGGCGGCAGCCAGCCGAGCTTCAGCGAGAACAGCATGATCAGCAGCACGCCCATCCAGAAATAGGGCACTGCGACCGAGGACATGGCGATGAGGCTCGCGGCCACGTCGATGAGGCTGCCGCGGAAGCGCGCGGCCAGGATGCCGGCGGGCATGCCGATGGCGACCGCGATCAGGATCGAGAGGAGGCCGAGCTCGAGCGTCACCGGGATGCGCGCAGCCAGCATCGCGCCGACATCCTCGCGGGTGCGCAAGGAGCGGCCAAAATCGCCCTGCGCGACGCGGGCGAGCCAGGTGACGTAGCGGACCGGGGCCGGCTGATCGAGACCGTACTCGATGCGCACGGCGGCGCGCTGCTCGGGGCTCGCCTGCTCGCCGAGGATGGTGACGGTCGGGTCGCCCGGCAGCAGGTTGGTGAGCGCGAAGACGATGATGGTGACGAAGAACGCCACCGGCAGCATCTGCGCGAGCTTCTTGGCCAGATAGGGCAGCACGGACGCGATCCCTCAGTAGCGATCGAGCCGGCGGTGGTCGCGGGCGATCTCGGCGATGACGGCGTCGGACACCGCGAAATGGGTGGTCATGGCGATGCGCGCCGCCGCGGGGTCGCGGGCCTTGATCGCATCGACGATGGCTTGATGACGGGCGACCGTTGCGGCCGGGTCGCGCAGGTCGCGCTGCATGCCGAGCGCGCGTTGGGTGAACTTGATGGTGTCGACGAGCGCGCTCACCAGATGCTCGAGCAGCGCGTTGCCGGAGCAGCGCGCAAGGGCGACATGGAAGGCAAGGTCGCCCTGCAGCCAGCGCTCGAAATCGCCGTCGATATTGGCGCGCATCTTCTCCAGCGCGACCTCGACCGGCTCGACCTGGAGCGGCGTCGCCCGCTCGGCGGCAAGCGCCGCGACCTCGACCTCGATGGCACGCCTGAGCTCGACCGCCTCGCGCAGGCCGTTGTCGGTGACGCGGACGGCGAGGCGCAGGAACTGGTCGAGCGGGGCGACCGAGAGCCCCTTCACCGTAGTCGGCTTGCCCTGCTGGATCTGGACGATGCCGAGCGCCGAGAGACGCCCGAGCGCCTCGCGCACCACCGGCTTCGAGACATTGAGCCGCCTGGCGAGCTCGGACTCGGACGGAAGCTGGTCGCCCGGGCGATAAACGCGCTCGGCGACGCGGTCGATCACGAACTGCGTGACCGCTTCGGTCAGGCGCTGCTTGTCGGGTTGAAGGGCGGCGATTTCACTCATAACATATCAGATAGGCTTGGTTGAAGAGCGCGTCAACAGGAACAAGCTGATCGGCAGGGGCTATTCTCAGCGTTGCTGCTTGCGGTTAAGCGGCGGTCCGAGTGCCAAGCCCTATCGCCACGCAATGCGGCTTTCCGTCGGTCGAGAAAAACCGTTTGCCTATCTCATAACATATCTGATAGGTGACCTCTCTGTCGGCGCCGGATCAAGAGCGCCGTGGGAGGAGATCACGCCAATGGCCCTAATTTCACGTCGCGGTCTTCTGCTCGGCGCGTCCGGCGCCGGACTCATCGCCGGACTGCCGGAGCTTGCCTTTGCGCAGGGGGCTCCGGTGCGCGGCGGCACCATCGTGGCCTCGATGGACCTGCAGCCGAAGAGCCTCGATCCGATCATGGGCGATGCACCGACCTCGGATCGCTACGCCCTGATCCAGATGTTCGAGGGGCTGCTGAAGTTCGACGTGCAGGGCAATCTCCAGCCTTCACTGGCGACGAGCTGGCAATGGTCGGAGGACAAGAAATCCGTCGTCTTCAAGCTGCGCGAGGGCGTCGTCTTCCATGACGGCGAGCCCTTCGATGCCGAGGCGGCGGTGTTCAACATCGCGCGCGTCGTGGCGCCGAACTCGACCGCGCCGCGCACTCCCGATCTCGCCGACCTCGCCGGAGCCGAGGTGGCCGGGCCGATGACGGTCAAGATCAACCTGAAGCAGCCCTCCGGCGCGGCGCTGGCCTCACTCGCAGTGGAGGCCGGCATGATGTGCTCGCCGGCGGCGCTGAAGAAGCTCGGCCAGGATTTCGGCCGCCAGCCGGTCGGCACTGGGCCGTACAAGTTTGCGGAATGGGTCGGCGGCAGCCAGATCCGCTTCATCCGTAACGAGCGCTATTGGCGTGATGGCGCCGACGGCAAGAGGTTGCCCTATGCCGATGCGGTGACGCTGCGGATCATCCCGACCACCGCGGTCAAGATGGTCGAGGTCAAGTCGGGCGGGGTGCATCTCGTCGACGGCGTGACGCCGCGCGACTTCGAGGAGGTCGAGAAGAATCCGGCGCTGACGCTGGTGGCGGTGCCGCCGGGCATCGCGCAATGGCTGACCTTCAACGTCTCGAAGGGCATCTTCGCCAATCCGCATCTACGCGCTGCCGTCAACCACGGCATCGACCGCAACGTCTTGATGAAGGGCATCACCCGCGGCTTCGGCGCGGTGACGCCGACCTGGGTGCCGCCGAGCGACTGGTCCTATGACGCGAGCGTGCCGCAGCCGAAGCTCGATCCGGCGAAGGTCCAGGCCCTCCTCAAGGAGGGTGGCCAGCCCAACGGCTTCACCTGCAAGCTCTCGATCATCCAGCGCGATCCCGACACGCAGGTCGCGCAGATCGTCCAGGCCCAGCTCAAGCCGTTCAAGATCAACATGGAGATCGAGATCCTCGAGCGGCAGGCCTGGGTGCCCAAGGTGCTCGGCCTGCAGCATGAACTGGCGATGGGGCGCGTCAACGTCCCGCGCGCCGACCCCGACCATGTCTTCGGCCCGTTCTTCGGGCGAACCGCAGCGCAGAACTGGTCCGGGATCAAGGACGAGGAGGTCTTCCGCCTGGTCGACCAGGGCCGCGAGGAGACCGAGCAGGCCAAGCGCAAGGCGATCTACAAGGAGCTCCAGACCGCGCTCAACAGGAACGACTACTATTCCTGGCTGTTCTTCCGCGAGGCGCGCCATGTCGCGCGCAAGGAGCTGCAGAACATCGTGCTCGATTCCGGCGGCGCCTGGCAGCTCGCCGAAGCCTGGCTCGCCAAGGCCTGATGCGGCGCGCGACCGTCCTCGTTCTATCATCCGGGATACCCGCGGCGACGATCGCGGCTCTGGCGGAGCGCTTCGATCTGCTCGGGCCAGGTGATCCCGACGAGATCGACGCGTTCGTTGCCGCGCATGGTGCCCGCATCCGCGGCATCGCCACGACGGGCAAGGCGCGGCTGGATCGTGCGTTACTCGCCAGACTGCCGGCGCTCGAGCTCGTCGCCTGTTACAGCGCCGGGCTGGACAAGATCGACAGGGAGGCTCTCGCCGAGCGCGGTATCCCTCTCACCAACAGCTCGGCGGCGCTGGCCGACGAGGTCGCCGATCTCGCCATCGCGCTGACGATCATGGCACGCCGCCGGCTGGTCGCCGCAGATGCTCATGTCCGCGGCGGCGCCTGGGCCAAGGCGGCCTTTCCGCTCGGTCGCTCGGTCACGGGCCTGCGCATCGGCCTGCTCGGTCTCGGCCATATCGGCAGCGCCATCGCCCGCCGCGCCGAGGCGATGGGCATGCATCCGCGCTACTGCACACGCCGACCCGTCGCCGGCTGTGCCTATCCCTATCATGGCGATGCACGGGCGTTGGCGGCCGACAGCGACGTCTTCGTCATCGCCTGTCCGGGCGGGCCGGCCAATCGCGGACTGGTCGACCGCAGCGTCATCACGGCGCTCGGCCCCGATGCGACGCTCGTCAACATCGCGCGCGGTGAGATCGTCGACGAGCCGGCGCTCATTGAGGCGCTGGCGTCTGGACAGCTCGGCAGCGCCGGGCTCGACGTCTTCGCCGACGAGCCGAATGTGCCGCTGGCCTTGCGGCAGCTGGACAATGTCGTGCTGGCCCCGCATCTCGGTAGCGCGACCGTCGAGACCCGGCATGCCATGGGCGAGAGCGTCGTCCGAGCGCTGGAGCGACTGATCGTGCCTGGGTGAGACGGATGGCGTCGGCCGGCCGTCGCTTGCGCGCCGGTGACTGGACGTCGCAGGGCTCAGGCGTATTCGGGCCGGCGCGGGGTGAAGACGTCGAGGTTGATCACCGGCTCGTCGCCGACGACCTCGCCCCAATGCTCGACATTGGAGGGAATCACGACGAGACCGCCGGGGCCGATCAGATGCTCCTGCCCGCCGATGAAGAAGCGGATCGTGCCGCTGACGATATAGGCGATCTGCTCATGCGGATGGCTGTGCGGCTTGGGCTCGTGCCCCGGCATCAGCCGGTGCAGCGCCAGCGTCGCTGCCGAGCCGGAGAACGCCTTGCGGTCGACGCCGGGGCGTACCGGCGTCCAGGGAATCTGGCTCCAGTCGATCTTGTGAATGTCCATGGCAGCGGCTCCGGTTGTTATTCAGAGAGTCATTTGGCGGCGCCGAGGATCCCCGACGGCCGGATGAACAGGAACAGCAGCAGCACCGACAGCGCCGCGACGTTCTTCAGCCCGGCGCCGAAGCCGACGATGGCGAGCGCCTGCAGCAGGCCGAGCAGCAGGCCACCCAGAAAGGCGCCGAAGGGTCGCCCGAAGCCGCCGACGATCGCGGCAATGAAACCGCTGATCGCGAAGGGCACGCCGACATTGAAGGCGGTGTACTGCGTCGGCGTGATCAGGATGCCGGCGATGGCGCCGAGCGCAGCGCTCAGCGCAAAGGCCAGCGCCAGCATGCGCGAGACCGGGATGCCCTGCAGCGCCGCCGCCTCGCGGTTGATCGAGCAGGCGCGCATCGCCTTGCCGGTCCGGGTCAGCCCGAAGAAGGCGGCGAGCGCGGCGACGATCGCGAGCGAGCCGCCGACGATCCAGATCAGCTGGTAGCCGATCGCGACCGGGCCGATCATCAGCGGCGGCCGGTCGGTGAAGACGGGCAGGGTCTTGGGCTGGTCGCCGACGGCGATCAGGGTCAGCCGCTCCACCACGATCTGGGCGGCGAGCGTCGCCAGGATCATGACGAACATCGTCGCCTTGCGATTCCACAGCGGCCTGACGACGACGCGCTCGATCGCGACGCCGAGCGCCGCCACCGCCGCGACCGCGACCAGCGCCGCCAAAGGCAGGGGCACGCCGTTCCGCGCGAACAGCACATGGGTGATCATGCCGCCCAGCATCACGAACGCCCCTTGCGCGAAGTTCACGATGCCGCTGGCGTTGTAGATCACGCAGAAGCCGATGCCGATCAGCCCGTAGACGCAGCCGATGCCGAGCCCGCTGACCAGGACCTGGGGAATGTAGGACCAGTCAGCCATGGGGCGCCTCCTGCGTGGCCGGCTCGTTTGCGGACGATTTGCCGGTGCCCAGATAGGCCGCGATCACGGCCGGGTCGGCACGGACCTCGCCAGGCGTGCCCTGCGCGATCTTGCGGCCGAAATCGACGACGACGACGCGGTCGGCGGTGTTCATCACCAGCGTCATGTCGTGCTCGATCAGGAGGACGCTGGTGCCGTCCGCGGCGATGCGGCGGATGATCCGCGACAGCGCTGCCGATTCCTCGGTGTTGAGGCCGGCGGCCGGCTCGTCGAGCAGGATGAGCCGCGGGCCGGCGGCCATGGCGCGCGCCAGCTCCAGCATGCGCTGGCGGCCATAGGGCAGGGCCGAGGCGGGCTCGTCTGCCATCGCCGCCAGCCCGGCGAAGGCGAGGAGCTCGCGCGAGCGTGCCTCGACTGCCTGTTCCTCGCGACGTGCGGAAGCCGGCCGCAGCAGCGCCGAGAACAGGCCGGCCTTGCCCTGCAGGTGGCAGCCGACCTTGACGTTGTCGAGCACGCTCAGGTCCTCGAACAGCTTGACGAGCTGGAAGGTCCTGACCAGCCCGCCGGCGGCGATCTGCGCCGGCGGGCGGCCGGTGATGTCCTTGCCCTCGAACAGGATGCGGCCGGCGCTCGGGGGCAGGAATCCGGAGATCAGGTTGAACAATGTGGTCTTGCCGGCGCCGTTGGGGCCGATCACGGCGGTGACGCCGTCGGCCGGCACCTCGAAGGAGACGTCGTCGACCGCGACGAGCCCGCCGAAACGGCGCGTCACGCCTTCCAGTCTGAGCCGGGTCATGAGCGGCCTCGCGGGGAAAACAGGCTGGCGAGCCCGCGCGGGGCATAGATCAGCAGCACGATCAGCACCGCGCCATAGGCCAGGTCCTGATAGTCCTTGAAGGCGCGGAAGGTCTCGGGCAGCAGGCTGACGATCAGCGCGCCGACCAGCGGGCCGGCGACCGTCCCGATGCCGCCGACATAGAGCATGGTGAAGGTGACGATGACCATGTGCAGCCCGAAGACCTCGGGACTGACGAAGCCGACGACATGGACGAAGAGCGAGCCGGCGAGCGCCGCGAAGCCCGCCGAGAGCAGGAAGGCGAGGAGCTTGTAGCGGGCGACCTCGATGCCGAGCGCCGTCGCCGCCTCTTCGCTGCCCGCGACCGCCGACAGCGCCCGCCCGAAGCGCGAGCGACGAATCCTCGCGGCGGCGAAGGCGCAGGCCGCGACGACCAGGGACAAGAGGATGAGCTGGCCGCGGTCGGAGGTGACCTCGTAGGGGCCGATGCCGATGGGCGGGATGCCGGAGATGCCCATATAGCCTTGCGTCACCGACTGCCATTCGACCGTGATCTCGTAGGTGATCAGGCCGATGGCCAGCGTGCCCATGGCGAGGTAGTGGCCCTTCAGCCGGAGCGTGGGAAAGCCGACGATCGCGGCGACCAGCACGGCGGCCGCGATGCCCAGCAGCATGGCGGGCAGGGGCGGCCAGCCATGGCTGGCGGTCAGCACGGCCGAGAGATAGCCGCCGATGGCGGCGAAGGCGTTCTGGCCGAAGGAGACCTGCGCGGCAAAGCCCATGAACAGGTTCAGGCCTGTGACGAAGACCGCATAGATCAACGCAAAGGAGACGACGGTCGCCGCGTAGCCGCCGACGACCATGGCGTAGCCGACAACGACCGCGGCGAAGAGCCAGGGAAGCAGGCCGACCAGCCCGAACGGGCGCCGGTCAGGCGAAGTAGTGCTGGGCAAGATCGTCATGGGAGGTGATGCCACGCGGATCGAGTTCGGCGACGATGCGCCCGAGCGAGAGCAGGTAGACGCGGCTGGCGAGCTCGAGCGCCAGCGGCGCCTTCTGCTCGACCAGCACGATCGACAGGCCTTCGCGGTTGAGGAGGCCGAGCGTCTCCAGGATCTCCCCGGTGACGCGCGGCGCGAGGCCGAGCGAGGGCTCGTCCAGCAGGAGGAGCTTCGGCCCGGCCATCAGCGCGCGGCCCAGCGCGAGCATCTGCTGCTCGCCGCCCGACATCGAGCCCGCGGCCTGGCCGAGCCGTTCCTTCAGGCGCGGGAACAGCGTCAGGACGCGCTCGCGGCGGCGGGTGAACTCGGCCTTGTCGCGCAGGCGATAGGCGCCGAGCTCGAGATTGTCGGCGACGCTCATCGGGGCGAACAGACCGCGCCCCTCCGGCACCAGGACGATGCCGCGCGCGGCGACCGCGACCGCGTCGTTGCGCGGAAGCACGTCGCCGCGGAAGCGGACCTCGCCACCATTGGCCGAGAGCCCCATGATCGCGCGCAGCAGCGTCGACTTGCCGGCCCCGTTGGGGCCGAGCACGGCGACGAGCTCGCCTTCGCCGATGCGCAGGTCGACCCCATGCAGCGCATGGATATGGCCGTAGCGCGCGGTGAGGGCGGTCGCGGTCAGAATGGGCGTGGCAGTGCCCGCCCGGGGCGTGGCCGCGGCCGCGAGGCTCATTGCACCACCTTGACCTTGCCGCCTTCGATCGTGGCGAGCACGAACGGGTTCTCGGTGATGCCCTGATGCAGGTCCGGCCGGAAGTTGTAGATGCCGGTCGTGCCCTGGAAGCCGCTCAGCTCCTCATAGGCGGCGCGGACCTTCTCGCCCTCGAAGGATTTCGCCTTCTCGATCGCGGCCGCCGTCAGCATCACGCCGTCCCAGCCGCGCGAGGCCCAGTTCGGGTCGCGATCCTTGAACTTCTCGCGCCAGGGATCGAGGAAGCTCTTGATGCCGGCCTTGAGGGCGCCTTCGGGCAGGGCCTCGTAGACCTGCGAGGGCGAGGCGACGAAGAAGAACTTGTCGCCGAGCACCTCGGCGACCGGACCGAACACCGCCAGATCCTCGAGGCTGGTCAGCAGCAGCATGTCGGCGCCGAGCTGCTTGATGTTCTTGGCGGCGGTCAGCGTGGTGCCGCCGAGCCCGATCTTCAGGATCGCCCCGGCACCGGCCGAGCGCGCCTTGCTGATCTGGACGCTGAGATCCGCGTCGTCCTGCTTGTACTGGTCGACCGAGACGACCTCGAGCCCGAATTTGGCGGCGTTGCGCTCGGCCACGCTCTTCTGGAGGTTGGCGTAAGGAGTGGGATCGTGCAGCACCGCGATCTTGCGGATCTGCGTCTTCTCCTTGAGGTATTCCAGGCGCTTGTCGACCTCGAAGCCGGCGGGCGGCAGCGTGCTGAAGGCCCAGACCAGATGCTCGGCCTGCGTCGGCAGGATCGAGCACAGCATCATCGGCACCTTGGCGCGCTGCAGCAGGCCTGCCGCCGCGAAATTGCCGGCCGAGACGCAGCCGCTGACGAAGACGTCGACCTTGTCCGAGCTCAGCATCTTCCGGTAGACGGTCACCGCTTCCTGCGGCTCCGAGCGGTTGTCCTCGACGACGACCTGGATCTTGCGGCCCATCACGCCGCCCTTGGCGTTGAGCGCGGCCGCGGCGAGCTCGACGCCGTCGCGCCAGGCGCGGTCGACCGTCGCGGCATAGCCGGTCAGGCCGGCGGAGACACCGATCTTGTAGGGTTCCTGGCTATTGGCGGGCAGCGCGCCTGCCAGTGCGAGGCTTGCGGCAAGGCCTGCCGCCAAAAAGGTCTGCTTCATCATCCGTCCTCCCGTTTCGCTTGATCCCGGCTGGTGGCCCCGCTGCGAGGCCCCGCCTTTTTCTTGGCTTTTAGTCCGATGGCGGCCGTCGTCAGCCCGGCTTGCCGTAGCCGCCGCCGCCCGGCGTCTCCAGCAGCACCACGTCGCCGGCCTGCATGGTCAGCTTCTTGGCCTCGCTGACCGACTTGCCGTTGACGAGGAAGCGGCCGGGCGCGCCGGCGAGGCCGCCATCGATGCCGTCCGGCCCACGATCCAATCGGCTCGGCACGGCGTTCAGCAGCCAGGGATGCTCGGTCAGCATATGGAACTGGATGATCTGGCCGTCGCCGCCCTGCATCCGGCCCTTGCCGCCGGAGCCCGGCCGCAATTCCTTGCGGTCGAAGACGATCGGCATCGCCGCTTCGAGGATCTCGATCGGCACGGCGGCGACGCCGGTCGGATAGCAGGTGGCGCTCGGGCCGGGCTTGCCGGCGCGGGCGCCCATGCCGCCGGAATAGTTGAACATCGACGAGGTGAAGGCCTCGCCATTGGCGCGCCGGCCCTGGATCTGGATGGTCCAGACCGCGCCGGAGCCTTCCGCCAGCACGCGCTCCGGCATCACCTGGTGCAGCGCTTTCAGGATCGGCATCGGCACGTACATGCCAACGACATGGCGCGCATTGACCGGGGCCGGATAGGCGCAGTTGACGATCGACCCGACCGGCGCCCGGACCTCGATCGGGGCGAGCGAGCCGGTGTTGTTCGGCAGCTCCGGATTGAGGCAGGAGCGGATGGCGAAGGTCGAATAGGCGTGGGTGTAGTTCAGGACGACGTTGATGCCGGTCGTCGTCTGCGACGAGGAGCCGTCGAAATCCACGATGATCGAGCCGCTCTCGGTATCGACCGTGACCGCCGTCCGGAGGGTGATGACCTCGCCGCCGGGGACGTCGAAGACCGCCTCGCCGTGATAGGTGCCCGGCTTCAGCTTGCGGATGGCGTTGCGCGTCGCCTCCTCGGAACGGCTGATGATCTCGTCGGACAGGGTCTCGATGTCGGCGATGCCGTAGCGCTCGCAGAGCGTGACCAGATGCTCGGCCGCGGCCTCGCCGGAGGAGACCTGCGCCGAGAGGTCGCCGAAGACGGCATCCGGGGTCCGGACATTGTGCCGGATGATGTCGTGCAGCATCGCGCTGGGCTTGCCGCGCTCGTAGAGCTTGAGCGGCGGGATCCAGAGGCCTTCCTCATGCACGTCGCGGGCGCCGGCGCCGATGCCGTAGCCGCCGATATCGGTGTGGTGGATGGTCGAGCCGATATAGGCGAGCAGCTTCTCGCCATCGAAGATCGGCGTCAGGATGGTGATGTCGAAGAAGTGCCCGGCCGAGAGCCAGGGGTCGTTGGTGATCAGCACGTCGCCGGGCTCGCAGCGATCCTTGAACAGACGCACCAGATGCGCCCCGGCGAAGGCGAGCGAGTTGATATGGCCGGGCGTGCCAGTATTGGCCTGCACCACCATGCGCCCGCGTTGGTCGAACAGCGCGCAGGCGAGGTCGCCGGCCTCGCGCACGATCGGGCTGAAGGCGATGCGCTGCAGCGCCTTGGCCCGCTCGGTGACGATGCCGATCAGGTTCGACCAGAGGATTTCGAGCTCGACGCCATCCATCGGATGTGACCTTGCCATCGGGTTCAACCTTTCGTGGCGACGATGCAGCCGAGCGCGTCGATCGTCGCGCTCCAGCCGGGCGGCAGCGCGGTCGTGGTCTCGCGCTCCTCGATGATGGCAGGGCCGGCGATGGTCTGGCCGGTGGCGAGTGTCGAGCGCTCGTAGACGGGCACGGACTGGCCGTCCTCCCAGGCATGGACCGGCCGGTGGCGCTTGGGCGCCCCCGCGGCGATGGCGGGCACGGTCCGGCCGGCCGACTGGGGCAGGGGGCCGCGCGCGACGACACGCCAGGTCACGAGCTCGATCGGGACATGCGAGGGGTTGACGCCATAAAGCGTGCGATAGGCCTCCTCGAACTGCGCGGTCAGCGCGCCGGTGTCGCGGCTCAGCCGCGGATCGGCCTCGAAGATGATCGTGACCT
The DNA here is from genome assembly GCA_013823325.1 of Methylobacterium sp. Lineage (GTDB taxonomy): Bacteria > Pseudomonadota > Alphaproteobacteria > Rhizobiales > Beijerinckiaceae > Allobosea > Allobosea vestrisii. The sequence goes on from PNLY01000017.1 coordinate 54,077, forward strand.
CGTGCTGCTGACCGACATAGCGCATGTCGGCGCCGACAAGGATCGTCACGTCGGCAGGCGCGCAGCCGGACTCGCCCAGCGCCGTCAGCCCTTCCTTCTCGAGATCGCCGAGGACGCGGTCGACGCGGGTCCAGTCGAGCTGGTCGATCCGCGTCAGGTCGCTGCGCACGAGATCGAGCCGGACGGGGGTGACGAGCGTGCCGAAGGCGGAGAGCACGCTCGATTGCGGCGGCACGATCACGCTGGTGCTCTGCAGCAGTTCGGCGACGCCGCAGGCATGCAGCGGGCCGGCGCCGCCGAAGGCGAAGAGCGGCAGGCCGCGATAATCGACGCCGCGATCGGTGGCATGGGTGCGCGCCGCCGAGGCCATCGCCTCGGTGACGACGCGGTAGATACCGCGGGCCGCCTGGACCGGGCTGAGGCCGAGCGCATCGCCGAGCCGCGCCATGGCGTCGTCGCAGGCCGCCTTGTCGAGCGACATGTCGCCGCCGAGGAAGTTCTCGGCATCGATCAGGCCGAGCACGAGGTCGGCATCGGTGACGGTGGCGTTCTGGCCGCCGCGGCCATAGCAGGCCGGGCCGGGATTGGAGCCGGCGCTTTCGGGGCCGACCTTGAGCAGGCCGAGGTCGTCGACATGGGCGATGCTGCCGCCGCCGGCGCCGATCTCGATCAGGTCGATCGAAGGCACGGTGACGGGCAGGCCGCTGCCCTCGCGGAAGCGATAGCGGCGGTCGACCTCGAACAGCCCGGTGATCAATGGCGTGCGGTTCTCGATCAGGCAGGCCTTGGCGGTGGTGCCGCCCATGTCGAAGGACATCAGCCGGTCGATGCCGAGCAATTCGGCATAGTGGCAGGCCGCGAGCGCGCCTGCGGCCGGGCCGCTCTCGATCATCCGCACCGGGTTCCGGCCCGCGGTCTCGGCCCCGACCACGCCGCCGGAGGACAGCATGATCAGCGGCGTGTTGGCGAAGCCCTCGCTGCGCAGCCGGTCGCTCAACCGCTTCAGATAGGGCTGCGAGATCGGCATCGCATAGGCGTTCACCGTCGCCGTCGAGGCGCGCTGGTATTCGCGGATCTGCGGCGCGACCTCCGAGGAGGTGCAGATGAAGACGTCGTCGAGCTCGCGCGCCAGGGCGGCCGCGACCAGCGCCTCGTTGCCCGGATTGGCGAAGCTGTTGAGGAAGCAGATCGCGACGGCGCGCGCGCCGCTGGCGCGGATCTCGCCCGCGAGCCTGGCGATATCCTGCGGGCTCGGGGCCAGCGCCAGCGTGCCGTCGGCGAGGACGCGCTCCTTCAGGCCGAAGGTCAGCTCGCGCGTGACCAGCGGCTCGGGGAATTCGATCTGCGGATCGTACATGTCGTAGCGATGCTCGTTGCGGATCGCGAGCACGTCGCTGAAGCCCTCGGTGACGACGAGCGCCGTCGGCAGGCCCTTGCGCTCGATCAGCGCGTTGGTCACGACCGTCGTGGCATGGACCACGACGCCGTCGACGGCGCCCGCGCCGATGCCGGCTTTGCCGAGCACGGAATCGACGCCCCGGAAGAAGCCCTCCAGCAGGTCGTGATGCGTCGTCAGCGTCTTGTCGACGCTGAGGCCGCCGCGGGAATCGCGCAGGACGATGTCGGTGAAGGTGCCGCCGATGTCGACGGCCAGCGAATAGGTCATGCTCTTTAGTCTTTCCAGGTCAAGCCGCGCGAGATGCGGGCGGCGCTGCTGACGACTTCACGGATCTGTTCGGGATCGGGAACGGGCGGAATGAACTGCGTCGCGCCGACGATGGCGATCGAGCCGACCAGTGCCTTGCGATGGTCGAAGACGGGGGCCGCCAGCGTGTTGACGCCGGTGATCACCTGATCGGGCGCCGTCGCCCAGCCGCGCTCGCGAACGAGCGCGATCTCCGCCAGCAGCGCCTCGCCGGAGACGATCGTCTGCGGCGTCCATGCCTCCAGCTTGCCGCCGGCGACGGCCTGACGACGCTCCGGCGAGCCGAAGGCGAGCCAGATCTTGCCATGCGCGCTGGCGTGAAAGGCGAGGCGCGTGCCCGGCCGCATGGCGAATTCGATCATCGTGCGGCCCTGGATCAGCTCGAGGACGATCAGCTCCTCGTCGATCACGTCGCAGAGCGTGACGGCCTGGCCACTGCGGTCGCGAAGCGTCATCAGCTCTTCGCGCGCCGCCGAGACGATGTCGAAGCGCTGCCGGAGGGCCTCGCCCAGCACCATCAGCTTGATCCCGGCTTCATAGCGGCCGGTCTCGGCCTCCTGCCGGACGAAGCCATGGCGCTGCAGCGTCACCAGGTGGCGATAGATCGTCGCCTTCGAGGCGGAGAGCGCCTCGGCGATCTGGGCAAGCGAAGCAGGGCGGCTCTGCCGCACCAGATACTCGACCGCGTGAAGCGCGAGATCGAGCGTGCTGGTGCCGGCGGGCGCGGGCTTTCCCGACTCTCTTGGCCGATCCATGGACAAAGGGCGTTTCCTGCTTGTCATTTCAAATAATGAAATGATATTTTATTATTTGATACGCTACGAGCCAATCGGCCTTGATGTCAAGCGGTTGGCAGGGCTGCGATGCGGGAGTGGCCCGGCGCTTGGGCCGGCATGGCTCGGTGCAGGGACATTTGGCGATGCCGATGGCGGACAATGGCCAAGCGCAGCTTCCCATCGCCCGCCGGGATGCTCTAACTGTGACATGCCGCAAGAGCCCGCCACGCAGACTACAGCCGAGACCGCCGAAGCCGACCTCGCCGCCGAGGGCCTGACGCCTCCCACGGGCCGCTATTCGGTTTTCGCGCCGTTGCGCCAGCCGATCTTCCGTGCGGTCTGGATCGCAAGCCTCGTCTCGAACTTCGGTGGCCTCGTCCAGATGGTCGGCGCCGCCTGGCTGATGACCTCGCTCTCCGATTCGCCGGACATGGTCGCGCTCGTCCAGGCCTCAACCACATTGCCGGTGATGATGTTCTCGCTCGCCGCCGGCGCGATCGCCGACAATTACGACCGCCGCCGCATCCTGCTGACGGCGCAGAGCTTCATGCTCACCGTTTCGATCATGCTGGCGGTCTTCGCCTGGCATGGGCTGCTCTCGCCCTGGCTCCTGCTCGGACTCACCTTCCTGCTCGGTTGCGGCAATGCGCTGAACAACCCGGCCTGGCAGTCCTCGGTCGGCGACATGGTGCCGCGACCCGAGGTGCCGGCGGCGGTGACCTTGAACAGCGTCGCCTTCAACATCGCTCGCAGCGTCGGCCCGGCGATCGGCGGCGCCATCGTCGCCGCCTTCGGCGCGGTCGCGGCCTTCATCGTCAACGCCTTCAGCTATATCGGCCTGCTCGTCGTGCTGGCCCGCTGGCAGCCGCCGCGCGTCGAGCGCGTGCTGCCGCGCGAGACGTTCCTGCTCGCGATGGGCGCCGGTCTCCGCTATGTCGCGATGTCACCCAATATCCGCGCCGTCATCCTGCGCGCCTCCCTCTTCGGCTTCGGCGGCATCGTCGGTCTCGCCTTGATGCCGCTGGTCGCACGCGACCTCGTGCGCGGCGGCCCGCTGACATACGGCATCCTGCTGGGGGCCTTCGGCGTCGGCGCGGTCGCCGGAGCCTTCGTCAGCGGCCGGCTGCGCGGTCGTTTCAGCACCGAGACCCTGGTGCGCCTGACCTTCCTGGCCTATGCGGCTGCGGCCCTGGTGGTGGGCCTGAGCCGGACCCTGTGGCTCACCATGCCGGCGCTCGCTGTCGGCGGCGCCTGCTGGGTGCTGGCGCTCTCAACCTTCAATTCGACGGTACAGTTGTCGGCACCGCGCTGGGTGGTCGGGCGCGCCCTTGCGCTCTATCAGATGGCGGCCTTCGGCGGCATGGCCGCGGGCAGCTGGGCCTGGGGCTGGGTGACCCTCCATTCCGGCCCGGCCGGCGCCCTGTACGCGGCGGCGGCCGCGCTCGTCTTCGGCGCTGCCGCCGGGCTGCGCTATCGGCTGCCCCCGCTCGAGGCGCTCAATCTCGACCCGCTCAGCCGCTGGCGCGAGCCGACGGTCGCGGTCGATATCGAGCCGCGCAGCGGCCCGGTCTTCGTCACCATCGAATGGCGAATCCGGCAGGAGGACGTGGTCGAGTTCCTGAAGGCGATGGAGGAGCGCCGGCGCATCCGCCGCCGGGACGGCGCCCGCCACTGGTCGCTGCTGCGCGACCTGACCGATGCCGAACTCTGGATCGAGCGCTACGACAGCCCGACCTGGGTCGAATATGTCCGCCAGGCCCAGCGCGCCACCCAGGCCGACGCCGACATCGGCGACCGGGTGAGGGGGCTGCATATCGGGCCCGAGCCGCCGGTCGTGCATCGCATGGTCGAGCGGCAGACCGGCGCGCTGCCGCGCGAGGTGCTGCGCGCGAACCGGCAGGCGCAGGCGTCACCCTGAGCGGCGGCGCCGAAGCTGCTACACGTCGCGGCGCGTCTGACTTCCGGCCGCTCATTTGCCTGCATGGGGCCTGACGCGATGCGCGGCATGGCGAGCCTGGGCGCATCGCCGCTGGCCGCGGGGTCGAGTGTCGTTATCCGCCTTTTCGACTACCCTTTTCCTCTGCGACAAGAGTAGCCGATCAGCACCGGATTCGGCCTGGCGAGGAAGACACCGTGGAGCGCGTGCTCGCATCTCAGGCTACCCTGCACAAACTCGAGGTCTTCTGCCTGGTCTGCGAGTTGCAGAGCGTCACCCGCGTCGCCGAGCGGATGCGGGTGGCACAGCCGGTCGTGACCGCGCATCTGCGCTTTCTGGAGGAGAAGCTCGGGGTCAGGCTGTTCGAACGCAGCGGGCGTCGGCTGGTTCTGACGCTCGCCGGCGAGCGCGTCCATAAATGGGCCAGCGACATCATCACGCGAACCCATGAACTGGAGCGCGAGCTCGATCTGGCCATCGATGGCGAGCTGGGCAGCGCCGTGGTCGCAGCCTCGATGACCGTCGCGTCCTATGTCCTGCCGCCCCTGTTCACCGCGTTCCGACGTCTCAACCCGAATGGCGGCATCACCGTGCAGGTGTCGAATCCGCAGCTTGTCACCGCAGCGGTGCGCGACGGAACCTGCGATTTCGGGGTCTGCATCCTCGATCCGCGGCATGACGTCGACGGCCTGAATGTCGAGCGCCTGTGGACGGAACGGCTGGTGCTCGTCGCGGCCCGCGACGATAGCTCTGTCGGCGACACGGCCACGCCGCAGGAGATCGAAGCGCTGCCTTTCGTCTCCTCCCCGCGCAACCAGGTACGCCGCGAGGCCGAAGAGGACGGCCTTCACGCGCATGGCATCGTCAACCGGCGCGTGTTGCTGGAGTTCGGTCATCCCGAGGCGATCAAGCAGGCGGTGCGCAGCGGCGCCGGAGTCGCCTTCGTCATGGAGACGTCGGTCCGCGATGAGCTCGCTCGCGGCCTGCTGCGCCGGGTCGCGACCCCGGAGATCGACTTGCCGGTGCCCGTCTTCCTCGTCCACAGGCGCGGCAAGAGCTTCTCCGGTTTCCAGGCGCGGCTCGTCGACTTCGTGCGCACGGCCGCCGTCGACGACCATCCGCCGGGCATTCTGACGCCGGCCTGACCAAGATACCGCTCCGGACCGGCTCCACCCGGTACTCAATCCATAGTCAGATCCTTATATATTTCTTCGAATTATATATTGGATTGCAGGTCCGACCAGGCCTTAGGCTCCCGACATTCGCAATCCGCCCTGCCTGCGGAGGCGAAAGGGATTTCCCGACGAACCGACGGTTCCGGCGCGGCCATGGCCTGCGTTCGCCCGATAACGCGTTCGCGAGACCTCAAGGGAGGAAGCCATGTTTCTGGGCGTGGATATCGGCGGCACCTTCACCGATCTCGTCATGCTGGACGAGAACGGGGCGCTGGTGACGACGAAGGCGCTGTCGACGCCGGGCGAGCTCGAGGTCGGCGTCTTCAACGCCGTCGAGGATGCCGCCCGCCAGCGCGGCATGACCGGCGAGGAACTGCTCGCCAGGGTGGTCGCCTTCGGCCATGGCACGACGCAGGCGACGAACGCCGTCATCGAGCGCGACGGCGCCCGGACCGGGCTCATCGCCACGCGCGGCTTCGGCGACACGCTGGCGATCCAGCGACTCATGGGCTTCACCGCCGGCGTCCCGGCCGACCGGCTCGGCTGGTATTCCCGCCGCCGCTATCCGGAGCCGATCGTCCCGCGCCACCTGGTGCGCGAGGTTCGCGAGCGCCTCGACCATGCCGGCACGGTGCTGGTCGCGCTCGACGAGGCCGAATTGCGCGCTTCAGCCCGCTCCCTCGTCGCCGAAGGCGTGCAGACCTTCGCCGTGGCCTTTCTCTGGTCGTTCAGAAATCCCGCGCACGAACGGATCGCGGCGCGGATCATTCGCGAGGAAGCGCCGGGCGCCTATGTCAGCCTGTCGAGCGAGATCGCTCCGGTCCTCGGCGAATACGAGCGTACCGCGACTGCGGCCCTCAACTCCTACCTCGCTCCGAAAGTCGTCTCCTATCTCGACGGCATCGAGCAGATGCTACGGCGCAAGGGCTTCAAGGGCGCCTTTTCGATCCTGAATTCGGCCGGCGGCGTCATGCCCGTCGCCGAAGCGGCCCGCCGGCCGGTCACGCTCGTCACCTCCGGCCCGACCGGCGGCGTCATGGGCTCGATCCATCTCGCCAAGCGGCTCGGCTACCGCAACATCATCACCACTGACATGGGCGGCACGTCCTTCGACGTCGCCATCGTCGTCGACGACAAGCCGCTGATGTCGACCAAGCACGAGGCCGGCGGCTTCCACATCGCGACGCCGATGATCGAAGTCAGGGCGATCGGCGCGGGCGGCGGCTCCATAGCGCGCGTGGTGGACGGCCAGCTCCGCGTCGGCCCGGACAGCGCGAGCGCCTGGCCCGGGCCCGCCTGCTACGGGCGCGGAGGGACGCTGCCGACCGTCACCGATGCCGACGTGGCGCTCGGGATCATCGACCCCGACAGCTTCCTCGGCGGCAAGATGAAGCTGGACCGGGCCGCGGCGATCGCCGCGCTCGACCAGCACATCGCCACGCCGCTCGCTCTTTCCGTCGAGCAGGCCGCGGCCGGCATCCGCCGTATCATCGATGCGCAGATGGCGGACACGCTGCGCGAGGTGACGATCGGGCGCGGCTTCGACCCGCGCGATTTCGTCATCTTCGCCTATGGCGGCGCCGGCCCGGTCCATTGCGCCGGCTATGGCGCGGAACTCGGTGTGCCGAAGATGGTGGTGCCGGTCACGTCGATGGCGCATTCGGCCTATGGCGCGCTGGCCGCCGATCTGCAGTTCGCCACCGAGCGGGCGCTGCTGATGCGTGGCGGCGGCGGAGCCCGGCCGCTGAACGAGGGGCTCGACGCAGCCCGCATCGCACAGGCCTTCGCCGAGCTGGAAACCGAGTGCCGGGATGCGATGACGCGCGCAGGCGTCGCCGCCGGCGATGTCGGCCTGATCCGCAGCGCCGACCTGCGCTATCGCCGCCAGACCAACGATCTGATCATTCCGCTCGGCGACGGCGATGCAAGCGAAGCGGCGATCGCCGATCTCGTGCGGCGCTTCGAAGAGACCTACGAGCAGACCTACGGCAAGGGCTCGGCCTTCCGCGAGGCCGGCATCGAGCTCACCAATGTCCGGGTCGAGGCCTTCGGCAAGGCACGCCGGCCCGAGCTCGCGCCGCGTGCGCCGAGCGGCATCCCACAGGTCGGCCGGCGCTCGATCTTCGAGCCCGTCGTCGGACGCCGCATGGAGTGCGCCGTCTACAACTGGCGCGAGCTGCCGGTGGATTTCACGATCGAAGGCCCGGCCGTGATCGAGCATCCCGAGACCTCCGTCTTCGTCGCGGCGGCGCAGATCGCCCGGCTCGACGCCAACTCCAACATCACCATCGAAACGCGGGAGGACGGTGGCCATGGCCGTGACTGAACAGGGCATCGACCCGATCACCTTCGAGGTGGTGCGCAACAAGCTGCAGGCCATCACCGAGGAGCAGGCGATCACGCTGAAGTCGGTCTCCGGCTCGCCGGTTGTCACCGAGGCCACGGACTTCAACAACGGCCTCTATCTCGCCGACGGCTCGATCGTCACCATGGGGCCGCAGGTGCTGTTCCACACCGGCACGATGTCCTCGGTCATCCGCTCGATCAACGAGAACTTCGCGGACAATCCCGGCATCCGCGAGGGTGACATGTTCATCCTCAACGACCCCTATCGCGGCGCGATCCATCAGCCGGATGTGTCGATCGTCGCTCCGGTCTTCCACCACGGACGCCATGTCGCCTGGGCGGGCTCCTGCGCGCACCAGCTCGATGTCGGCGGCATGAGCTTCGGCTCCTGGGCGATCGGCGCCACCGAGATCCAGCAGGAGGCGATGCTGCTGCCGGGCATCAGGCTCGTCGAAGGCGGCGTCCTGCGCCAGGACCTCTGGCAGATGATCATGGGCATGACCCGCCTGCCGCATGTGCTCGGCCTCGATCTGAAGGCGATGATCGCGGCGAACAATGTCGCGGTCCGCCGCCTCGTCGAGCTGATGGACCGCTATGGCAGGGCGACCGTCGAGACCATCATGCACGCGGAGATCGCGAGCTCCGAGCGGCAACTGCGCCAGGTCCTGTCCGCCTTGCCGGACGGCGTGGTGCGGGCGCGTGACTACATCGAGCATGACGGCCACGAGAACGTGCTCTACCAGGTCTGCGTGACGGCCACCAAGACGGGGGACCGGCTGACCCTCGACATGACCGGCACCTCGCCGCAGGCGCCGGGCTTCATCAACTGCACGGCCTCGGGCATGCGCGGCGCCGCGCTGACCGGCCTGCTGCCGATCCTCGCGCCGCGCATCCGCTGGAATGAGGGGATCATGCGCGCGGTCGAGTTCGTTGCCCCGGAGGGCATCCTCTGCAACGCCTCCTGGCCGGCGCCGGTCTCCTCGGGCACGATCTCGACGGCCTGGATCGTCCAGAACGTCGTCGTCGCGGCCTTGTCGCGGCTGGTCTCCCTGAGCCCGGAGCTGCGCAACGAGGGCCAGGCCGTCACCAAGGGCCACATGATGGTGATGACACTCGCCGGCCGCGACCGCGACGGCGCGCCCTTCGGCACCTTCCTGCTCGATTCGACGGCCGGCGGCGGCGGAGCCTTCCCCGACCATGATGGGCTCGACGGCTCGGGCGACTACTGCGTGCCGCGGCCGGCCATCGCCAATGTCGAGGCCAACGAGGCGAACGGGCCGTTCCTCTATCTCTTCCGTTCCTTCGTGCGCGATACCGGCGGGCCCGGCCGTCAGCGCGGCGGGGCCGGCACTGCCCTCGCCATCGTGCCCTACGGTACGGAAGGCCTGCAGGCGATGATGCTCGGCCACGGCGTCGAAGTGCCCAACGCGATCGGGCAGTTCGGCGGGCTGCCCGGCGCGTGCGGGCGTAACTTCATCCTGCGCGATGCCGGCGATCCGGCCTTGATCGCGGGCCTCGCCGGGGACCTTGACGACATGCTCGGCATCGAGGCGGTCGAGCAGCTCGGACCCAAGCCCGGCCGTATCGGCCTCACCGCCCGCGACGCGCTCGGCTATGCCTTCCAGGGCGGCGGCGGCTACGGCGATCCGCTGAAGCGCGATCCCGAAGCGGTCCGGGGTGACGTCGTGAACGGCCATGTCAGCCCGGATGCGGCCCGCAGCCAATACGGCGTCGTGATCGGGGCCGACGGCGTCGACATCGCCAGGACCGAGGCCGCCCGGCTGGCGATCCGCCAGCGCCGGCTCGGCGGCAGGACGCCGGCACGAATCGCCGGCTCCGGCGAGATGCGCATCGCGGCCGGCCGCTTCGCCTGCGGCTGCGGCTGCGACCTCGGCGCCGCGACGAGCGACTGGAAGCGGCACGCGATCACCCGCTGCGTCGATCCGGCAAGCTACGGCCCGCATGTGCGGACCCATGCCAAGCTCGAGCTGCGCGAGCATGCCTGCCCGGACTGCGGCTCCCTGCTCGAGGCCGAGGTGGTCCGCAAGGGCGAGGCATCGCTGAACACCCTCGTACTGGCCGGCGACACTGCCGCCTGAGCAAAGGACCTGCCATGCAACGCTATCCCGACAAGGGCGCGGTCATCGTCACCGGCGCCGCGCAGGGCATCGGGCGCCGCCTGGCGCTCGGCCTCGCGGCCGAAGGCATCGACGTGCTGATCGCCGACTGGAACGCCGAGAAGGGCGAGGCCGTCGCCTGCGAGGACGCGCCGGGCGCGGGGCGCCGCCTGTTCGCGCAGACCGATGTCGCCGACGAGGAGAGCTGCCGCCGGGCGGTCGCCGTCGCGACGGAGGCCTTCGGCGGCGTCTTCGGGCTCGTCAACAACGCCTCGATCTTCTCGACCCTGACGATGCGTCCCTTCTGGGAGATTCCCGGCGACGAATGGGACCGGGTGCAGGCGGTCAACCTCAAGGGCGTCTTCAACATGACGCGCGCGGCGCGCGAGCCGCTCGTCGCCTCGGGCGAGGGCGCGGTCGTCAATATCGCCTCATCGACGATCCTGTTCGGCCGGGCGAACTACGCCCATTACGTCTCGTCCAAGGCGGGCGTCCTCGGCCTTTCCCGCGCCATGGCCCGTGAGCTCGGCCCGCATGGTGTCCGCGTCAACACCCTGACCCCGGGGCCGACCTTCACCGAAATCGAGCGCGCCACCGTCACGCCCGAGCAGAAGGCGGCGATGATCGAGCAGCAATGCCTGAAGCGGGCCGGCGGTCCGGACGACATCGCCGACGCGATCATCTTCCTCCTGTCGCGGCAGGCACGCTGGGTGACGGGCCAGTTGCTCAATGTCGACGGCGGCATGGTCACCCATTGAAGCGCGGCGGCCGTTCGGGCCGGACAACACGGGAACGATCCTCATGGCCCATGTGACTGCATTCGACCGCATGCTGATCGGTGGCGAGCTGGTACACAGCTCCAGCGGCGCGTTCGACGACTCGATCAATCCGGCGACCGAAGAGGTCATCGGCCGCTCGCCGCGTGGCACGAGACAGGACGTCGACCGTGCCGTCGCGGCGGCCGAGGCCGCCTGGCCGGCCTGGGCGGCGCTGACGCCGTCGCAGCGCGGCGCCCGCCTGCGGGCCTTCGGGGCGGCGCTTCAGGCCCGTGCCGAGGAGATCCTGCATGTCGAGGTCGCCGACACCGGCAACACCATCACGCCGATGCGCGGCGATGTCGGCATGGCTGTCGAGAGCCTCGACTACTATGCCGGCCTCATCCATGAGCTGAAAGGCGAGACCATCCCGGCGACGGCCGAGAACCTGCACATCACCTTGCGCGAGCCATACGGCGTCGTCGCGCGCATCGCGCCCTTCAACCATCCCCTGATGTTCGCCGTGGCGCGCACCGCGGCCGCGCTCGCCGCCGGCAACGCCGTCATCGTCAAGCCGCCGGAGACCAGTCCGCTCTCGGCCATGGTCCTGGCCGAGATCGCGCGGGAGATGCTGCCGCCCGGCGTCTTCAACATCCTGACGGGAACCGGCGCCACGGTGGGGGACGCGATCGTGCGCCATCCCGGCGTCAAGCGCATCGCCTTCATCGGCTCGCCCGATACCGGCCGCGCCATCCAGCGGGCAGCGGCCGAGACCGCCGTCAAGCATGTGACGCTCGAGCTCGGCGGCAAGAACCCGCTGATCGCCTTCCCCGACATGGACCCGGACGTGATCGCCGCCGCGGCCGTACGCGGCATGAACTTCAGCTGGCAGGGCCAGTCCTGCGGCTCGACCAGCCGCCTGCTTGTGCACGAGGACATCCATGATGCGGTGCTGGCGCGGGTGGTCGAGCGTGTCGCGGCGCTGACGATTGGCGATCCCGCCGACCCGGCCACGGATATGGGCCCGGTCAATTCGCGCGTCCAGCACGAGAAGGTGCTGTCCTTCTTCGAGACGGCGCGCAATGACGGCTCGCGCCTGATGACCGGCGGGAAGCGCCCGTCCGGCAAGGGCTTCGAGAAGGGCTTCTGGGTCGAGCCGACCGTCTATGCCGAGATGAAGCCCGGCATGCGGCTCTGGCAGGAAGAGGTGTTCGGCCCGATCCTGTCGGTCGGCAAATGGAAGACCGTCGACGAGGCGGTCGCGCTCGCCAACAGCACCGAATACGGCCTCACCGGCGCGGTCTGGACCAACGACATCCGCGACGCCCTGAACGTCGCCCGCCGCGTCCGCTCGGGGCATCTATGGATCAATGGCTGCTCCAGCCACTTCCTCGGCGTCCCCTTCGGAGGAATGAAGAATTCCGGCGTCGGCCGCGAGGAAGGCATCGAGGAGATGCTCTCCTACACCGAGGCGAAGACCATCAACATCATGCTCGGCTGAGCGCGCAACCGCCTCCGTGATCTTGCGGAGGCGGTTCAATCGCCCAGCCGATAGGGCACGGCTTCGCGAATATCCGCGTCGATCCGGATCGATGCGCCCGCCGGCGGGAAAGCCCGTTGCGAGCAATCATGCCGCTCGCAGAGACGGCAACTCGTGCCGATATGGACGATCGACTTGACGCTCTCGATATCCAGCTCGTCGGCATAGACGAGCTGCGCTGCATCGGCCAGCTCGCAGCCCAGGCCGATCGCGTATCGTCGCCGCGCTGCGCTATGGCCGATCCCCGCCTTGGTGATGGCTTGCGCCAGCGAGAGATAGCGAGTCCCGTCGGGCATCTCGGCGATCTGCACGAGCATGCGGTCCGGCGTTTCGAAGGCCTGGTGCACGTTCCAGAGCGGGCAGGCTCCGCCATAGCGTGCAAAACGCAGGCGCGTCGCGCTGTGACGCTTGGTGATGTTTCCCGCCCGGTCGATCCGCAGGAAATAGAACGGAATCCCGCGCGCCCCCGGCCGCTGCAATGTGGAAAGGCGATGGGCGACCTGTTCGAGACTTGCCCCGAACAGGTGCATCAGGATGCCGAGATCGTGCCGGTGCAGCCGGGCGGAATCCAGAAATTTCCGATAGGGCAGGATCAGGGCTCCGGCAAAGTAATTGGCCAGAGCGACGGAGCAGACGGCGTTGGCGCTTTCGCTACGGAAGCTCGCCTGCGTCAGAACCTCGGCCGCCATGTCCTGCGCCTCGAACAAGGCGAGCTGGTGCGCAAGCGCAAAGGTCCGGCTGGACGCGTCGGCCCAGCCGTCGATGTGGAGGATTCGGGAGGCCCTGTCGAACTGCCGGATCGGCCGGTCCATGCCGAAAGACCGCTCGATCTTGACCGAAAGCCGGTGGCGCAGCTCGAGCCTGTCGATCAGGGCGTCGGGCAATTGGGAGGTGTCGGTGCCGAGCTCCGCATAGGTCGCCTCCGCCCGCCGGTCCAGATCGTCGACATAGTTCCCGATCCGGTGAAAGAAGTCGCGCACTTCGTCGTAGGGGAAGGCAACGGGGCCGGCCGGATGGCTCGCCTCCGAATGCGAGAGGGTTTGGTCCAAGGCCTGGTACTTGTCTTCGAGCGCCCGGTGGGCGGCCTGCAGGCGGATGACGGCCTTGGCGACGTTCGGCGCATGCTGGATCGCAGCCTGCAATTCGGTCGAAGGCAGGAGCGGATAGGCGAGTGCGGGATCCGAGAGGGCATCCTGCAGATCGACGAGCAGCCGATCCTCGTCGCTGTTCGAGATCTGCGAGATGTCGACGCGAAAGACACGTGCCAGCTCGACGAGCACGGCGGCGCTGAGCGGCCGCTGCGATCGCTCGATCTGGTTCAGGTAGCTCGGCGAGATTCCGATCTTCCGGGCAAGGAGCTGCTGCGGCCAGCCGGCTTCCTCGCGCAGCCTGCGGACAGCCGGGCCAGCAAACACCTTGCGCTTCATTTTGCAAATTTGCCTTCTTCGCAATTTTGCAAAAATGCACGGTTTCGGAAGACTTGCAAAGCGGCCTGATCCTATGGGGATGGATCGGAGGCTCGCTAGGTTCGGTTCTGCCATGAAGGACATTCTG
>PNLY01000018.1 GCA_013823325.1 Methylobacterium sp.
ACAGCCTAGTTTCCCTTCGGGCGTGTTCGCTTCGCGTTCGCGAAGCATGTCGGCGGCTGCGGCAACGTCTACTGCAATCATGGCCTATTAGCTGACCTTGGAAGTGGCGGCTTTCGATCAGGCTTCCGAGCGCAGGCCTTGGGTCGGTCGGCCAACCGTACTTGTCACGAACCGAGCGAGGCCAGATAGCGGTCAATGCTCGGGCGGGTGCCGAACTCCCAGATTCTCTTCAATGCCCGGCTGAACGCCTCCCGGAAGCGCTGGTCGTCTCCCAAGTCGCCATAGATATCCTGCATCGCCAGCCAGGCTTCCGGCACAAACCGGGCCTGCCGCGCCTGCATCGTCAGCCGCGGCCAGATCGGGTCGTTCGGCGCGATCGGCTGCCCGGTCTCCGTCTCGCCATAGCAGTAGCGGCACCACAGGGCGCAGACGAGCGCAAGCCCGTCGATGGCGCGCCCGGCCTTCAGCGCATCGCGGATCGTCGGCAGGATGAATTTCGGCTGGCGATTGGAGCCGTCGAGGCAAAGACGCCGGATCGTGTCGCCGATCTGCGGATTGGCGAAGCGCCGCTCGATCGTCCGCTTGTAAGCACCGAGGTCCGTATCCGGTACGGGTGGAATCAACGGCATCACCTCCGCTTCGAGCAGCATCGACAGGAAGCGGGCGATCAGAGGATCCTGCATCGCCTCGTGAACGAACGCGATGTCGAGCAGGCCCGCCGGATAGGCGATCGCGGCATGGCCGCCATTGAGGATGCGCAGCTTCATCAGCTCGAACGGCGCGACATCCCCGACGAACTGGACGCCAACCTCCTCGAGCCTCGGCCTGCCGGCGCTGAACCGGTCCTCCAGCACCCATTGCCGGAAGTCCTCGCAGAAGACCGGGCGGCGATCCTCGATGCCGAACTCGTCGCGCAGCTTGTCGCGCTCGCGTTGCGTGGTCGCCGGCGTGATCCGGTCGACCATTCCGTTCGGAAACGCGACGTTCTCCCTGATCCAGGCGGCGTCGGAATGGTTGACCAGTTCGACGAGCCCAGCGACGCTAGCCTCGGCGACATGCCCGTTGCCTGGGAGGTTGTCGCAGGACATCACCGTGAAGGGCGCGATGCCGATGGCGCGACGCTGCAACAGCGCGGCGGCGATAAGACCGAAGGCCGTCTTCGGACGGCGCAGCCGATCGCTCGCATCGGCGACGATGTCGGGGTGCTCCGCAGCGAAGGCCTGCGTCGCGGGATCGAGGTAATAGCCACCCTCGGTGACGGTCAGCGAGACGATGCGGGTGCGTGGATCGACGAGCTGCGCGAGGACAGCGTCGGTCTCTCCTGGCGCAACGAAATCGAGCATCGGCGCGATGATGCGCGCCTGCGAGGACGAGGCCTCCTGCGCCACGACGGTGGTCAGGAAATCCTGCGCCGCAAGATCGGCGCGCATCTCGGCGTCGCTCTCACGCACTCCGGTGCCGATCAGTGCCCAGTCGCGATCGAGGCCTTGCTCGAAGAGCTCGTCGAGATAAACAGCCTGATGCGCCCGGTGGAAATTGCCGACGCCGATATGGACGATGCCGGGCGAGAGCTGCTCCGGCTGGTAGCTGGGCACCGCGACAGGACTGGCGATGGCAGATAGCGTCGCACGCGAGAGCCTGGCCGCCATCGGCGTTACCTGGCCCGGGCGGCGACCGACTGGATGACGAGATCCGGCCGGTCGCTGGTGATCTGCGAAACGGGCTGGCCGAGCCAGAAGTCGATGTCGCCGACCGTGTTCGGCACCCAGACGCCGAGGCGCTCGCGCCCGACGATGCCGAGCGCCTGGTCGAGCGTGAGGCGCAGCAGCGATTGCTCGACAGCGATGATGCAACCGAGATCAACGAACCGCTTCAGCGTCCGCTCGATCCCGCCATAGGCTTCGCAGGAGCGCCGGTCGACCGAGGCGAGACGGCGCATCTGGGGCGCCTTTGCCCTGATCTCCTCGATCACCTCTGGCACGAAGCAGGTCAGCACCACGCGCGAGGACAGCCCGCGTTCCTCGACCAGCGCGATGACCTTGTCGAGCAGGCCGGGATAGGGGCTGCCGAAGGCGTTCATCTTCATCTCGATCTCGAGCTCGATCCCGGTGGGACCGAAGACGTCAAGCACGGCAGGCAAGGTCGGGATCGTCTCGCCGAGCGTGTCGCGCAGCCTGACCTTGCGCAGTGCCTCGCGGTCGAGCCTGTCGATCGGCCCCTTGTGATCAGTGGTGCGGTCAAGCAGCGGGTCGTGGATCACCATGATCTCGCCATCGCTGGACAGATGCACGTCGAGCTCGACCGCATCGACCTTGAGGTCGCGGGTGTTCCTGAAGCCGGAGAGGCTGTTCTCGGCCCAGAGGTTGCGCGCGCCGCGATGCCCGATGATCCGCATGGTCGAAATCCCGTCGTCAGAGAGGTGCGTTGGTTATTTGCCGCTGTCGACCAGCCCCTTCACGAACCAGCGCTGGAGCAGCAGGATCACGATGGTCGGCGGCAGCATGGTGAGGAAGGCCGCGTTCATCAGCACATGCCAGGTCGGCAGCGAGTCGCTTTGCGGCATCAGTTTCTTCAGCCCGATCACGGCGGTCGCCATGTCGGGATCGGTGGTGAGGAGGAGCGGCCAGAGATACTGGTTCCAGCCCATCAGGAAGAGGATGATCGCCAGCGCCACGATGTTGGAGCGCGATAGCGGCAGCAGGATCAGGCGGAAGAATTGCCACGGGCTGGCGCCGTCGATGCGCGCGGCCTCGCAGAGCTCGTCCGGCAAGGTCAGGAAGAACTGCCGGAACAGGAAGGTCGCAGTCGCCGAGGCGATCAATGGCAGGATCAGGCCGGAATAGGTGTTGACCAGATTCCAGTCGAGATCGATCAGCGCCTGCCAGCCCAGCCAGCCGCCGAGGATGTTGAGCGGCAGTGCGACATTGGCGGCCGATTCATAGGTCGGCACGATCCGCACCTCGATCGGCAGCATCAGCGACATGAAGATCAGCCAGAACGCCGTCAGCCGGAACGGAAAGCGAAAATAGGTGACGGCGAAGGCGGCGATCAGCGAGACCGCCAGCTTGCCGAGCGTGATGCCGCAGGCCACGACGAAGGAATTGAGCAGCAGCTTGCCGAATTTCGCGCTGCTCAGCACGGTCTGCATGTTCGCGAGGAACTGGTCGCCCGGCAGCCAGGAGAGCGGGACCTGCATGATCTCCTGCTGCGACTGCGAGCCGGTGACGAAGACGAAGTAGATCGGCAGGCAGACGATCGCCGCGCCTACCACCAGGATGGCGTGGCAGGCGAAGTCGAGGACGGGCGTGCGCTCGTTCATGTCGCCTCCTAGACGCTGTAGTTCACGCGCCGCTCGATGAAACGGAATTGCGCAAAGGTGAGCGCGAGCGCCAGCGCCATCAGCACGACCGATTGCGCCGCCGAGGAGCCGAGATCGAGCGTGACGAAACCGTCCTGATAGACCTTGTAGACCAGGATCGAGGTGGAGCCCGCCGGTCCGCCGCGGGTCGTCGCATCGACGATCGCAAAGGTCTCGAACAGGCCATAGACGAAGTTGATCACCACCAGGAAAAACAGGGTCGGCGAGATCATCGGCAGGCAGATGCGCAGGAAGCGCTGGATCGGCCCGGCTCCGTCGAGATAGGCCGATTCCAGGATCGATCGCGGCACGGAAAGCAGGGCCGCAACGAGGAAGATGTAGTTGTAGCAGATGTGCTTCCACGAGGCGGCCATGACGATCAGCGCCAGCGCATGGCCCGAATTGCGGTTCGGGTCCCAGTCGAAGCCCAGTCCCTGCAGCATCTGCGCGACCGGGCCGACACGCGGGTTGAACAGGAAGGCCAGCATGATGCCGGCGATTGCGGGTGCGATCGCATAGGGCAGCAGCAGGATGGTGCGGTAAGCGCCGCGGCCGC
Organism: Methylobacterium sp.; assembly: GCA_013823325.1. GTDB lineage: Bacteria > Pseudomonadota > Alphaproteobacteria > Rhizobiales > Beijerinckiaceae > Allobosea > Allobosea vestrisii. The sequence continues at coordinate 3,915 of PNLY01000018.1, forward strand.
GCGCGATATGGTTGGTCGCGAAGGCGAGCACAAGCGCGACCGACAGGGTCAGGATGTTCTGTGCGAGCGTGAAGAGCAGCGTCACCTGCACGGACGACCAGTAGACGCCGCTGCGGAAGAGACGCTCGAAATTCTGGAAGCCGACCCATTGCGTCGTCGCGCCGAACGGGTCGGTGAGCTGGAAGGCCTGGAGCAGCGCCCGCACCGAGGGGATGAAGAAGAACAGCAGCAGGATGAAGAGCTGCGGCGCCAACAGCCAGAAGGGCAGCCAGCTGCCGGTGAAATGCGCGCGCTTCAGCCCGCTTTCCGCTTGGCCGCCCCTGATCGGAGCGTCCGCTCGCCGCCGCAGCGGCCAACGCAGACGCCGCGCGTCTGCGTTGGCCGTCAGCGCGAGGCCTTCGCTATTTCTTGCCAGCATTGAGCTGCTCGTAGCGGCGCAGCGCTTCGTTGCCGCGATTGACTGCGTCGTCGAGCGCCTGCTGCACCGGCTTGCGGCCGAGGAAGGCGGCCGAAACCTCCTCCATGATCGCGACATTGATCTGGTTGCTGTTGCCGATCCGGAAGCCAAGGGAATTGTCGCTGGGCGTGCCGCGCATCAGCTGGACGACGGCGATCGCCCGCGTCGGGCTCTTGTCGTAGTAGCCCTGCGCCTTGGCGGCCTCGTAGGCGGCGACCGTCACCGGCACATAGCCCGTGGCCTGATGCCACCAGACCTGCGTGTCGGTCTGCGCCAGGAAATTATAGAAGGCGGCGACCGCCTTGTACTTCTCCGGCGTGTGGCCCTTCAGGGTCCAGAGCGCGGCACCGCCGATGACGCTGTTCTTCGGCGTCACGCCCTGCTCATAGGGAAGCTCGGTCGCGCTCCAGTCGAACTTGGCGGCGGCGACCACGGCGGCGTGGGCGGCGGTCGAAGCGATGATGGTCGAGCACTCGCCCGAGGTGAAGAGCTGGACCGGGATGACGCCTTGTCCGGCGATCTGCATCACGCCCGAGCTGACCAGGCGCTTCATGCGCTCGACCTGGCCGACGAGCTTGCCCTTGTTGAAGACGAAGGTGGCGTCGAGCCCGTCCAGGCCGTTGCGCCTGGTCGCATACGGGATGTCGTTCACCGCGCTGTAGTTCTCGAGGAAGCTCCATTCATAGTCGCCGGGCAGCACCATCGCGCATTTCGAGACGCCCTTGGCCTTGATCGCATCGAGCTGCGGCTCGAGCTCCTGCCAGGTTGCGCCGGGCTTGTCGAAGCCGGCCGCTTTGAAATGGTCGCGATTGTAGAACAGGATCGGCGTTGAGGAATTGAACGGCATCGCCTGCAGCTTGCCGTTTATCGCGTAGTAGCTGACCACCGGCTTGATGAAGTTCGACCAGTCGACCTTGTAGCCCTGCTCGGCCATCAGCTCGGCCGTCGGGACGATCGCCCCGGAATTGACCATGGTCAGGAAGGAACGCTCGTTCGACTGGACGATCTCCGGCTGGCGCTTGGCCCGGTAGGCGGCGATCGTGCCGTTCAGCACCTCGTCATAGGTGCCCTTGGCGATTGCCTTGACGACATACTCCTTCTGCGAGTCGTTGAACTTCTTTACGACCTCGTCGACGCGCTCGCCGAGGGCGCCGCTCATCGCGTGCCAGAATTCGATCTCGGTCGCTGCCTGGGCCGTCGACAGGCCGGCCAGCAGCAGGGCACCCGCACCCGCCAGCACCGCATGGATAGGTCGCATGAAAGCCTCCCTCGTGAAGTTGTGCGAGCATATGCTCTTTGTTGAAGCATATGCTCGCACATCGCCCTTCTATGTCAACCGGCCATGACAGGGCGATGACGGCGCGAGCGGGCGTGCCGGCACCAGGTCGATCGGGGTGGAGGGAGTGCTCAGTCGGCCAGGAGGGCGCGCGCGGTGTCTTCGTCTGTGATCAGGCCGTTGACGATGCGGCCGGCGAGGGCGGCGCGCAGCGGCGCCACCTTCGCGGTGCCGTGAGCAATGCAGATGCGCAATCGGTCGCTGCCCGGCTCCGGCGGCACGCTGGTGACGCGCTGGTTCAGGCCCTGGTCGAGGATTCGGCCCTCGGCATCGAACGCCCAGCCGGTCACTTCGCCGACGGCTCCGGCGCGGACCAGCTCGAGCAATTCACTGCGGGTCATGAAGCCGTCGCGATAGAGCACCGCATCGTCGCCGATCTGGCTGATGCCCATCAGCCAGAGATCGGCCTCGCTGGCGATGGCGCGAATCCGCCGGACCGACTCGATCTCGATCAATTGCGCCCGCTCTTCCGCGCTCGAGACATAAAGCGGCAGCGGCATCGGGAAATGCTGGGCCTTGGTGATCTCGGCCAGCTTGACCAGCGTGTCGAACCGGCTCGCCGAGCCGTCCGGCGAGATCGTGCCGACGAGCGAGACCAGCCGATGCAGCGGGCAGGACATCGGCGAAACGCGCTCGATGCTGGCGCGCATCGAGCGGCCCGTGCCGAGCGCCATCACCAGCGACTTGCGCGAGCGCAGCCAGCGCTCGATCAGCAGGCCGCCGAGGGAGGCTACGCCGGAGGCGGCTGTCTCGGACGAGCCGTCGGCCGGGGCGATATCGCAATGCTGCAACTCGAAGCGATCGCGCAGGCGTGCCGCAAGATCCATGCAGTCGGCGATCGGATGGTTCATCCTGAAGCTGATCAGCCCCTCGGTTCGGCAGAGCGAGACGAGGCGCTGCGCCGCCGGCCGCGAGATGTTCAGGATCTGGGCGATGTCTTCCTGGGTCCTGCCGGCGATGTAGTAGAGCCAGCCAGCGCGGGCCGCGTCGTCGAGGCGGGCATTGTCTGCGTCGGCCATGCCGTCAATCCGCTTCCTGCATCGCCAATTCGCGCCAGGATCCGAGCAATCGGTCGGCTCCGGCTTCCATCAGGGCGTCGCGCTGATCTAGCACCGCGAAATGGCTGCCGGCCGCGAGCCCGAATGCGGTCATGCCCGCGGCCTTGGCCGCCTTCACGCCGCTGACGCTATCCTCGATGACGAGGCAGCGCCCCGGCGCGACGCCGCGCTCTGATGCCGCGAGCAGGAAGAGATCGGGTGCGGGCTTGCCCCGCTTCACGCGCGTCGTGCTGAAGATCCGCCCCTCGAACAGATCCCAGAGCTCGACCTGGCGCAGGCAGAGCTCGATACGCTCCTCGTCGCTGGAGGACGCGACGCAATAATCGGCGTCGAAGGCTTCGACCGCGGCGCGCACGCCGGCGATCGCCTGCAGATCCGCCCGGAAGGCCGAAAACAACCGGGCGCGCCAATCCCGCGTGAAGCTTTCGGGGGCGGGACGGCCCGTCATTCGCTCATAGTCCCCGATCACCGCGCTCGCCGGCCGCCCGAGATAGCGCCGCATCACATGGGGCAGATCGTAATCGGGATCGAGCGGCGAGAGAAGCTCGGCCAGAATCCGGCAGCTGATGGTTTCGCTGTCGACGAGCACGCCGTCGCAATCGAGGATGACGAGGTCGAACTGGCGGGGGTGGTGGGGCATGGAGTCAACAAAAATCGATCAGATGCTCCTATAAAGAACATCTGCTCGAATTCCTGTCAAACCCACCGATCAGCGGAGTCCCTGGCTGTCGCGAGCGCCCTGCTGCCAGATCAGGTAGTGCCGGTCATAGGCGGAAACGTGATCGGGGTCGGGATCGAAGCGCCGCGCCTCGCCGGCCGGCTTCCCGCAGATGTCGCGAACAGGTTCGCCCGTGCAGGCGAGCCGCGCCAGTCGCGCCGCACCGAAGGCCGCGCCGTGGTCTCCGTCGGCGTGACGCTCGAGCGGAATGCCGAGCACATTGGCGAGGATCGACAGCCACAGATCGGAGCGCGAGCCGCCTCCGATGACCAGTGCCCGATCGATCGCAGCGCCCGCGCCTTCGAGCGCAAGCTTGCCATCACGGAAAGCGAAGGCGACGCCCTCCATCACGGCCTGGGTCATCGCCTCCCGATCGGTCTCGTGCGCCAGGCGGGTGAAGCTGCCCAGCATCTGCGGGTCGTTGTGAGGGGTGCGCTCGCCGGAGAGATAGGGTGTGAACAGCGTCGAGACCGGCCGGCTGGCGCGGCTACCGAGCGGCGCCAGCAGAGCAGCCTCGTCGCAGCCGACGATTCCAGCCCACCAGCGCAGGCACGCTGCCGCCGAGAGATGCACCGACATCTGATGCCAGCGATCCGGCAGGGCATGACAGAAAGCATGCACGGCACGCTCGGCCCGCGCTTCGAACCTCTCCGTCGTGCGCCAGAGCACCCCGGAGGTCCCGAGCGACAGGAAGCAGTCGCCCGGCTCGATCGCGCCGAGGCCAATGGCGCCGGCGGCGTTGTCGCCCGCCCCGCCGGCAAAAAGCGGTGGCGCATCGAAGCCGAGCTCGCGGCTGAGTTCGGCACGCATCCGCCCGGCGGGCTGCGAGCCTTCGACGAGCGCCGGCATCTGGCTGCGATCGAGTTCCGTCGCCGCCAGCATCCGGTCGGACCAGTCGCGGGCGCCGACATCGAGCCAGAGCGTGCCGGATGCATCCGACATCTCCTCGATCGTCTCGCCGGTCAGGAAGAGCCTGAGATAGGCCTTCGGCAGCAGGACCTTGCGTGTTCTTCGGAAGATCTCCGGCTCGTGACGGCGGACCCAGGCGAGCTTCGGCGCGGTGAAGCCCGGCATGGCGATGTTGCCGGTGATCGCGCGGGAAGCCGGCTCGGCCGCTTCCAGCTCGGCGCATTCGGCAGCCGAGCGGCCATCGTTCCAGAGAATGCAAGGCCGCAGCGGCTGGTCTGCATCGTCGAGAAGGACGGCGCCATGCATCTGTCCGGACAAGCCGATGCCACGGCAGGCGCTAAAGGCGGGGAAGTCGGCATCGCGCAACCGCCCCAAGGCCGCCAATGTCGCGCTGACCCAGTCCGCCGGGGCCTGCTCCGACCAGAGTGGCCGCGGCCGCTGCAAAGAAAGTTCAGTCGTAGCGCTGGCGAGCACGCGCTGTCGATCATCGACCAGGACGGCCTTGACCGAGGACGTGCCGAGATCGATGCCGATATAGCTCATGGCGGCCATCGCTGGTGCAATGTGGCAGTCAGCGCCGGCGCGCCGCCGGGCCGCTGGGATAGATCAGGCTCTTGACCATACCCGCTTCGTTGGCGGCATGGCGACGGAAGGCTTCCGGCCCTTCATCCAGGCCGAAACGGTGGCTGACGACCGCTTCGACATCGACCTTGCCGAGCGCCACCAGCTCGATCGCGCGTGGATAGACATGGCCCATGCGGCGCGAGAACTTGATCGTCAGCCCGCGCCGGCGTGCCTCTGCCGCCGGGATGACATAGCTGTCGCCATCGGGGATGCCGACCAGCACGATCCGCCCGCCGATTCGCGCGGCGCGCACGGCGTCGCGAAACCCTTCCGGCGCATTGGTCGCCTCGATCACCAGAGGCAGTCCTTCATCGGTCCATTTTGCGATGTCGGCGACGCTCTCGCCGGCCTTGCTGGCGCCCAGCTTCAGCGCCAGGGCACGCCGATGCGGTTGCGGATCGCAGACCAGGATCTCGCCGACACCGACCGTCCGCAGCACCTGCAGGATCAGCAGGCCGATCGGTCCGCAGCCGAGCAGCGCGACGCGCTCGAGCAGACGTGGCTTCGCCAGGTCGACGGCGTGGATGGCGACGCCGAGCGGCTCCAGCATGACCGCATCGCTCGGGGTGAAATGCTGCGGCACCGGGACGATCTGCGACGTCGGCACCCAGATCCGTTCGGTCATCGCACCATCATTGGGCGGCGCGCCGATGAAGACGACCTCGGGACAAAGATTGGGATGTCCCGCGCGGCAGTGCTCGCAATGACCGCAGGCCTGATTGGGATCGACAGCGACGAGCGAGCCGCGAGCCAGGCCGAGCGCGGGCAAATCCTCCGTCAGCCAGCCGCTGAACTCATGCCCGGGCACGAAGGGCGCCGCGATCACCGCCGAGCCGATGCCGCCATCTTTGTAATAGTGCAGGTCGCTGCCGCAAAGCCCGACGGCGGCGACGTCGATCAGCGTTTCACCGGGCACGCCCTCACGCAGATTGAAGGGCGCGACGCGTGCATCGCCGGCGGCATGCAGGAATACGGCATGGGACATTTCGGGACGGCGCTCCGGCGCAATCGACACTCAGATTAACAAATGTAATCTCTTATTTACATTGGTTTCGGTCAAGATGAAAACAGCTGTCCAGCAGCCCTTGGTTGTAGGGGCTGGCCGGCGCGATATAACGCTCGAGAGCCCGACATAAGGACCCGCGATGCCGGAAGACGCCCAGACCCAGGTGAGAGCCGCCTGGCTGTACTACATGGAAGGGCTGACCCAGGCGGAGATCGCCGACCGGCTGAAGATGACGCGGCTGCGGGTCAACCGGCTGCTGGTCGAGGCGCGCGGCAGCGGTCTCGTCAACATCACCATCAATTCGCGGCTCGAAAGCTGCGTCCGGCTGGAGCGCGCGCTGGTCGAGACCTTCGGACTGCAGGATGCTGTGGTGGTGCCCACGCCCGATGATCCGGGGCAGGTGCCGGCCCAGATCGGCCGGGCCGCCGGCGAGTTCGTCTCGCGGATCATCGAGGAGCGCCCCTCCGGCGTCTTCGGCGTCGGCTGGGGCAGCACGCTGCGCGAGACCATTCGGCATATCCGGCCCGGCCAGTTCCGCGAGCTCGACGTCACCTCGATGATGGGTGGGCTGACCTATGGCATCGAGCTCAACACCTTCGAGATCGCCAGCCAGTTCGCCCGGCTCTGGCAGGCGCAGTGCCATTACCTGGCTGCCCCGATCTATGCCGGCACGCCGCAATCGCGCGACACCATCCTGGCGCAGGACGTGTTCGAGGAGGCGTTCGCCCGCATCCGCGCCACCGACGTCGCGATCCTCAGCGCCGGCGACATGAGCGAGCGCTCGTTGCTGGTGCGCTATGGCTTGCCGCGCGATCTCGATATTGCCGAACTGACGGCCCAGGGCGCGGTCGGCGACCTGCTCGGCCAGTTCATCGACAAGGACGGCAAGCCGCTCGACCACCCGATCAACCGCCGCGCCATCGCGCTGCCGCTGGAGGCGTTGACGCGCATCCCGACCGCGATCCTGGCGTCTGGCGGCAGCAATAAGGCCGCCGTCATCGCCGCCGCTCTGAAGGGCAAGCTCGCCTCGGTGCTGATCACCGATGAGCAGGCCGCGGCTGCCGTGCTGGCCTTACACTGAGGAGCGTCAGGCGGCTCGGATCGCCGCGAGCAGCTCGTCATGGATCAGGCCGTTGCTGACGACCTTTTCCAGGTCTTCGTCGCGCGAATCCACGCCGGCGACGGTGGTGACCCTGCCGCCAGCGGCGCGCACGAGCGGTATCGCCGCAGCATGCGAGACGATGTCGGCCTTGAGCCCGATGAAGGCATCGAGGCGCCCGGCCGCGACCAGCGACATCTCTAGCCCGCCCGAAACGAGGATACGCACACCCCGGCACAGGCCTGATAGCCGGCGGATGACGGCGTTGGTCCGCTCCAGGTCCTCCGGCGCGTAATGCGAGGTCAGGCAGATCGAGACCACGGCATCGGCCAGGCTCGCCGTTGCCGAGACGGCGGCCGGGCGGTCGTTGACCGTGGCGATGCCGCCTTCGACATAATGCGCGACGAGCCCGGCGAGCGGCGCATGCGTCAGGCCGAGCAGCGTGCGGCCATCCTCCTGATAGGCCAGGGTCACCGAGAACCAGGGCAGGCCGCCGGCATAGTTCACCGTGCCGTCGAGCGGGTCGATGATCCAGCGCGGCGCCGTCTCGGAACCAGAGAAGCCTGCCTCCTCCGAGAGGATCGCCGCTCCCGGCGTCAGCTGCCGCAGACCGTCGATGATCAGCCGTTCCGAAGCGAGATCGGCGGCCGTCACGACATCGCGGAAGTCCTTGTGCGCGACAGCGAGATCGCCGTCCTGCATGCGGACCAGCAGCTCGGCCGCCTGCCGCGCGATCGCGGCGGACTGGTCGAGCAAGGCGAGTAGACGGGGCTCAGACATGGGCGACCTGCGGCTTGCCGGGATAGGCCGGGTCGAGCACGAAGGGCCGGCGCGGACCGTAGTCGCCGATCACCTGGAGGTGGCTGACGACGCCAGTCTCCAGGCGCCAGGCATGCACGGCAAAGGCTGGCGGCTCCATGATGAACCAGTTCTCCGTGCCGGGACGCAGATCGAGCGCAACCTGATGGGCCGTGCCTGGCGCGACATAGCCGATCGTGCCGGCGAAGCGCCGCTGGATCGGCCGGTGATAATGGCCGCAGAGCACGCGCTCGATCTCGGGGTGATCGGTGATCAGCGCGGAAAAGCTCGCGGAGACGCGGCAGGGGATCACGTCCATGCCGTCGACGCCGACGGCGAAGGGCGGGTGATGCATGAAGATCAGCGTCGGGCGCCCTTGCCCTTCGCGCAGGCGTTTCGTGAGCCAGGCCTCGCGCTCGGCGCAGATTTCGCCGCCATCCTCACCAGCGATCACCGTGTCCAACCCGATCAGTCGGACCGGAAAATCCTCGATCGTGTAGTGCAGGAACCCGGTCTTCGGCAGATATCCATAGTCCGCGCCCAGTGCCAACGCGAAGCTCTCGCGCCGGTCGTGATTGCCCGGCAGGACATAGACCGGCATCGGGATGCGTCGTAGCGCCGCGCGGACGATCGCGTATTCCTCGGCGAGGCCGCAATCGGCGAGGTCGCCGGTGACCAGCACGCAGTCCGGCGCCGGATCGAGCGCCAGCACGGCGTCGACGGCGCCCTCGATCGCGGCATTAGTGTCGACGAAGCCATAGGCCGGGCAGCCATGTGGCCGGGCGTGGAAATCGCTGAGCTGGGCGATGATCATCGGGGCTTGTCCAAGGCAGGAAAACGACGAGGCCGCCCGGCGCGGACGCCGGGCGGCGGGTGCGAATGCGTCAGCGCGAAACGCTCACTTCATCAGCGCTTCGGTCTCGGAGACCATGCGTTCGATGCCGGCCTTGGGCTGGATCTCGCCGCGCATCACGCCGGCGATGACTTCGCGCTGCTGGCGCCAGATCCGGACCGAGTTGCCGCCCGGATAGCCCTGCCAGGGCGAGGCGCGGTTCACCTGGCCGTTGATGGTGCGGAAATTGGCGTTGTCCTTGTAGAACGGGCCAAGGAAGCCATCCTCGCCGGCGCGCAGATTGGTCGGCATGTAGCCCGAGGTCTCGACCACGATCTTCTGAGCCTCCGGACCGGTGACGAACTTCACGAATTCCCAGGCGGCCTTCTGCTTGGCCGGGTCCTTGGCGGTGATGATCGCCGCATTGCCGCCGGTCGGCAGGGTGCCCTTGGCCTTGTCGTCGACTGGGAAGAGGGCGGTCTTCAGGGTGAAGCGCTCGCCGATAAGGTCGGTGACCTGGCGCAGGCGGGCCGGCGTGTCGAAGAAGATGCCGATCTTGCCGGCGATGAACTGCTGGCGCGACTGGTCCCAGTCGATCAGCGGCATGCCGTCTTCCGTGACGAGGCTGCGCAGCGTCTCCAGCGCCTTCAGGCCGACATCGCCGCCGAAGGCGACCTTCTTGCCGCTGGCGTCGAGCAGGGTATGGCCGCCCTGCTGGACGATGCCGCGCCAGAGCCAGTCGTCCGGCCAGTCATGGATATTGTAGGCGAGACCGGCGACATCGGCGGTACGGATCTTCTTGGCGAGGGCGATCGTGTCGGCCCAGTTGTCGGGCATCTTCTCGGGATCGCCGCCGGCCTTCTTCACCAGCTCGGCGTTGAAATACATCAGCGGGGTCGAGGCGTTGAAGGCGAGGCCCGCCTGCTTGCTGCCGACCTGCCCGAGCGAGAGCAGCGCATCCGAGTAGTTGGCCTTACGCCAGGCTTCCGGCTCAGCCTTGAGCAGTTCACCGAGATCGACGACCTGCTTGCGCTTGTCGAGCGTCTCGACCAGCTCGGTCAGCAAATGGAAGCCGGAATAATAGACGTCCGGCAGCTGGTTGGTGACGGAGGAGCGCAGCATCGCCTGATGCCCTTCGTCATAGCTCGCCGCCGGGGCCCGGAAATTGATCTTGATGCCCGGGTTCTTCTTCATGAACTCCGCGGCGATCGGCTCGTGGAACTTGGCGAAGGCCGGGAAGGCATAGAGCACGTCGAGCGTGACCTCCTGGGCGCGCGCCGCCGTGGAGGCAGCCAGCGCGAACGCTGCGGCGGCCAGGGTTCTACCGAAAGCTTTCATCGGTGATCTCCTTGAGAGGATAGAGTTTTCTTTAGGCTCAGGCGTTTCGAGGGGTCGGCTTATTTGACGCCGGTCATTGTGATGCCGTCGATGAATCGGCGCCGCGCGATCAGGAAGGCGAGAACGAGCGGCGCGGTCAGGATCGTCGCCGCAGCGGTCAGCGCGCCGTAGTTCGAGCCGGTCTCGGCATCGGCGAAGAACATCATCCCGAGCGGCGGCGGCGCGAGCTTGGCGTCGGAGATGACGATCAGCGGCCAGTAGAGATCGTTCCAGTGCGCCACGATCGAGAACACCGCGAAGGCGGCGATCGCCGGCCAGGCGCTCGGCGTGACGATGCGCCAGACGATCTCGAACTCGCTCATCCCGTCGAGCCGGGCGGCGTTGATGATGTCGTCGGGGAAGCTGCGGAAGAACTGGCGGAACAGGAAGATGGCGAAGACCGAGAGGAAGAACGGCACCATCATCGCAAAATAGGTGTTGAGCAGGCCGAGCTGGGCGAGGCCGATATAGAGCGGCATCGCCGGCACCTGCACGGGGATGCAGAGGCCGAGCAGCACGAGGACGAAGAGCAGGTTGCGCCCGGGGAAATCGAGCTTGGCCAGCGCATAGGCACAGGGGATCGCGACCAAGAGCTGCACCACGAGGATGCCGGCGCAGAGGATGACGCCGTTCAATGCGAAGCGCAGCAGCGGCGCCTTCTCCATGGCGAAGCGGTAGTTCTCGACGCCGTAGAACTGCTTCGGCCAGAGCGCGATCTCGGCGCTGAATATCTCCGCTGGCGGCTTGATCGAGGTGACCAGCATCCAGATGAACGGCGCCAGCATGAACAGCGCCCCGGCGATCAGCACGCCATGGATCAGCACGAGCGAGAGGAAACGCCGCGCCGCCGAATGCGCGGAAGAGACCGTGGCGACGAGGGGGGGGCTAGCCGACATCAGTAGTGCACCTTCTTGTCGAGGGCGAAGGTCTGCGCGGCCGAGAAGACGAGGATGAAGGCGAGGAAGATGAAGGTCAGCGCCGCAGCGTAGCCGGTGTGGAAGTACTGAAAGCCTTCGAGATAGATGTTGTAGAGCAGCACCTCGGTCGACCCGACCGGGCCGCCGCGCGTCATCACCGCCACTGTGTCGAAGATCTTGAACGCGGTGATCATCGTCGTGATCACCACGAACATCGTCGTCGGCCCGAGCAACGGCCAGGTGATGGTCAGGAAGCGGTCGATCCCGCCCGAGCAGCCGTCGATGTCAGCGGCCTCGTAGAGATCGCGCGGGATCGCGGTCAGCCCGGCCAGGAATAGGATCATGTTGAAGCCGAGGATCTGCCAGATGCCGATCACGGCGAGCGTCGCCAGCGCAGTCGAGGGCTCGCTGAGGAAGGCGATCGGTGCAAAGCCAAGCCATTTCAGCAGGCCGTTGACCGGCCCGAGCGAGGGATGCAGCAGGAATTGCCAGACCGTCGCCATCGCGATCAGCGTCGAGGTCACCGGCAGGAAGTAGATGACCTCGTAGAGCGAGCGCGTACGCGTGCGCCGATGGATCAATATGGCGATGAGCAAGGCGCCGAAGACGCCTCCGGGCACCATGATCGCGACGTAGATTAGGGTGTTCAGCAGCGAGCGGCGGATGATCGGGTCGGCCAGCGCCTTCTGGAAATTTGCGAGCCCGACGAAGTCGAGGTCGACGCCGCCGAACTCGTAATTGGTGAGGCTGAGCACGACGAGCACGGCCAGCGGTGCCAGGATCGTCAGCACCAGCAGCAGCAACGCGGGCGCGGCGAAGCCGAGGCCGGTGACGCGCTCGATCCAGAGCCGGCGCCGCCGGCTGGACACGAGCTGCATGGGCGTGTCGAGCGCGAGCGTCATGCTCAGGCTCTCAGCGGCACGATGGAGGCGGACGCGACGCCGGGCCCGCGCGGCTCGATGCGCTCGCCATCGGCGGCGAAGAGATGGCAGGCGGCTTCGTCGAAGCCGAGCGTGACCTCGGCAGCCTCGGCGACGCTGGCGGCTTGGGCCGGGCTGGTACGCATCGTCACGCCCGGCAGGTCGCGGCCGGCGAGATCGAAATGCAGGATGTATTCGGAGCCGAGGTTCTCCTTGCGCCGCAAACGGGCCGAGAACCAGGCTCGACCCGCTCCGGCGGGTTCGCCCTGAACCAGCGACAACGCTTCCGAGCGCACGCCGAGCGTCATCGCCTGTCCCTGGGGCTGCTGTACCGTGAGTGACATCGGCCGGCCGAACAATTCGAGCCGGCCGCCCGCGCCGACACTGGCCGGCAGCAGGTTGATCGCCGGGCTGCCGATGAACTGCGCGACCTTGAGCGAGCCCGGCTTCTCATAGAGCTGGGAGGGCGTCCCGAGCTGCAGGATCGTGCCGGAATCCATCATCGCGACGCGATCCGACATCGTCATCGCCTCGACCTGGTCGTGCGTGACGTAGATGAAGGTGGCGCCCAGCCGCTTGTGCAGCTCGGCCAGCTCGGTCCGCATATGGACGCGCAGCTTGGCATCGAGATTGGAGAGCGGTTCGTCCATCAGGAAGACGTCGGGGTGGCGGACCATGGCGCGCCCGAGCGCGACGCGCTGGCGCTGGCCGCCGGAGAGCTGGGCCGGCTTGCGATCGAGCAGATGGTCGAGCTGCAGCTGCGCCGCGGCGGCCGCGACATCAGCCTCGATTCCGCGCATCACGGCCCGGCGCTGGCCCGAAAGCGCGCGCAGCAGCGGTAGACGCTGCCAGAGCTTCAGGCGCGACATGGTCAGCGGCAGCGCGATGTTCTGGCGCACGCTCATATGCGGGTAGAGCGCGTAGGACTGGAACACCATCGCCACGCGCCGCTCATGCGGGCGCAGGTGATCGACCGGCTGGCCGCCGATCGTGACGGCGCCGCCATCCTGATGCTCCAGGCCGGCGATGATGCGGATCAGGGTCGACTTGCCGCAGCCGGAGGGGCCGACCAGGGTCAGGAATTCGCCATCGGCGATGTCGAGGTCGACGCCGCCGAGCACGCGCGTCGGGCCGAAGGACTTGGCGATGGAGGACAGGGTGACCGTTGCCACGTCGCTCGCCTTTCTATGGGGCCCTGAGGGCTTCTTGCGTTTGACGATAGTCGGATCGCAGCCAGCGCCGCCTCAGGCGGCGCGCGGCGGATAGACCTCGTGGATCACGTCGTCGATCCAGAGCGTCTGGAGCGTGCTGATCTCGTGGATCGCGGCTTTGTAGTCCCGGCCGTCGAAGTCGTAGGTCACGGCACCGAGCGTCGTCGTGCCGGCCATGCTGGGCTGCAACTCTGGACCGACCACGAAGCCGGAAGAGGGGCCCCAGATATAGCGGGTGCCGTCGACCTCGAAGTCATGGGCGCGGTGGAGATGGCCGCTGGCGACGAAGGCGACCTCATGCTTGCGGACGAGGTCGAGCAACTGCGCCCGCGGCTTCGGCGGCACGCTCCAATAGCCCTTGTCGCCCTCGCCGGGCGCTTCGATGAAGAGCGGTCGGTGCAGGAACCAGCCGAGGCGGCGGCCATCGGCTTCGGCGATCTGCTGTTCGAGCCAGCTGAGCTGGTCGGCCTCGTCGGCCTCGTCGCTGCCGAACAGCATCGAGTTGAGGCCGATCAGGCGCCAGCCCTCGACGTCATGGCTCCAGAAATCCGCCCCGAGATGCTCGCGCCAGCGCGCCAGGCGCGGCGCGTCGACCGGCTGATGCGGATGGTGGGCCTCGCCGACATCGTGATTGCCGGGGACGCTCAGCACCGATACGCCGAGCGCCGCCATCAGGCCGCTGCAATAGCCGAAATCCTCGTCGACATCGGCGCCATCGACCGTGACGTCGCCGGTATGGATGACGAGGTCGGGCTTCTGCGCCGCCAGCCAGGCCGTCAGCGGCTGCCAATTGCCGGCAAAATGCTGCTTGGCCGGACTGAGATGAGTGTCCGAGATTTGCACGATCCGACGCATGACCACCCTCCGAACACGCCCCCGATGCCGGGATGCGGGCTGCCTTTCCGTCCATGCGGGGCAGCGGTTTTGCCATGGAACATACAAATGAATGTTTTGTGACACAAATGTATTTTAAGGCGATTGCAAGCCTGAAATCACGCTGAGACCCGCAGCTAGAGATCCGTGCTCTGCGGCAGGATCACCAGATCGCGGATCGTGACATTGCGCGGGCGGGTCAGCATGAAGTGCACGGCTTCGGCTACTTCCTCCGGCTCGATCAAGCCGCCGCGGGCCCGTTCCGCCTCGAGCTTGTCCTGGGGCCAGTCGGCGATCAGGGCCGTCACCACCGGGCCGGGCAGGATCGCCCCGACGCGCAGGCCATGCGGGATCACCTGGCGGCGGACCGTGTGGACGAAGGCCTGCACCGCGTGCTTCGAGGCGGTGTAGACCGGCTCCCACACCACTGGGACGACACCGGCGACCGAGCTGGTGACGAGGATGTCCCCGGTTTTGCGCGCGATCATATGCGGCAGCACGGCGTGGATGCTGCGGAAGACAGCGTTGATGTTGAGGTTCAGCATGCGGTCCCAGGCGTCGGGATCGCCTTCGCTGACCGGGCCGCCGACATAGGCGCCGGCATTGGCGTGGAAGATGTCGAGCGGGCCGGCCTTGTCGAGGATCTGCGGAAGCATTCCGGCGACTGAAGCCGGGTCGGTCAGGTCGATGACGAGCGGGATGGCATTGGGCCCGAGGGGCGCGCAGGCTTGATCGAGAGCCCGGCCATCGCGGTCGACTAGGACGACGCGCGCGCCGGCGGCGAGCAGCCGTTTCGCGCAGGCAAGGCCGATCCCAGAGGCTGCACCGCTGATCGCGGCGGTCTTTCCGCTGAGGTCCTGGGTCATGTCGGGCTCTCCGATACGGCTTGCAACACGGTGGGCTGCATCAACTCGTGCGCCCTGCGTGCGGCCGCCTGCAGCGTGTCGAAGGCGGCGCGGCGCCTTGCGTGGAGGGTGGCGATCTCGCCTTCGGCCGGCATGAAGACGGTGGCGCCGGGCGCCATCCCAGTCATGGCGGCGGCGAGGCCTGGGAAGGCGTTCGCCGCGGTTGCTGCGAGCATGGCCGAGCCGAGCAGGACGGGGTCGACCTCGTCCGGCGCCAGTAGGGGCAGTCCGGCACAGTCCGCCAGCAATTGCCGGATCAGCGGCTGCCGTCCGGCGCCGCCGCTGAGCACGATCGCCTCCAGCTTTGCGCCCTTCGCCCGGCTGGCATCGATGATCTGGCGCAGGCCGTAGCCGATGCCGGTGAGCCCGGCGACATAGAGCGCGATGAGATTGTCGAGATCGCGTTCCATGCCGAGCCCGGCGATCACGGCCCGCGCATGCGGGTCGGCATGAGGCGAGCGATTGCCGAGGAAATCGGGCACGACGATCAGGCCGCCTGCGAGGCGCGCGGCGTCCGATGGCTTGGCCTCACGCCGTGCCGCCTGAGCGGCGAGCCAATCGGGGAATGAAAGCCCCTCGGCCTCGGCCTGCCGCTGCCCCTCGGCCGCTGCCGGATGAAAGCCGAGCAATTGCTCGATGGCGGCGCCGGCTCCGGATTGCCCGCCTTCATTGAGCCAGAGGCCGGGCACCATTGCGGCAAAGTAAGGTCCCCAGACGCCGGGGATGAAGATCGGCTCGTGGCTGCTCGCCATGGTGCAGGCCGAGGTGCCGAAGACATAGGCCAGGCGGGTGAGGGCGTTGCCATGCGGCGAGCGGACGCCAACGGAGCCGAGGCCCCCGGCATGGGCGTCGATCAATCCCGCGGCGACGGCGGTTCCGGGCTTCAGGCCCAGCTCGGCTGCGGCTTGTTCGGTCAATCCGTTGGCGAGCGCCGTGCCGCCCGGAACGATCTTGGTGCCGATGCGGGCAAAGCCGTCCTCGGCCAGGTCGGCCAAGCCGATCTGCCGGAAGTAATCCGCGTCCCAGCGCCCCTCATGGGCGAGATAGGTCCATTTGCAGGTCACTGTGCAGGTCGAGCGCGCCAGCGAGCCGCTCGCGCGCCAGGTCAGAAAGTCCGGCAGGTCGAAGAACTGCCAGGCTGCATCATAGGTGGCTGGCAGGTTCTCCTTGAGCCAGAGCAGCTTCGGCGTCTCCATCTCCGGCGAGATCGTGCGGCCGACATAGGCGAGCACAGGATGGCGCGTCGCGTTGATGCGCTCGGCCTGGCCGATCGCGCGGTGGTCCATCCAGACGATGATGTCGCGATCGGCATCGCCATGCGGACCGACGGGGAGGGGCGTTCCTTCCGGTCCGAGCACGACCAGCGAGCAGGTCGCATCGAAGCCGATGCCGGCGATGTCGTCCGGCGTCAGCTCGGCCTCGGCCATCGCTTTGCGCACGCTGGCGCAGACGGCCCGCCAGATATCCTCGCTCGATTGCTCGGCGATGTCGGGCCCGTCGCGATAGAGCGCGATGTCGCGCTTGGCCGTCGCCAGCATGCGCCCGTTGCGGTCGAAGATGCCGGCTCGGGCGCTGCCGGTGCCGACATCGATGCCGATGACATGCGTGGCCATCTCAGGCCGCGGCGCGGTTGGACGGCCCGGCGCGGGTGCCGTCCGGGTTGCGTAGATAGACGCCGTGTTCGAGCTGCTGGCGGCGCAGTTCCTCGATGTCGATCTCGGCCGGCGCGCGGTTGCCGCGCACCGAGATCTTGGCGGCCCGGCCTGCCGCCTCGCCCATCGCCATGCAGGTCGCCATGACGCGGATCGCGCCCATCGCCTCATGCGTCGCCGAGATGCTGCGCCCGGCGACCAGCAGGTTGCCGATCTTCTGCGGCACCAGCGAGCGATAGGGGATGTCGTAGCAGTCGCCGCACCAGATCAGCGTGCAGCCGTCGTCGGCCGGGCGGTGGATGTCGATCGGGTAGCTCGCCACCGCGATCGCGTCGTCGAAATGCTTGCAGGCCAGCACGTCCTCCTGCGTCATCACATACTGGCCGATGATGCGGCGGGTCTCGCGGATGCCGAGAAAGGGCGCCGTCTTGGTGAAGTACGCCTTCTCGAAGCCCGGCACGTAGTTGACGAGATAGGTGACGATATCGTCGATCTGGGCGCGGCCTTCGATTTCGCCCTTGGTCAGGCTGCGCGCATCGGTGCCATCCGTGCCCTTGACGCGTGTCATGTTGATCCAGACCTCGCCCTTCTTCAGGCCGGTGATGATGATTGTCCGCTCGTTCGGGATCTGCAGGCCGCGCTCGGCCTTCGCCTTGGCCATCAATTCGCGCATGCCGACGACGATGAACTGATGGTTCTGGCCGAAATACTCGGCCGGGATGAAGTCGGTGAGATAGGTCCGCGCCGCCGGCGGGGCATTGGCGATCGAGAGCCG
This sequence comes from Methylobacterium sp., assembly GCA_013823325.1. Classification (GTDB taxonomy): domain Bacteria; phylum Pseudomonadota; class Alphaproteobacteria; order Rhizobiales; family Beijerinckiaceae; genus Allobosea; species Allobosea vestrisii. Next base: position 21,382 of record PNLY01000018.1, read on the forward strand.
GAGCGCATCGGTATCGACGCCGGCGAGGCAGAACATCAGCGTCGGCGGCTGCATGCCGCCCTCGGCATTGCCCTTCTCGGTCGGCACGCCGGCGCTGTAGGCGACGTCGGCATCGCCGCTGCAGTCGATCACGACCTTGGCGAGGATGGCGGTACGGCCGCTCTTGCTCTCGGTGATGACGCCGCGGATCGTGTCGTTCTCGACCAGCGCGCCGGCAAAGAAGGTGTAGAACAGGACATCGACTCCGGCCTCGGTCAGCATCTCCAGCGCGACCGTCTTCACCGCTTCGGGCTCGACCAGTGTGATGCCCATATGCAGCGGGCAGGGCCTGTGCTCGCTCGCTCCCTGGCGTTCCCGACGCAGGCGCTCGATGAACTTCTGCGGCAGCCCGTCAATGATCTGGTTGCCCTTCTGGCCGAGGAAGCCGAGCACCGGCAGGCCGATCGTCATGTTGCCGCCGACGAAGCTGCGGCTCTCGATCAGCCCGACGCGCAGGCCGTCCTCTGCTGCGGCTAGTGCTGCCGTCAGGCCCGAAGGCCCGCCGCCGACGACGAGCACGTCGTATTCGGCCGAGACGGGGATGGAGCGCGCCGGCTCCTCGATGAAGCGGGGCGATGCGGTCGACATGACGAAAATCCTCTTCGGTAAGGCGATGGTCTGAAACGGCCGTGGAGCCTCGGCTCCGCGGCGCCATCTGATGATCAGGCCGGCATCATCGGCTTGACGCGTTCGATGATGGCGGAGACGGCGCCCTTGACCGGCTTGCGGCCAAGCACGGCGAGCTGGACTTCCTCGAGGAAGGTCGCCTGGGCGCGCGCAGCCTCCGGGAAGGGCGGGAAGGCGCCGCGCGCCGTCGCCAGCACTTTGGCCTCGACGGCGGCGAGCGGGTTCTTCGCCTTCAGCCTGGCATCAGCATAGGAGGAGACGCGCACCGGTCCGTTGCCGTTGATCGCCATGCCCAGGGTGACGCGCTTGCTCGACACCTCCCTGATGAAGCTCCAGGCCAGCGCCTTGTCCTTGGCGTTCCTGGGGATCGACATCGCCCAGGCCTCGACGACGGAGGCCATCGGCACCTTGCCTTTGATCGCGGCCGAGCCTGGAAACTCGACCGCCTTGATCCTGCCGTGGAACTTGCTCTGCTCGGGATTGTTGAGCTGCGCACCGCGGGCGAAGGGCAGCACAGTGAAGGCGGCGCGGCCCTGCTGCAGCCAGGTGACCTGGTCGTCGTTCTTGGTGGTCGCATAGCTGCGCGGCAGGCTGCCGGCCTCGAACATGCCGCGCAGTGCCCCAAGACCCTGCTCCAGCGCTTCGCGGTTCGGCACCAGCTTGAGGTCGGGGCTGACGAAGTCGCCGCCATAGGCGCGAGCGAACATCACCGGGAAGACGGCGAGGTCGCTCGCCAGCACCATGCCGGTGACCGGCGTGCCGGCCTTCGAGGTGAAGCTCGTCTTCTTCGCCTGCTCGATCAGCTCTTCCAGCGTCGTCGGCGGCGCCGAGATGCCGGCCTCTTCCAGCAGCGCCTCGTTATAGAACAGGCCCTGCGTGGCATGGCGCACGGGAATGCCGATCAGCTTGCCGTCGACGGTCATGCCCTGGACGAGGCCCGGCGCGATGTCGGCGAAGTCCTCGATCGCATCCTGGCTCTGATAGGCATCGAGCGGCTCGAACAGGGCGGCGATCTGCGAAGTCGGCCGATTGTCGATCAGGTAGCCGACGCCGTATTCGGTCTCTTTCAGGCTGGCTTCGCGGAAGAGACGATCCTGCAGCGGATTGGAGTCGAAGGTGGTGAAGGCGATCTCGGCGTCGTTCGCCTTGCGCCAGCCCGCCATCAGGTCGCCATCGCCGCTGCCGAGCACGGTCTGGTGGACCTTGTGGCTGAGCACGTTCAGCGTCTTGCTCGCGGCGCGTGCTGGCCCGATCGCAAGAGTGGCCGCTACGCCGGCGGAGCCGGCGACGAAGGCGCGGCGGGTCAGCTTGGCTTCAGGCTTGCTCGACATGGCTTCCTCCCTCTTTCTTTGTGGTTGGCTACCCTTTCGTAGAGCCGGCGGTGAGGCCGGCCACGAGGTAGCGGTTCATGAAGACGACGAAGAGAAGGACGGGCACGAGTTGCACCGTTGCGGCCGCGAACAGGATCCCCCAGTCGACGCCGTCGATTGAGCCGATCATCTCGGAGATGACGAGCGGGGCGGTCTTGGCCCTGGTCGCGGTGAAGATGAAGGCGAAGAGGAACTCGTTCCAGGAGAAGACGATGACGAAGACGGCGACCGCGAGCACGCCCGGCATCGCCAGCGGTGCGATCACCTTGCGCAGGATGGTCAGGCGGCTGGCCCCGTCGATAGCGGCGGCTTCGTCGAGCTCGCGCGGGATCTGATCCATGAAGGTGCGCATCAGCACCGTGCCGAGCGAGACGAAGAAGCTGGCGTAGAGGAGGATCAGGACGAGATGCGTGTCGCTGAGGCCGAGCGCGTTGACGATCGGGAAGAGCGGCAGCGTCACCACGATCGGCGGGATCAGCCTGACGATGATGAGGCCGAGCAGGCTGGCCCCGAGCCAGCGTCCGGAATTGCGCGAATAGACATAGCCGGCACAGGCGCTGGCGACGATGGCGAGCAGCGTTGCTCCGACGGTGATCAGCAGGCTGTTGAGCAGTCCCTCGAAGAACACGCCCCAGGAACGCCAGAGCTCGGCGTAATGCTTGAAGGTCGGCGTGAACAGCCATTTCGGCGGCACTGCGAAGATGTCCTGCCCCGGCTTCAGCGACGACAGCGCGATGAACAGGATCGGGAAGAGCGACCAGAACAGGATCGCGATGACGGCGAGCGCCTTGCCCGCCCCGATGAGAAGCCGCTCAGTGCGCATGGGCTACCCCTCCGCGCCTGAGCAGGAGGACATAGGCGCCGGCGAGCAGCAGCGATGCCAGGACCATGATCCAGGCGGTCGCCGCAGCGGGCCCGAAGGCGTTGAAGCTGAAGGCTTCCTGATAGAGGTAGATCGCCACCACCTCGGTCGAGCGCGCCGGTCCGCCCTTCGTCAGCAGCCAGGCTTCCGAGAACAAGCGGAAGGCGAAGATGTAGCGGAACAGCAGCGCGATCAGCATCGCCGGGCCGAGCAGCGGCAGCGTCACGCGTCGGAAAGCCTGCCAGCGCGTCGCGCCGTCGATCCGCGCGGCTTCATAGAGCTCGCCGGGGATGGCGAGGCGCGCCGCATAGACGATGACGAAGGTGAAGGGCAGGTGCAGCCAGATCGTCAGCAGGCCGATCAGGATCATTGCGTGCGAGGGCTCGAACGCCCAGTCGAGCGTCGGCAGCCCCAGTGCGTGCAAGGCCAGGGTTATCGGTCCGGCATCGGGATCGAACAGGAAGCGCCACATCACAACGGCGGTGACTTCGCTGACGGCATAGGGCGCGAGCACGGCGACGAGCAGGAAGCGCCGGAACGGCAGACCGCTGGCGAAAAGCAGGGCCATGCCGAGGCCGACGGCCAGCTCCAGATGCACGGCGACGACGACGAGAACGACCGTGTTCCAGAGCGCGCCGTGGAAAGCCGGGTCGATGAGGACGCGCCAATAGTTCTGCAGGCCGACGAAGCTCGGCGCCTGGCCGAAGCTCGACATGTTCAGGCTCAGCCAGACGACATAGAGCGACGGCAGCACGATCACGCTCAGGATGAGCAGATGCACCGGCGCAAGCAGCGGCAGTATCCGTGCCGTTCGTTGAAGCTGCACGCTTTCCTCCAGAACTCTTTTGCTCCGGGCTCTGTCGGCCCGGTGGCTCGGACGTGAGGCGTCCGCAGTCGGTATTCGTCAGTGCACCGCCTTGGGCGATGCGGCCGGTCTCTCCGGGTTCGGCAGCAGATCGGGATCGCGGACGGTGCCACGATCCGTCGCGGCGGCGAGATCACGCACGGAGTCGCGCACTTGCAGGCTGGTCTGCAGCACGATGTTCTGGGCCGGCGCGCTGTCGCCCGCCATGCGCGCACGCAGGCGCAGCCAGGTCGCCGCGGCAAGCTCGGCGATCGGCTGCCGGATCGCGGTCAGCCCGGTCTTGCGGGCGCTCATCCACGGGTAATCGTCGAAGCCGACCACTGAGACGGGCTCGGGAATATCGATCTTCAGGCGGGCCAGCGCAGACAGCGCGCTCAGCGTCGTGACGTTGGTCAGCGCGATCACCGCGCTCGGCTGCGGATGCCGCTCGAGCCAGTTCCGAAAGAGCTCGGCACCGTGCTCGGCGACGGAGCCGAGTTCGATCACCGTCACCTCGCAACCGGCCGTCTGCCGGATCAGTTCACTAGCCCCGCGGACACGCTCGCGGATCGGCGAGATGGCGAGGCTGGAGGCCGCGATGACGACGTCGCAATGCCCCAGCGCCAGGAGGTGGCGCGCAGCGATCTCTCCGGCTTCGCGGTTGTCGATCGCGACGGTGTCGACGACCGAGCCCCCCGGATGGACACGGTCGGCGAAGACAATCGGCAGCCGCCCGATTTCGGCGGCGAGGGCTTGCGGCACCTCGTCGGAGCAGGGCACCACGATGAGGCCGGAGGGGCGCCAGGCGAGCAGGGTGTTCAGGCGCGACTGTTCGAGACGAATATCGTCGCGGGAGCTCGCTACGACGATGTCGTAGCCGTCGGCCTGCGCCAGGACCTCGAGCCGCGAGACCAGCGAGGTGAAAAACACGTCGTCGAGATCAGGAACCAGGACGCCGACGACGCGGGCCTGACCTGAGCGCAGCTGCGACGCCGCGCGATCCACCTGATACGCCAGCTCCTTGGCAGCCAGCAGCACGCGTTCGCGCAAATCCTCGTTCACCGGCTTGTTGCCGCTGAAGACATTCGAGACCGTCGCGATGGATACCCCCGCGCGGCCTGCGACATCCCGGATCGTTACGCGGCGGCTGTTCATCGTACGCCTGTTAAACGTTTAACAGTAAAACGTTTAACAGGCCTCAAGCGACCTGGCAAGCGGCGTTCTGAGGGTCTGCTCGCGGCAGATTCTCCGATGTGCATAATTAGTGCGGCGGAGCTCCTGTAGAGCTCGATGCGGCGACTTAGGTAACGAACCAGCCGGCTAGCCGGGCTGCCGATCTCTTACGAGGATTTCGACGAAGCGCGCCGCCAGCCGGGTCAAAGGCCGGCTCCGAACCGTCATCAGGCAGATGGTGATCGGCAGTTCCGGCGTCACATCCAGCCTGACCAGCCCCTCGAAGCGCTGGGCCTGGGTCAGCAGGCTGTCGATCAGGATGACATCGCCCTGGCGCGCCAGCAGATGGGCGGCGGAAATGCTGTAGGGCACGGTCATGAAGGGCGCATAGTCGATACCGGCCTGCTCATGGGCGCGCGCGATCAGCCAGCCCAGCGGCGATTTCTCGCGATCGAAGCAGATCAGCCGATGATTACGGAGCTCGGGCAAGCTGACCTGGCGGCAACGCGCGAGCGGATCGTCCTCACGAACCAGGGCAATGATCGAGGCGTGCGCGAAGGGCGTCAGGGCTATGTCGTCGGTGACACGGGGCGAGAACATCACGCCGAGATCGGCGGCGCCCTTCGAGAGTTCCGTCGGCGCGTCACCCATGATCAGTTCGATGCGGGCCTGCGGATAGTCCGTCACGAGCCGCCGGATCGCCTGCGCGATGAGCCCCTGGCCGATACTGGGCGTCGATGCGATCCGCAGCGGCAGGGCGCGGCCGGAGCGCACGTCGCCGACGGCTCCGCGCAACGCGCGCCATTCGTCCTCGACATGGCCCAGCGCCGACATCAGGCCGCGCGCTTCGGAGCGCAGGATCAGGCGGCCGTCGCGGCGATCGAATACTGGGACGCCGAGGGCCGATTCGCTGCGGGCGATGATCTTGCTCACGGCCGACTGCGTCAGATGAAGCTGCCGTGCGGCCTCGACGGTGGTGCCGCAACGGCCGACGGCGCGCAGGACCGTCGCGTGGGTTGGCGTCAATGCCTTCATGCGCCCGCACCCACGAGATGCTCCAGCAGAATCCGCGCGGCATGGTCGAGCGGTGCGCCGTCGCGATGATGCGCGAAGGCCGTGACGAGGGGGCTCTCGTCGAGCGAACGGACCGCCAGCCCTTGCGTGAGGCTGCTGCTGATGACGAAGCCGTCGACGACGGCGATGCCGACGCCCTCGCGCGCCAGATGACAGGCGCTGTCGGTATGGCGGACGGTGATCGCGATCTGGTCCGATAGGCCGATCCGGCCCAGTGCGTCCTGAAAGCTGTCGGCCAGGCTGATGCCGTCGGGCCCATAGCTGATCAGGCGCTGGCCTTCGAGGACCTCGCGCGACAGCGTGTCATGGGCGGCGAGCGGGTGAGCCTCGTCGAGCACGCAGACGAGTGGACTGCTGCGCAGGACGATATCCCGCAACCCTTCCGTCGCCATCGGACCGTAGGAGATCGCAAGATCGACTTCGTTGGCGCTGAGGTGATCGCGGACATGGTCGAACATCACCTCGACGGCGGCCCGGTCGCTGAGGTCGCGACGCGCGCTGGCGATGGCCGGCGGCAAGATGCTGTGCGCCAGTCCCGGCACAGTCGCGATCCGCAGGCGATCGGCCATGCCGACGCGGATCATGTCGGCTTCATGATGCGCCCGGCGCAACGCGCCGAAGGCCGGGCGTGCGAGGCGGCTCAACTCCAGTGCCTCGGGTGTCGGGGTCAGCCGCCCCTGGACGATCGCGACAAGGCTGAGGTCGAGCTCTTTTTCCGCCATGTGCAACGACTTGATCACGGCAGACTGGCTGACGCCCAGCCCTTGCGCCGCTTCACCGGTGCCGCCGAGTCGGACGAAGGCATCGATCACTTGCAGCGCCCCCAGCCTCATTCAGCCTATTCCACTTGGTTGATAATCTTGCCGAATGTTTCATTTGCGAGACTAGATATGCGCATGGAAGGTTGCAAGCTGCCGCCGCCGAGGCAGAGCGGCCAAGATCAGGGGATCTCCATGACCACTTTCCGTTCCATGGTGTCGGCTGCCGCGCTCGCGCTCTCAATCCTCGGCCCGGCGCTCACCATCGCGCCCTCCACCGCCCTGGCGCAGGGCGTCCTGAAGCTGGCGCAGACACAGGACCTGGTCTCGCTCGACCCGATTGCAACGAGCGACAATCCGTCGATCCATGCGCAGCTTCTGATCTACGACACCTTGCTGCGTCCGAGCACGGACGCCACCAAGCTGGAGCCCGGCTTGGCCGAGAGCTGGACGGTCAGTGATGACGGCCTGACCTACAGCTTCAAGCTGCGGCAGGCGAAGTTCTCGGACGGCACGCCCGTCACCTCCGCCGATGTCGCCTTCTCGCTGAAGCGGGCCGGCAGCGACGCGTCGAGCTGGAAACGCTTCTTCTCCGGCATCGATGCCATCGAGACGCCGGACGAGCGCACCGTCGTGCTCAAGCTGAAGAAGGTTTTCACTCCGCTTCTGAACAACCTCGCCTTGTTCTCCTCGGCGATCCTGCCGCAGAAAGCGTTCGAGGCCGCGCCCGACAAGTTTTTCGAAAAGCCGATCGGCTCCGGCCCCTTCACCGTCGCGGCCTGGAACAAGGGCCAGGCCCTCTCGCTCAAGAAGAACGCGCATTACTGGCAGGCCGGCAAGCCTAGCCTGGACGGCGCCGAGATCTTGGTCCTGCCTGAAGGCAACAGTCGCGTGCTGAAGCTGCAGGCCGGCGAGATCGACGCGGCGCTCGAAATCCCGCTCAATCAGATGCAAAGCCTCGGCCGCGCCGGCACCGTCAAGACCGCCGTCGCTGATGTGCTGCGCACCGATTTCGTGCTGCTGAACACCAAGAAGAAGCCTTTCGACGATGTCCGTGTCCGCCAGGCGCTGAACTACGCCATCGACAAGCAGGGGCTGGTCAAGGCGCTGCTCTACGGCGCCGGCAAGGTGGCGAACTCGCCGATGCCGCTGATGGCCTATGCCGACCCCGAGCTGAAGCCCTATGCGCATGACGTCGCGAAGGCCAAGGCACTGCTCAAGGAGGCTGGCTATGGGGATGGCTTCAAGACCTCACTGCTGGTGCATTCGGGCCGGCCGCTGCATCGCCAGGTTGCTCAGGCGCTGCAGAGCGCGCTCGCGCAGATCGGCGTCACTGCCGAGATCCGCCTTGTCGAAGGCGGCACGCACTGGTCGACGACCAAGGCCGGCGATTACGAGATGGCGGTCTCCTATGCGTCCAGCGACACGATCGACCCCGACCAAATGGCCGGCTTCCTGATCGTCAACCCGGAGCGCGCCAACGCCTACCACACCGAGTGGAAGAACGAGCGCGTCAACGAGCTCTATGAGAAGGAGCGCGCCACCAAGGACGGGCCCGAACGCGGCGCGATGTTCAAGGAGATGGTCGAGCTCTCCCATGAGGGCGCGCCGTCGATCTTCCTGTTCTATCCCGGCACTCCCTACGCGTATCGCAGCACTGTCAGCGGCTTCGAGGTGCTGCCGACCGGCAATTTCCGCCTCGAAGACGTCAAGCTGAAGTGAGGAAGGGGCGGCCGGTGGCTGCCCTGCTCTCCAGCCCGCACCCATGCTGACTTACATTCTCAAGCGGTTCGTCCAGCTCGTCCCGGTGCTGTTCGGCATCACGCTGGCCTGCTTCTTCCTGCTGCGGGCGTTGCCGGGAGATCCGGCGACGCTGCTTCTCGGCGCACGCGGCGGTGCGGACGAGATCGCGGCGATGAAGCAGCGGCTCGGGCTCGACCTGCCGCTGTGGCGGCAATACCTGCTCTTCCTTGGCGATATCCTCTCCGGCAGCCTGGGCCGTTCGGTCGTCTACGGCCAGCCTGTGATGTCGCTGGTGCTGGAGCGTCTGCCGGCGACGTTGTGGCTCGTCGCCTATTCGACCGCGATCGCGGTGGTGCTGACGATCCCGCTGGCGCTGTGGTCGGCGATCCGGCGCGACCAGGCGCCCGATATCCTGATCAAGCTCATGTTCACGGTGCTGCTCGCGATCCCATCCTTCTGGCTCGGGCTGGTGCTCGTCGTCGTGCTCGCCATCTGGGTGCCGCTATTTCCGACCTCGGGCTATGGCAGCGGCATCCTTTCACGCCTGCACCATCTGACGCTGCCCGCCTTCGTCATCGCGCTGGCGACGGCGTCGCTGACGATCCGCAGCCTGCGCAGCGGCATCCTCAACGTGCTCGGTTCGGACTACGTCACGACAGCCCGCGCCAAGGGCAACGCGACTAGCCGCACCATGCGCGTCCATGTGCTGCCGAATGCGCTGATCAGCTCGATCTCGGTGCTCGGCGCCCATACGAGCTGGGTGATCGGTGGGACGGTGGTGATCGAGACCGTCTTCGCCCTGCCGGGGCTCGGCTCGCTCTTCGTCGAGTCGATCTTCGCCCGCGACTATCCGATGATCCAGGGGCTGACGATTGTCTTCGCCGTGCTGGTCGTGCTGATCAATCTTGCGACGGACATCGCCTATGCGCTGGCCGATCCGCGCATCCGGCTGGATTGACGCGATGAGCAAGCGCCGCCTCGATCCGACGCTCCTCGTCGGCCTCGTTATGCTCCTGCTGCTGTGCCTGTTCGTCGGGCTCGGGCAGGTCTGGACGCCGCACGACCCGTTCCTGGTCGACTATGGCAACACGCTGCAGCCGCCCTCGGCGAAACACTGGCTCGGCACGGACGATCTCGGCCGCGACGTCGCCTCGCGCGTGATGGCCGGCGGGCTGGTCGACCTGCGGGTGGCGCTGGTCTGCGTCGCCGCGCCTGCCATCCTCGGCATCGCGATCGGCGCACTTTCGGGCTTCGTCGGCGGGCGGGTCGACACCGTGATCATGCGCATCACCGACATCTTCTGGGCCTTCCCGTTCCACGTGCTGGTGATCGCCATCGTCGGCGTGCTCGGGCCTGGCGAGGCCAATCTCTATCTCGCCTTCCTGCTGGTGAACTGGATCTCCTTCGCGCGCATCACCCGCGGCGAGGTGCTGGTGCTGCGCGAGCTCGACTATGTCCAGGCGGCGCGCAGCTTCGGCTCGACCGACAGCCGCATCGTCACCGCGCATATCCTGCCCAATGCCGTCACGCCGGCGATCGTCTTCGCCATGGCCGACGTCGTGCTGACGATCCTGGCCGTGACCTCGCTCTCTTTCCTCGGCCTCGGCATCCAGCCGCCGACGCCGGAATGGGGGCTGATGATTGCCGACGGACGCCAGTTCCTGTTCGACGCATGGTGGATCGCCACCGCTCCCGGCCTTGCCATCGTCTACACCGGCGTGACCTTCGCCCTGATCGGCGAGGGCCTCGACACCGCGCTGCGCCCCAAGGGCTGACGCGCGCCCCCATTTCCGCCCTGTATCGCGAGACGGCCATGAGCTTCTTCATCGAGACTGCCGAACTCCAGCGGATCGGCGCACTGATCGAGGCCCATGCCGCGCCGATCTATGCGGCGCGTGGCATCCCCTTCGAGCAGTTCGCCTATGTGCTCATCCAGCCCGGCAAGGACGGCGGCAAGCCCCGAGGCGCGGCATTGCGGGCGAATTGGCGCGCCTATCCCTGCTCGCTGGTGAAAGTGTTCCACCTCGTCGCGGCGCAATTGCGGCTCGAGGACGGGCGGCTTTCAGCCCATGGTGAGCTCGACCGCGCCATGCGCGACATGATCCTTTGGTCGTCGAATTCCGCGACGAACTACATCATCGACCTCCTGACCGGCACGACTGGCGACACGCTGCTGAACGAGCAGGACATGAACGCCTGGTGCGAGCGACGCGAGGAGGTCAACCGGATCTTCGCCGGGCTCGGCTGGCCGGAACTCGCCGGCATCAACCTCAACCAGAAGCTGATGGACGATCTGCGCTACGGCCGGGAGAAGGTTGCGCTCGATCGCTCGCCCACCGGGCACAACTGCCTGACGCCGATCGCCATGGCGCGGCTGATGCATGAGATCTTCAGCGACTCCGCGCTGTTGCCCCCGGCGCGCCTTGCCGTCATCCGCGACCATCTCGCCCGCGACGCCAATGATCCCGACCGCGGTCGCGGCGCCTATCAACTGCTCGGCTATCTCGGCGACGCGCTTCCCGGTGGTACGCAAATCTGGTCCAAGGCAGGACGGACCCGCTGGCTCGGCGACGACCGCGCCTCCTTTCGCCGGCACGATACGCTGCGCGCGATCCTGCCTGCGGGGCAGGAGTTCCTGCTCACAGTCTTCACTCAGGGCGAGGCCATCGCCGAGGACGACGGTTTCCTGCCGGCGATCGGTGCGCTGGTCGCAGCCGAACTGTCGACCCTCGCGCCGGAAGGCCAATGATGCCGCTCGCAGCTCTGGAGCGGCCGGTGCCGAGCCGTCCACACATGGCGCATCCTGCACCGGGCGCGGTCAGGCTTTGAGATGAAATGTCACCAGCAAGGTGATCTCGGCCCCATCGGCCAGCGTCGCGGCGACGCGCAGGAAATTGCCAAAATGACTGATGCGCTGGAAGGTCACGGCATCCTTCGCAGCCGGCAGATCGAACTCGGAACCCTCACGGCACCAATGCATGCCGTCGGCCGAGATCTCGATGCGAGCCTTCGGCAGTTGTCCCTTCGGTTCTTTCAGCGCCCGCACGAAAACGATCGCTTCCTTGGCCCAGCCGGCCTCGTAGGGTTCAGTCGCAGCTTCGCCGGTCCAGCTTTCGTTGCGGGCGACAACGGCGGTCAGGTTCTCGGGCAGCATCAGAACTCTCCCGACAGGCAGACGGAATCGAGATAGGCGAAGGCGCGCTTGTCGGTGTCCGTCTCGGCGAAGAAGGCGAGGTTGAGCATGCACCACAGGTTCTTCATCGCGGGGATGCGGATGCAGTCGAAACCCTCCATGGCGAACACCCGGTCGTTGACCTGAAAGCGCGTCGCCTGCATCGAGGCGAGGTCGAAATCGAAGCGCAGATAGTGCCAGTTCACCTTGGTCGGGATCTCGTTGTAACAGAGCCGCTGCTCGCCGCCGGGAAGGTCCTCCCAGTCATCGGGCGCAAGGTGATAATGCGTGATCGTCTTGCCGGCATTGCCGATCGGCTTGATCGGTGTCGTCTTGCGCTTGAACTGCCATTTCTGCAGATGCTGGCCGTCCTGCGCGTTGAGGAAGCGCAAATGCGGCATCACCCGGTCGCCCGGCCCTGAGCTGTCGCCAATCTGGAGATCGTAGAGGAAGCCAAAGGAGCGGATATCGGTCTCCGAGAGCTGGAGATCGGTCGCTTCGGGCTTGAAGGTGAAATAGGCCTCGAGCCGGATCGGCCCCGGCTTGCGAAAGGTCAGGCGCTTGATCGCGACGTTCTGCGCGCCCTTCTTCGGCCGCGTCGCGATCTTCAGCGCATAGGAGCCGTCGACCCCGCCATGCGAGCCGAAATCCCAGTTCGGCAGGGTCGAGAGCATGGCGTGGCTGTGCTGCGCATAACCCGGCAGCATCGCGTCCAGCGTGTCCTCGTAATTGCCGACGAGCTGGGTCCAGCCGCACATGCCGCGGTCGAAATCGTCGAGGCAGATGATGCGGGGCAGGGGGTCGAAACGGCTGAGCTGCGGGTCGGCCTCGCGGATGGCGCGGCGCAGGGCGTCGATGTCGGTCATGGCGATTACCCCTTCACCGCGCCGGCAGTCAGGCCCGCGACGAGATGCTTCTGCATGAGGATGACGAAGGCGAGCACCGGCACGAGCTGCACGGTCGAGGCGGCGAAGAGCACGCCCCATTCGACGCCCTCGACGGCGCCGATCATCTCGGAGATCACCAGCGGCGCGGTCTTCGCCTTGGTCGTGGTGAAGATGAAGGCGAAGAGGAACTCGTTCCAGGCGTAGACGATGACGAAGACCGAAACCGCCAGCATGCCCTGCGCCGCCATCGGCAGGATCACCTTGGCGATGATCTGCATCTGCGAGGCGCCGTCCATCATCGCGGCCTCGTCGAGCTCGCGCGGGATCTGGTCGATGAAGGTGCGCATCACCACCGTACCCAACGAGACGAAGAAGGTGGCGTAGAGCACGATCAGCACGACATGGGTGTCGTTGAGCCCGAGCCAGTTCACCACCGGAAAGAGCGGCAGGGTGATCACGATCGGCGGGATCAGCCGGATGAAGATCAGGAAGAAGGCCGAGGCCTGCAGGCCCCGCGAGGCGAAGCGCGAATAGGCGAAGCCGGCGAGCAGCGAGACGCCGACCGCGAGCACGGTCGCGCCGAGCGTGACCAGGAAGCTGTTCCACAGCCCGAAGAAGAAGTCGCCCCAGCGGCTCCAGAGCGCCTGGTAGTTCGCCAGGGTCGGAGAAAAAGAGAGCGCGCCCGTAGTCGAAAAAATGTCGCGGTCGGCCTTGAAGGACGACATCGCGATCAAGCCGATCGGCACCAGTGACCAGGCGACGATCGCGGCGACGCCGACGAGCTTGAGGAAGTGGCGCAAAATCTTAGGCACGCGCGAACATCTCCCTGTAGAGCCCACGTAGGTAGAACAGCGCGAGCAGGAGCGAGGCGAGCACAAGCAGCCAGCCGGTGGCGGCGGCGGGGCCGAAGGCGTTGTAGCGGAAGGCCTCGAGATAGAGATAGACCGCCATCACCTCGGTCGAGCGGGCCGGGCCGCCGCCGGTCATCAGCCAGACCTCGGAGAACAAACGGAAGGCGAAGATGTAGCGGAACAGCGCGGCGATCAGCAGGGCAGGCATCAGCAGCGGTAGCGTCACCCGGCGGAACGAGGTCCAGGGCGAGGCACCGTCGATCGCGGCGGCCTCGTAGAGATCGCCGGGGATCGAGAGCCTCGCCGCATAGAGAATGATGAAGCTGAATGGCAGGTGCAGCCAGATCGAGAGCAAGCTGACCATGGCGAGGCCGTGGCTCGGGTTCACCGCCCATTCGATCGGCGGCAGTCCGAGTGAAGTCAGAAGCCGGCTCATCATCCCGACATCGGGCTCGAACAGGAAGCGCCACATCACCACCGCCGAGACCTCGCTGACGGCATAGGGCGCGAGCACGATCGCCAGCAACAGCGGCCGGAACGGCACGCCCGAGGCGAAGAACAGCGCCATGCCGAGGCCGAGCAGCAGCTCGACATGCACCACCACGGCGACGACGATCACCGTGTTGAGCAGCGCCTTCCAGAAATAGGCGTCGCCCAGCACCTTGGCGTAGTTGGCAAAACCGACATAGCTCGCCGCCTGGCCGAAGGAGGACTGGTTGAGGCTGAGCCAGAACACATAGATCGCCGGCAGGAAGATGATGCCGCCGATCATCAGCTGGACCGGCGAGACCAACGCGATGGCGGAGAGCGGCGTGCGGGCGCTCATCAGGCGATCCTGAAGCGCGCCAGCGCGTCGCGGTCGATCGCGATGCCGAGGCCCGGCCCCTGCGGCACGGCAAGCTTGCCGTCGATCAGCTGCGAGCCCTCGCCGACGATCGGATGGGTAAAGGCGTCGCGCAGCGGGTTCTGGTAGACCATGCACTCGAAGGTGCGGAAGGTCTCGGCCGCGGCGGCGAGCTGCAGGCTGGCGGCGACACAGATCGCGCCGGACCAGCCGACGTGCGGGGCATAGGCCGTGTTGAAGGCGGCTGCGAGTTCGCAGATGCGCCAGGTCTCGCTGATCCCGCCCGAGCGCGTCACGTCGGGCTGGATCAGCCCGAGGGAGCGATCCTGCAGCGACACCAGCGCGTCGCTTGCCACGAAGTCGCTCTCGCCGGCGGCGAGCCTGATCGGCAGATGCTGTGCGAGGCGGCGATAGCCGTCGCGATCCTGCGGCGCGATCGGCTCCTCGAAAAAGCCATAGCCGAGATCGGCCAGCGCCCGCCCGACGATCAGCGCATCGTCGACGTCATAGGCCCAGTTGGCATCGACATAGAGGGCGATGTCGTCGCCGGCGAGCTTGCGGACGAGTTTCGCGCGGGCGATCGCATCACGCAGCGGATGGCCGAGCTTGACCTTGATCTCGCGAAAGCCGGCCTTGAGCACGGCGTCGACTTCGGCCTCGACCGTCGCGTCGTCGAGCCAGTTGATCGAGGAGGCATAGGCTGCGACCTCCCTGCGGCCCATGCCGCCAAGCAGTCGGTGGATCGGCTGGCCTGCCTGCTTTCCGGCGATATCCCAGAGCGCGATGTCGACCGCCGCGATCGCCTCGATGATCTGGCCGCCCGGACGACCCGAGAGCGCGGCGCGCATCGCCTTCCAGAGCGCGCGCCGGTCAGCGGCATCGCGGCCGATCAGGCGCGGCACCAGCGCCTCCTCGATGAAGCGGGCATAGCCGGCCGCGCCGCGGCGGCAGAGCCCTTCGCCCAAACCGATGGTGCCGTCTTCAGTCTCGACCTCGACCACGACGATCTCGATCGCTGGATAGTCGCCCTGCGACGTCCGCTGGACCTTGGGCAGCGTCGCTCGCAGCGGATGCGCGGTGATCTTCGAGATGCGACTGGCCGACATGAAGCGGTGCCCTTCGGCTGCTCAACTTATCTGATAGGTTTAACAGTTGCCAAGCTGAGCGGCGTCTGTCAATGATCCCCAAACGGAGGTGATCGATGAGCGATGCCGCTCCATCCTTGCTCGGTGGCGACGACCCATTCGCTGGCGGCGACGTCGTGCCGATGCGGCTCGGCGACGCCGTGATCCAGCGCATCACCCAGGCGATCCAGGATGGCAGGCTGAAGCCCGGCGACGCCCTGCCGTCGGAGGCGCGCATCGCGACCTCCTTCGGCGTCAGCAAGCCGATCGCCCGTGAGGCGATCCGCCAGCTCGCCGCGATGGGCGTCGTCCATATCCAGCAGGGCAAGCCGACCCGGGTGCAGGCGCTCGACGCTGCTCCGCTCGACCGCTTCTATCGTTTTGCTGTGCGCGGCCGCGCCAATGGCCTGACCGAGGCGGTGGAGCTGCGCCGCATCCTCGAGCCACCGATCGCCGCCCACAGCGCGGAGCGGCGCTCGACGGCGGATATCGAGAAGCTCGATCTTATTCTCGCCCGCATGGAAGACGCGCTCGGCCATGTGCCGCGCTGGATCGAGGCCGATCTCGACTTCCACGAAGCAATCGCTGCCTCTTCCGGCAACCGCCTGCTCGATTTCCAGATCAGGGGCCTCAGGCCGGTGATCCGCGAGGTCATGGAGATCTTCAATTCGCGCGAGAAGCGCACCAAGGATGACTGGCGCCGCACCTATGAGCGGCACGTCCGCGTCGTCGAGGCCATCCGTGCCGGCGATCCGGCCGCGGCTTTCGCCGCCATGAACAAGCATTTCGAAGCGGCCGAAGCCGCCATCGCGGAACTCGCGAGCCATCGGGAGGACAGGCATGAGCACGGAGACAAGGCTGAACCGTAGGCAGTTTGGCGCCGGCATGCTCGGGTTGAGCTTCACGGCGCTTGGGACCGGAGGCGCCCGCGCGCAGCAGAGCGGGCCGTTCAACGTCTTTACCCATCGCGTCATGCAGACGGTCGCGACCGGCGCGCAGGGCGGCGACATCACCAAGGACTGGGCCGCCAAGAACGGCGTCAGCGTCCAGTGGACGACCTTCGACACCGGCCCGCTGCAGGAGCGGCTGTTTCGCGAGGCGAGCCTCGGCGAGACCTCGGTCGATATCGGCTTCGTCGTCAACACGCAGGTCGTGCCGCGCGCCGCGAGCCTGTTCGAGCCGCTCGACGACTATCTCAAGCGCGACCCGGTCGAGGACGTTGCCGACATCTTCCCCGGATTGATGCAAGGCATGAATGTCGGCGGCAAGCAGCTCGCCGTGCCGTTCCGCCATGCCTCCTCGGGCCTGCATTACAACGAGGAGATCCTGGCAGAGAAGGGCTTTTCCAAGCCGCCGGCGACGATCGAGGAGATGATCGAGATCGCCAGGGCCTGCAGCTATCGCCGCGCCGACGGCACGCAGGTCGTCGGCCTGTGCACGCCGGGCGTGACCTATCCCAATGTGATCGACCTCGCCCGCGCCTGGGACGGTGAGTTCATCACGCCGGATTTCAAATGCGCCGCCGACCAGCCGCCGATGCTGAACGCGATCAGGACCTTGCGCGAGCTGTTCCAGGCCAATGCCTTCCCGCGCAACTTCGCGACGCTCTCGCCCGAGGACGTCAATGTCTGGATGCAGCAGGGCCGGGCGGCGATGAGCTTGCAGAGCATGGGCCGCAACCGCATCTACAACGATCCGCAGAAGTCGAAATTCTCCGGCAAGATCAAGACGATCGCCGTGCCAGCCTCGAAGACATTGGCAGGCAAGTACGATGCCGCACCGGCCAAGGTCGAGTTCTGGGGCATGGTCATCCCCAAAAACGCCAAGCGCAAGGACCTCGCCTGGAGCTTCATCAAGGCGATGGCCTCGAAGCAGGCGACCTTGAAGGCCGCGCTCAACGGCAACGGCCCGGTGCGCGCCTCGACCTATGCCGACCAGAGCTTCGCCGGGACGGTCCCTTACGCCGCCGAGGAGCTGAAGGTGCTGAAGGTGGCGCGCGTGCCGCTGCCGGCCTTCGACGAGGCGGCGCGCGCCGGCGACCTCTTCAAGGAGGAGGCGGAGGCCGCTGTGCTCGGCATAAAGACGCCGGAAGAGGCGATGGCCTCGCTGGTCAAGCGCGTGCAGCCGCTGCTGCCGGCCTGACCGGCGGCACGAGAGCCCGGAGGATATGTCATGACCTTTCCGATCTCGCGCCGCCGCTTGGGCGCTCTCGCCGGTGCGGCCGTGGCCAAATCTGTCCTGCCCGGTCGTGTCTTCGCACAGGCGAAGACACTCACAGCCCTCGGCCATCGCGTGCACCAGACTGCCGCCACGACAGGGCCTGGCGGCGATGCGACCGAGGCCTTCCGCAAGGCGAGCGGAGCGAACCTGAACTGGGTCACCTTCGGCGACGTCAACGCCGTGCATGAGCGCTTATTGCGCGAGGCATCGCTGGCCGAGACGTCGATCGACGTCGCCTATTTGGTCAATGGCCGCGCCGTGCCGCGCAATCTCAAGTTGTTCGAGCCGCTCGATGCGTTCATCAAGGAGGCGCCGATCGAGGCTTTCGACGATTTCGCACCGGGGCTGATCGGCCCGCTCAAGGTCGATGGCGCCCTTCACGGCATCCCGGTCCGCCACGCCACCAATGCGCTGATCTACAATGAGGCACTGCTGGAGGAGCGCGGCATCAGCAAGCTGCCGGCAACCTTCGAGGAACTGGTCGAGACCGCCCGCAAACTCACCTTCAAGCGTGAGGACGGCACGCAGGTTCATGGCCTCGCCTTCACTGCCGTCTTCGCCTCGAACTTCCTGACGTTTTCGCGCTGCCTCGGCGGCGACTACATGACCGCCGACGGCAAGCTCACCGCCAGCGAGCCGGCCATGGTCAAGGCGCTGACCATCCTCGCCGATCTCTACAAAACCGGCGTGCTGCCGCGGAACTTCGCCACGGTGAACAATGAGGAGATCACCACCTGGATGCAGCAGGGCAGGGCGGCGATGACCATCAACCCGTTCGCCCGGCTGGTCTCCTACAATGATCCGGCCAAGGGCAAATATGGCGGGCGCTTCAAGTCGCTGCTGCCGCCGATGGCCGCTGATCTTTCCGGCAAGCTCGCCTTCGCGCCGACGGTCGAGTTCTGGTCGCTGATGATCCCGAAGAACGCCAAGCAGAAGCCGCTTGCCTGGGAATTCATCCGCGCCCTGTCGTCGAGGGCCGGGACCACGGCGATGGCGCTCAACGGCAACGGCCCGACCCGGATCTCGACCTATGCCGACGAGAAACTGAAGGCGGCGATGCCTTATGCCGCCGACGAGGCCGCGGCATTGAAGGCCTCGCGCATCCACTTGCCGGCCTTCGACGAGCAGGCCCGTGCCCATGACATCTTCGTCGAGGAGACGCAGGCCGCCGTGCTCGGCCGCAAGCCGCCGCAGCAGGCGATGGACGATGCCGTCGCCCGCGTGAAGCCGCTGCTCGGCTGATGGCGGGCCAACTTTCGGGGCGCGTCGCCCTCGTCACCGGTGCGGCGCGCGGCATCGGGCTGGCGATCGCGACGCGGCTCGCCGAAGCCGGCGCGCATGCGATCATCCATGACCGGGACGCAGTGGCCGCTCATGCGGCCGTGGCCGATCTGCAGGCGAGAGACCTCGCGGCTTCGCCCTTGATCGCCGATCTCGCCGAGGCTGCAGCTCCGTCCTCAATGGCGGCGGAACTGACGGCGAAAGGCACCGAGCCCGACATCCTCGTGCTCTGCGCCTCCGTCGAAATCCTGGAGAGCTGGGATGCGATCTCGGAGGCTGCGATGGCGGCTCAGACGCAGATCAATCTCCACGCGACGGTGCGGCTGCTGCAGGCTTTCCTGCCAGCTATGCTGGCACGCGGATCCGGCCGGGTGATCGCGATCGGCAGCGTGCAGGAGGCGCGCCCCAATCCGACGCATGTCTACTACGCCGCAACCAAGGCGGCGCAGACCAACATGATCCTCAATCTGGCGCGGACCCTGCGCGCGCCTGATGTCACCTGCAACATCATTCAGCCCGGCGCGATCCTGACCGACCGCAACCGCGCCGTCCTGGCCCAGCCCGGACGGCAGGAACAGGTGCTGGCGCGCATCCCGCTCGGCCGGCTCGGCCGCGCCGATGATTGTGCCGGGATCGCCCTGCTGCTGTGCTCGCCCGAGGGCAGCTACATCAACGGCGCCGAGATCGCGGTCGATGGTGGGCTGCGGCTTTGAGGCCACACATGCTCCATCGCGAGAGCTTGGCGATTGAGCATCAACAAGCCGCGACGGGATGGAAGCCAAAGATGCGTTGGATCGATCCGACCGCCGACCTTGGTGTATAGGCCCCGGACACGCCGCCGAGTGCGGTCGAGCGGACCGAGATATCCCATTCGAAGCCCTGGCCGAAGACCTGGATGCGATGGTGCATCTGGCGCGTGTCGGGATTGGCCACGACGATGCTGCGCGTCCGATCGAAGCCGATCCCGGCGATCGCGAGGGCCGCATGCACGTTCACATTGCGCGGAAACCGGGCGCAGGCGTCCCGTGTCGAACCCTCGAAGAGCACGCCTCGGGCGCTGGGGTCCGCGCCCAGGTTAGCTCCGTTCTTCGTCGTGGTTACGATCACCTGGTCGATCGCGTCGCGGCCGTCGCTGAGCCCGTCGAGCGCGAGAACCGCTCCATGCGGCACCAGCAGATGGGTGCCTGCGTCCTCAGCAGCGCGCCTGACGACGGTTTCCACTGCGGCGTCGGCGAGCGCCGATACGCTGAAGGCGCAGAGATCACCCTTCGCGAGCAGGTCAGCACCCAACCGGGCGACGACATCGGGATGAGCCGCCTCGATCACCAGATCCGTGGGGGCGGTGAGCGCGCGCCGAATGTCGGTGGTGAGATGTTCGCGCAGGCGCGTTGCGTCGGCAGGTGGCGCGAAGTGCTCGTCGACCAGCACGTAGTCCACTGCAGCGAGATTCTGGGTGACGATAGCGTCGAAGATCGCCTGGCCGATGACGCCTGCTCCGATGAGCCCGACCCGCTGGTAGTTCATGTGCCTCTTCCCTGTCCCGGATTTAGCAGAGCGGTCCGGCCAGCGGCGCTCTGATTCTAGCGATTAACGATAATATGATTACGCATGAAGCACGCATGGCTGGCGCTTCCCCGGCAGGCGGCGCTAGGCCTTCGGCGTAAGGCTGTCGACGAGCAGGTCGCCCGTGGCGAGAACGTGCTTGCGCAGGAGGTCGCAGGCCCGCTCGACGTCGCGCATCTCGCAGAGCGTCAGAATGCTGCGATGCTCGGCTTGGGACTGCTCGAGATGATGCGTTTGCTCCCAAGTGTAGCGCAGATAGCGCTCGAAGTTCATCCGCAGTGTCTCGATCATCTCCAGCGTGCGCGGACGCCTCGCCGGCGCATAGAGGATCTGGTGGAAGCGGCCGTTCAGCAGGATCTTGGCGTCGACGGCTGTGGCGGTGTCGAGCTCGTCGAGCACCTTTGCAGCGGCAAGAAAATTGGCGCGCACCATGTTGGGGATCGCCCAGCGCAGGGCCTGGCATTCCAGGATCGCGCGCAACTGGCTGATTTCCCAGGCCTCGTCGCGACTCATCACGGCGACGGCGACGCCGCGACGCGGCTCGGCCGTCAGGAAGCCCTCGCCGACGAGCTGCTTGAAGGCCTCGCGTACGATCATCTGGCTCACGCCGAACTGCGTGGCGATGGCGTCCTGCCGCAGCCGCTCGCCGCCCGGCAGCCGGTTGCGGAGGATGGCGGCGCGTAGATCGTCGGCGACGACCGCTGCGGCCGACCGGCTGTCCCGGCGCGAGGCCGGATCCACGATTCTCATAGGGTCCAAACGATGTCCGCCCTGTGCGTGATTAGCGATTTGAAGGCGTCAATTGCCCTCCTTTTCAGCGAGCTGCTTTCATAAGTCAATCGGCGCAGCAGGGCGGGATACACCCAGAAGCTCCCTGGTGCGCAGCCGAGTTGTGGGGAGTTGACGGTTTTCATATTAGCGATTATCGCTAATTCATTCCAGCTTGAACGGAACGGTTTTCCAATGCTTCGCTTGTCCGACTTCGACGCCGTCACCTTCGACGTCTATGGCACCCTGATCGATTGGGAGCCGTCGATCGTCGCCTTTCTGCAGGCCTGGGCGCAGGAGCAGCGGGTGACCGCGAGCGGCGACGAGCTGATCATGTCCTTCGACCGTGCCCGCGCCGCGATCCAGAAGGAGCGCCCGGCCCATCTCTATCCCGATGTCCTGCGCCGCTGCTTCGACAGGATCTCGGCCGATTACGGCGTCGCGGTCGATCCCGCCTGGCGTGAGGCCTTCTCGCGGACGCCGCACGATTGGCCGGCCTATGCCGACACGGAGGCTGGATTGAAGGCGCTGCAGGCGCGCGCCAGGATCGGGGCGCTGTCGAACATCGACAACGCCTCGCTCGCCTCGTCCTGCGCCAAGATGAGCATCCGTTTCGACATCATCGTCACGGCCGAGCGCGTCGGCGCCTACAAGCCCAGTGACGAGCATTTCGCCACGGCACTGGCCGATCTCGACGCAGTCGGGATCCCGCGGCAGCGCGTCCTCCATGTCGGCCAGAGCCTTCGCGCCGACATCACGCCCGCCAACAGGCTCGGGCTCAAATCGGCCTGGATCAACCGGCCGAACCGCCTGCTTGGGCTGTCCGGGGAGGGGGCGGCCGAGGCCCGGCCGGACCTGACGGTGTCGAGCCTCGCGGAGCTGCTCGAAGCCATCGCCTGAAGCTTGCGATCAACCGACAACGACAATGGAGCAGGACATGAAGGGCAGGATCTTGGGGCTGGCCGCCATCGGCGTCAGCCTGGCACTGGGAGTGGTATCGGCGGCGCGAGCGCAAGCGGCGGACGCCGTGATCGACAGGATCAAGGCGAAGAAGTCGATCTCGATCGGCTATCGCGAGGCCTCAATTCCCTTCTCCTATATCGATGCGCAGGGGAAGCCGACCGGCTATTCGACCGATCTTTGCATCAAAGTCGCGGCGACCGTGAAAACGGCGCTCGGCCTGTCCGATCTCGAGATCAAATGGGTGCCGGTCAACCTGCAGAATCGCATCCCGCTGGTCGCGAACGGCACCGTCGACATTTCCTGCGAGTCGGCGGTGAACACGATCGGGCGCCAGGCCCAGGTGGACTTTTCAAGCCCCTTCTTCATCTCCTCGACGCGGCTCCTGGTGAAGTCGAAGTCCGGCATCGCCGAGCTCGCCGACCTCAAGGGCAAGTCGATCGCCCTGCCGATCAACTCGGTCCCCGAGCGCCTGATCAAATCCCTTGTCGAGCGCGACAAGCTCAATATCCGGATCGTTCCGGTGCGCGACAATTCGGAGGGCTTCCTTGCCCTGTCCACCGATCGCGTCGATGCCTTCTCGACCGACGACATTCTCCTGTTCGGCCTTCGCAGCAAGGCGCCGTCGCCCGCCGACTACGAGGTTGTCGGCCAGCCGCTCTCCTACGACAGCTATGGCTTCCTCGTTCAGAAGAACAGCACGGTGTTCCTGTCGCTGGTGAATGCGACGCTCGCCCGGCTCGCGCGCGATGGCGAGCTCGCCAAGGTCTACGGAACCTGGTTCGAGCCACTGGGCGTGCCGCTTTCGGCGCCGCTGGCGACCACTTTCCAGATCATCGGGATTCCCGAGTGAAGCGGGGCGGGAGTTTCGGGGGCAGGGCGGGGAAGAGCACGCCATGAACTACGCATGGAACTGGGGCGTCCTCTTCCAGTCCCCCTATCTGGGATGGCTAGGCCAGGGCATCGCCATGACGCTGGCGGTCTCGGTCGCAGCCTGGGTCATCGCGCTCAGCCTGGGGACGCTGATCGGCGTCTTCCACAGCGGCGCCTCAGGCGTGGTGCGCCTCGCCACCGGCTCGTACATCAATCTGTTCCGGAACGTGCCGCTGCTCCTGCAGATGTTCCTCTGGTTCTTCGTCGTGCCCGAGCTGCTGCCGAAGGCCGCGGGGATATGGCTGAAGCGCGAGCTGCCCCATCCCGAAGTCGTGACGGCGATCGTGGCGCTGGGATTGTTCACCGCCTCGCGCGTTGCGGTCCAGGTTGCCGCCGGCATCGCCGCCGTGTCCCGCGGCCAGTCGATGGCGGCGCGCGCCTCGGGGCTTTCCACAATACAGGCCTATCGGTTCGTCCTGCTGCCCCAGGCCTTCAGGATCGTCATACCGCCGATGACCTCGGAATTCCTGACGATCTTCAAGAACTCCTCCATCGCGCTGACCATCGGCGTCTACGAGCTGACGGCGCAGACCCAGCAGATCCAGAGCTTCACCTATCAGGGCTTCGAGGCCTTCACCGCCGCGACCGTCGTCTACATGACGATCGCCCTGATGGTGACGACGCTAATGACCGTCATCGAACGCAAGGTCTCGATCCCCGGTCGAACCGCGAGAGGATGAGCAATGTCCGGCTTCGACATCTCCGTCATTCTCGATGCTCTGCCCTTGCTGGCGAAGGGGCTCGGCCTCAGCCTCGGGCTGACCGCAATCGCCATGATCGGTGGCCTGGCGCTCGGCCTGGTCATCGCCATCGTCCGCCTCTCGCGCTTCCGTGTCCTGGCACTGCTCGCTGCGCTCTATGTGAACGGCTTCAGGGCCGTGCCGCTGATTCTCGTGATCTTCTGGTTCTACTTCCTGGTGCCGCTCCTGCTCGGTCGGCCGGTCGGCGCGCTCTACTCGGTGCTGATCGCCTTCGTCATGTTCGAGGGGGCCTATTATTCCGAGATCATTCGGGCCGGCCTGAAGAGCGTCCGGCCGGGGCAGTGGCAGGCAGCGCAGGCCTCCGGCATGACCTATCTCCAAGCGGTCCGGCTCGTCGTGCTGCCGCAGGCGCTGCGCAAGATGGCGCCGCTGATGGTCACGCAGGGCGTCGTGCTCTTCCAGGATACGTCGCTGGTCTATGTCGTGTCCCTCCACGACTTCATGACCTCGGCCAGCATCGTCGCGAACACCCAGAACCGCATCGTCGAGCTCTATGTGTTCGCGGCGCTCGTCTACCTCGCTCTCTGCACCGCCGGCGGCACCCTGGCGCAGCGCCTGAGCAGCGACCGGCAGCGTGCGCATTAGCGTCGCCGGCGCCCCATTCCCTCGCAACCGCGGGCCAGCATGAACGACATGGTCGAGATGATAAGAATCGAAGGACTGTCCAAGAGCTATGGCGACGTCGCGGTCCTGCGGAACTGCAGCCTCGACGTCGCGCGCGGCGAAGTCGTGGTGATTTGCGGGCCGTCGGGCTCGGGCAAGAGCACTTTCGTCAAATGCATCAACGGGATCGAGCCGGTCCAGGCAGGCCGCATCGCGATCGATGGCGAGAACCTCCCTTCGAAGCCCGCGGCAGCCGCGAGGGTCCGGGCGCGGGTGGGTATGGTGTTCCAGCACTTCGAGCTCTACCCGCACCTCACGGTGCTGGAGAATGTCTGCCTGGCGCAGATCCACGTGCTCAAGCGCAGCCGCGACGAAGCCCAGGAGAAGGCGCGCAGCCTGCTCCGACGTGTCGGTCTCGCCGACAAGGAAGCGTCCTATCCGGCGCAGCTCTCGGGCGGGCAGCAGCAGCGCATCGCCATCGTCCGGGCGCTGGCCATGGACCCGGTCGCCATGCTCTTCGACGAGCCGACCTCCGCCCTGGATCCGGAGATGATCGGCGAGGTGTTGGCGGTGATGCTGGAGCTCGCCCGCGAGGGCATGACCATGGTCGTCGTCACCCACAAAATGGGCTTCGCCAAGGCGGCCGCCGACCGGGTCGTCTTCATGGACCAGGGCGAGATCGTCGAGGTCGCCGAAACCGCGCGCTTCTTCGCCGAGCCGGCCTCGGAACGCGCCCGCCTCTTCCTCTCGCGTATCCTGACCCACTGACATGACCGACATGCCCCTGCCGAGCCCCGACGACGTCCTCGAGGCCGCCCTGGTCCTCGCGCCCGTCGCGGTTCGCACGCCGCTGCTGCGCTCGCCCGCCCTCGACCGGCTGACCGGTGGTGAGATCCTGCTGAAATGCGAGAATCTGCAGCGCTCCGGCGCCTTCAAGTTCCGTGGCGCCTATAACCGGCTGCATCGTCTCGAACGCGCGGCCTTCCCTGGCGGCGTCGTCGCGTATTCCACCGGCAACCACGGCCAGGCCGTGGCGACGGTGGGCCGGATGCTCGATATCCGCGCGACCATCGTCATGCCGAGCGACGCCCCCGCCAACAAGATCGCCAAGGTACGCGAGAACGAGGGCGAGGTCGTGCTCTACGAGCGCGGCAAGCAATCGCGCGAGGAGATCGCGGCGCGCATCGCCGCACGCATGCCGGTGGCCGTGGTCCCGCCGGGCGACGACCGCTTCGTCATCGCCGGCCAGGGCACGGCCTTCCTCGAAGCCTCCGAGCAGGCGGACGGAGACGTTGATCTCGTGATCGTGCCCTGTGGCGGCGGCGGGCTTGCCGCGGGAACTGGCCTCGCCATGGAGGCGGTGGGTTCGCGGGCGGAGCTCTGGGCGGCCGAGCCGGAGGATTTCGACGATACGCGGCGCTCGCTCGCGAGCGGCAAGCGCGAGGTTAACGAACGCCTTTCCGGCTCGCTTTGCGATGCGCTGCTGGCGCCGACGCCGGCGGAGCTGCCCTTCTCCTTCAACCGTCGCAAGCTGTCGCGGGTCCTGACGGCCTCGGATGACGACGTGCTCGCCGCCATCCGCTTCGCCTTCGACCATCTGCGCCTCGTCGTCGAGCCTGGCGGGGCCATCGCCCTGGCGTCGCTGCTGAAGCAGCCCGAGGCGTTGCGTGGGCGGCGCGCGGTGGTGCTGCTCTCGGGCGGCAATGTCGAGCCGAACGTCTTCCGCAGGGCGCTCAACCCCGATTGAGCGCTGCCAACCTCACCGACCGAACCCCAAGCCTCGTTCATCAAGCCGCCGACAGGGACCAACATGTCTTCGCTCGCCAACAAGTTCGCAGCCCTCTCGACTGACAACGCACCCGGACAGGAGGTGAGGCGCTGGGATGCCGACATCCGGGCCTTGATGATCGGGGAGGCGCTGCCGGGCCGGGCCGTCGACTTCTCCCATGGCGATGTCGACGCCTTCCCGCCGCCGCCGGACGCCATGGAGCGTTTCTCCGAGGCGGTGCGGATCGGCGGGCGCCAAGCCTACACCGAATATCGCGGCTCAGCGGACATCCGCGCCGAGCTGGCGAGGCGGCTCGAGGCCTTCACCGGCGCCCCGGTCTCGACCGATGCCGGCGTCATCGTCACGCCCGGCACGCAGGGCGCGCTGTTCCTGGCGATGGCCGCGACAGTCGCCGCCGGCGACAAGGTCGCGATCGTCCAGCCGGACTATTTCGCCAACCGCAAGCTGGTGCAGTTCTTCGGCGGCGAGGTCGTACCGATCGCGATGGACTATCTCGGTGGCGGTGACGGGGCTGGTCTCGATCTGTCGGCGCTGGAGGCAGCCTTCGTGGCCGGCGCGAAGGTCTTCGTCTTCTCCAACCCCAACAACCCGACCGGAGCGGTCTACTCGCAGCGCGAGATCGGACGGATCGCGGATCTGGCGAAGCGCTACGGCGTCACGGTTATTGCCGACCAGCTCTACTCCCGTCTGCGCTATGACGGCGAAAGCTACACGCATATCCGCGCCAGCGGCCTTCCCGACGAGCAATGCGTGACGATCATGGGCCCGTCCAAGACCGAGTCGCTCAGCGGCTACCGCCTCGGCGTCGCCTTCGGCGCGCCGGCGATCATCGACCGGATGGAGAAGCTCCAGGCGATCGTCTCGCTGCGGGCGGCGGGCTACAATCAGGCGGTACTACGTTCCTGGTTCGCCGAGCCTGCAGGCTGGATGGCGCGCAGGGTGGGCGAGCATCAGGGCATTCGCGACGAACTCCTGGCGGTTTTTGCCGCGGCCGGCTTTCCGAACCGCCGCCCGCAGGCCGGAAGCTACCTGTTCCCAACCTTGCCGGCCTTGCGTGTCCCACCGCTCGATTTCACCCGCCTGCTGCGCCAGCAGGCCAACGTCATCGTCACGCCGGGAACCGAATTTGGCCCACATCCCTGCAGCATCCGCTTGAACTTCTCGCAGGACCGGAGCGCAGCGCTGGATGCTGCACGCCGGATCGTCGAGATGGTTGAGCGATACAGACCCTGAATGAATCGGCCCCAGTGATCGGTGGGGAGAGGGCGCTCGAGACTGAGTTCGTGAAACAGCGCCCTTGCGCCATCTGCCACCCGCCTAGCATCGCGCCGTCGTCCGTCCAAGGAAGACTGGATCAGGATTTCATCACCTCAGCAACGACGACGCTTCTAACGCTGTCGGCGCATACGCGACTCGCATTTCAGCGGTCGGGCCGCTAGCGTAGCGGATGTGAGTTGCGTAGCGATGAGGTAGTGTCATGCCCAACGCCGACGCCGTAGTGATCTCGTCTTATGAACAGCGGAAAGCGGCTGTGCTGCGAGCTGCACAGCTGATCTCGTCCTCGAGGGGCTCCGATGGCGAGCGGGAGTTCGAGATGCTGACTGAGGCAATCGCGGATTTCGATATCCGCCAGGAAGCTCTCGGCTATATCGAGATCCCGCCAGCCTTCATGCGTTTCCTGTCCAGTGGGCATCAGGGCCGACTTTCCGGCAGCCGTCGCTGAGACGGAAAAGGGCTCGTCCGGAGGCGCCGCGCCCCGATACCGAGAGCACCGGGCGTCTTGGCTTACGCCTTGCGGGGTGCTGACGTCACCAGCCAGATGCCGAGAACGATGATGGCGAAGCCTGCGAAGTGGAACCAGGCGATCTGCTCGCCGAGCACGATGAAGCCCAGCACCGCGCTGGTCGGCGGCAGGAGGTGCATGAACATCCCCGTCCTGCCGGGGCCGAGCGCCGTAACCGAGCGGTTCCAGAAGATATAGGCAAGGATCGAGGGGAAGACCGCGAAATAGATCAGCGCGCCGGCGGTCGCCATGGTGAGCCGGAAGCCGCCTTGCGCTGCGTATTCCCAGGCGACTGCCGGCAAATGGAACAGGACGCCGAAGAACACGGTCATGCCGAGAAATGCCATCGGCGGCAGGCCCGCCGGTCGCCAGCGGATCAGCACGGTGTACAGCGCCCAGCAGCTCATGCCGGCGAAGACCAGAATGTCGCCCCGGTTGAGCGCGACGCTCAGAAGCATCCGCGGGTCCCCGCGGCAGATCACCAGAACCGCGCCGCAGAGCGAGAGCGCGATCCCGGCAAACTGTCGCTGCGTCAGGCCCTGCTTCAGGATCAGATAGGCGAGTGTGAAGGTGACGACGGGGAGGAGGGAGTTGACCAGTGCCGCATTGGCGACCGGCGTGTAGCGCAGCGCCGCATAGACGAAGCAGTTGAAAGCGGTCACGCCGATCGCGCCGAGCAGTGCGAGGAACGGCAGGTTGCTGCGGATGCGCGGCCAGGAGCTGGCGATCGGCCGCCAGCAGAACGGCACAAGGATGAGAAGGGCCAGACTCCAGCGCCAGAACGACATCTGCACGGGCGGAATGGCTTCGCGCATCAGCCGCGCTATCAGGAAATTGCCCGACCAGAACAATGGCGGAAGCATCGCCAGCCAATAGGCTGCGCGTGGGACGCCCGCCTGCTGCTTCGTGGCCGGGATCGTCCCGCCGGCAGGTTCAGTGCGCATCCGAGGGGCGCCTGGCGCTGCGCAGCTCGGTGTAGCGTCCGAGCACCACATTCACGCCGACGGCCAGGAGGAAGACGACGATCAGCAGGGCATACATGCGCGGCATGTCGAAGGTCGCGTAGGTCTGGATCACGGCGTAGCCGAGCCCCTGATTGGCGAGTTTGGTCTCGGCCAGCAGCGTGCCGATGATGGCGACGCCGAGCCCGATGCGCAGCCCGTTGATGACCGGTGCGCGCATTGCCGGCAGGTAGATCTTGGAGATCATCTGGCCGACATTGAGCCGGAAGCTGAGGCCGACCCGGATCAGCACGGTGTCGATCTCGCGCATCGCCGCGGCGACACTGATCGCGACCGGAAAGAACGAGGACAGCGCTCCCATCGCGACCTTGGAGCCCGGCCCGACGCCGAACCACATGATCAGCAGCGGGAAGAAGATGATCTTCGGGGTCGGTCCGAGATAGTGCAGCAGCGGCTCATAGGCGCGCTGCAGGAAGCGGTTGCTGCCGAGCAGGATGCCGACGGCGACTCCGGCGCCGCCGCCGATGAGGATCGCCAGCGCGACCTCGCCGGCTGTGACGCCGAGATTGGCATAGAAGGTCGGCTCGACCAGGAGATGGGCGAGCGCCCGCATGATGAGCAGCATCGACGGCACGACATCGCGATAGAGCAGCCCCGAGCGCGCCGTCACCTCCCAGATCGCCAAGAGCGCCAGGATGATGCCAACCCGGGTCAGCAGAACCGCTCGCGCCTGGTCCATCCTGGCCGGGCGGCCTCGCGGATGGCCGAGGGTCGTTGTCGTCATCGCGTCGTCACTCCAGCTGGACGAGGCTGTCGATGTGCAGGCTCACTTGCGCGGCGGAATCTGAATCAGCTCGGCGAGCTGATCCTTGGTCAATGGCTGGGCGGTGTATTTCAGCGCCACCGCATCGGGAACGATGGCGTCGAGGCCCACGATCTTGTCGGGATCGAGCGCCTCCTTCGGGAAGAAATCGTCCCGCGTGCGCTTGGCGATGGCCTCCGGAATCCCGACGAAATCGGCATAGGCCTTGATCGCCGCATCGCTGGCATACATCGCGTCGACAGTCTCGCGATAGGCGGCCATGTAGCGATCGATGACCGCCTTCTTGTTCTGGAGCACGCTGGTGTTGGTGATCAGCAGACGGACCGTCTGGCCTTTGAAGGTCTGGGTGTCGTTGCCGGTCGCGACCACGCGGATTTCGCCCTTGTCGAGCTGAGGCAGGCCAAAGGGCGGCGCGGCCCAGCCGACATCGATCTGGCCGGACATCACCTGGGTCAGCGTCGGCGCTGGGCCGCCGGTGGCGGTCGGCCGGATCTTGAGGCTGTTCTCCTTGATGAAGGCGTTGACGACGCCATGGGTCGACGAGCCATTGGTCGAGAACGAGACCGTGTGGTTCTGCAGGTCCTTGAGCGCCTTCACCGGAGAATCGCTTTTGACGTACCAGTAGAGGTCCTTCGCCCCGGTGGTCTCGGCGCCGATGATGCGGATCGGCGCGCCCTTCGAATAGGCCGAGAGCGCACCCATGATGCCGCCGGCGACGCCGATGTCGACACTGTTGGAGAGCACGGCCTGCTGGGTCTCGCCGCCGCCCTGAGTGTAGAGCATCTCGAGCTCGAGATTGTGCTTCTTGAAGATGCCAAGCCTCGTGCCGATCTCGGACACCGAGGTATCCCAGTTGCCGCGCTGGCCGATGGCCAGCTTGAGCTTGTCCTGGGCCGTGGCGTCCTGCGCGATCGAGAGCGCGAAGCCGAGTGCCGCAAGCGTCGACATGACCGTCTTGAACGTCGTCATCCTGTCCTCCCCTGGCGCCAGCTCGGTGTGGCTGGCCTGTGTCGTCTTGCCTTCGCTTCTGTGGCGAAGTGGAAACTCTCGAGATTGTACGGCTTCCTTAGATCTTGAAGGCCTCCAGCGTGCTGGAATGGAAGAGCTCCTCGACCGCAAGCCGCCGTGAGGACAGGCCCTGGCTATGATGGGCCTGGAGGAACGTCTCCAGCGCATGGCGATTGGGGCCGACACCATAGGACCAGAAATCCTGGCCCATCAGGGTGCGCGCCGCCTGCAATTGCTCCTCCACGAAGGGCAGCGTGATCTTGGTGGCGGATGTGTCCGAGAGCTTGGCGAGAGCGGCCGCCTTGGACTGCTCGAAGGCCTTCAGCAATGCGGCCGGCAGCCAGGGCTGGGCCTCGGCGATGCTGCGGCGTACGCACAGCACATGCATGATCGGGAAGATGCGGGTGCGCCGATAATAGTCCGATGCGGCGGCGGTCGGGTCCGGGAACAGGCGCGCGATCTTCGGGTGACCGGCGTCGAAGGCCGGCGGGGACCGCGGCCCGATATAGGCGTCGATCTCGCCGGCCATCAGCATCTCGTTGAGCGAGCGGTCGGCCGGCGCCGGCTCGACCGTGATCTCCGGCGGAAGCTCGATACTGATCTTCTCGGCGCGGCCCGGCTGCTCCAGACCTCCGCGAACCCAGGTCACCTCGCTTGGCTTCACGCCATAGTCGTTTTCGAGGATGGCGCGGATCCAGACACAGGCGGTGAGCTGGTATTCCGGGCAGCCGATGCGCTTGCCGCTGAGATCCTCCGGACGAGCGATGCCGCGGTCGGTCCTGATGAAGATGCCGGTGTGGCGGAACGCGCGCGACAGAAAGGCGGGAACACCGACATAGGGGCTATCGCCACGCGCCGTCTTGAGGGTGAAACTCGACAGCGACGCTTCGCAGACGTCGAACTCGGCATGGCGGAAGGCGCGGAAGAAAATCTCTTCCGGAACCAGCTTCATGAAGACGGGGTCGACACCGTCGATCTGGACGGCGCCATCGAGCAGAGGGCGGTTGCGATCATAGTCGCCGATGGCGATGGACAGGCGCAGATCCGACACGCAATTCCTCCCTGCCGGCGCGTCGGGCGCGCCCTCATTTTGCGGCAGAGTGCGCCGCGCCGGGCGGCGGCACAAAGACTTCCGCGAAATGAGAACAAGACGCCGCCCGTATGGGAGCGGCTCAGGAGCCGACGCGGCGGGCGAGCGAGCCCAGCGATTCCAGCAGATGTTCGGTGACCGAGGCGAAGAAGCGGTCGACCGCCTCCTGCTGACGGAACGCCGGCGCGTTCCCGGGCCTGATCAGGTAGAGCGTCCGCTTCGGCGGCTGGTCCGAGATGCGCTGCATCGCGAGCTTGCCGGCGCGCAGCTCCTCGATCGCCGTACCGTAGGGCATGACGCTCGCCGCCACGCCGCGCACGACGAGCGCGCGCATGGCCGGGACGGATTGCGCCTCATAGACGATGCGCAGCGGCAGCGAGAATTTCTCGGCAGCGGCCTTGAGCAGCTGCTGGACCATGTCGCGCTCCCCGGCCTGCACGAGATCATGGCTCAGGGCTTCGGCGAGGGTCACCGTCTCCGGCAGCGGCCCATCG
The DNA here is from genome assembly GCA_013823325.1 of Methylobacterium sp. Classification (GTDB taxonomy): domain Bacteria; phylum Pseudomonadota; class Alphaproteobacteria; order Rhizobiales; family Beijerinckiaceae; genus Allobosea; species Allobosea vestrisii. Next base: position 53,788 of record PNLY01000018.1, read on the forward strand.
GCAATCGGCCGGATGAGCACCAGTTCCTCTTCGAACAGAGCCGTCCGCTCGATGCCCGGGCGCGGCTGGTCGACGCCATAGGCAAAGGCGGCGTTCAGCTCGCCGCGCTCCATCGCGGCGATGAGCACATGGCTCAGTTCCTCGACCAGGCTGAGCGCGACCGAGGGTATGCCATTCTTGGCGTCGATCAGCAGATCGGGGCCGATCTGGAGCATGATGCTCGGCGTCAGCCCGATCGTCAGCATTTCCTGATCGTTCCCGGCCAGTGCCCGAACATCGCGCCTGGCGTCCTCGACCTCCTGCAGAATGCGCCTTGCACGCTCCAGCAGCAGCTCGCCCGCCTGCGTCAGCACGACGCCGCGCGAATGGCGCAGCAGAAGTTCCGTCTGGAGGGTCTGCTCGAGCTGCCGGATCTGCAAGCCCAGGGCAGGTTGCGCGACGTTGAGCTGCTCCGCCGCCTTGGTGATGTTCCCGACCTCGGCGATTCCGACGAAATAGCGAAGCTGACGGAGATTGATCGCGGCCTCCCGGGCTTGTCTTCTTGGAAGGTCATGATGGGGTGCGCCGGCAGCCACGACAAGGCGCGGCTTCCCGCTAGCGCCCGGGCCGGAGCCAGCGCTCCATACGTTCTAGCACCGCGAAAATGACGACGCTGACGAGGATGACGAAGACGATTGTCGCGAAGACGCCGGCGAGGTCGTAGCGCTCCGCGAGATCGTTGATCAACTGGCCGAGCCCGCCGAAATTGATCAGGAACTCGACGCCGATCAGATTGATCAGCGCGAAGACGAGCCCGAGGCGAACGCCGACGAAAATGGTCGGGATGGCCGCCGGGAATTCGATCTTCCAGAATTGCTGCGCGGGCGTGAGATTGTAGCTCAGCCCGACATTGATCAGGCTCTTCCTGACGCCCTTCAGCCCTTCCAGCGTCTTGAGTATGACCGGAGCGAGCCCGGCCACGAAGCCCATCGCGATGATCGTGGCGGCGCTGCGCCCGAAGATGACGAGGAAAAGCGGGTAGGCCAGCACCACTGGGGCGGCGGCCACAGCCGCCACCCAGGGTTCGGTCGCGAGTGCCAGGATCCGGACCTTGTAGAGCAGCACCCCGAGCGAGATGCCGGCGACCGAGACGAGGACGCTTGCGGCCAGCGCCTCGCTGCCTGTCATCATCAGCCGTTCCAGCAACTGTTCCTCGGCGAACAGCCGGCCGAAGCTGCCGAGCACCGCCGAGGGCAATGGGATGACGAATTGGTTGAGGAGGCCGAGCAGCAGCAGGGTCTCGACCACTCCCAGGGCGAGGCCGACCGTGGCAAGGCCGATCGCAAGCGGAGGAATCGCAGCGAGCCGCATGGCTCAAGCCTTCCTGCGGCGGGCGCCCGCCTCGGATTCGGCCATGCCGCGCGAGGCTTCCTCGCGCAGATCGTTCCAGATCTCGGCGACATGGCGGCCGAAGGCCTCGCTGCCGACGACGTCGCCCGTGCGCGGCCGTGGCAGCCGGATGTCGACGATGCGCTTCACCTTGCCGGGACGGAAGGTCATGATGATGACCCGGTCGGAGAGCTGCACGGCCTCGGTGATGTTGTGAGTGATCAGCAGGGTGGTCTGCTTCAGCTCCTCCTGAATTTTCAGGACCTTGTCGCCGAGCAGCAGGCGGGTCTGCTCGTCCAGCGCGGCGAAGGGCTCGTCCATCAGCAGGATCTTGGGCTCGAACACCAGCGTGCGGGCAATGGCGACGCGCTGGCGCATGCCGCCGGATAGCTCGGCGGGGTAGCGCTGCTCGAAGCCGTTCAGGCCGACCATGTCGATGAAGTGCCGCGCCTTCTCGTGGCGCTCGGCCTTGCGCACGCCCTTGACCTCGAGCGGAAAGGCGACGTTGTCGAGCACCGTCCGCCAGGGAAAGGTCGATTCCTCCTGGAAGACCATGCCGATCGACGGATGCGGGCCCGAGATCAGGTCGCCGCCGACGTTGACCTTGCCCTCGTAGCCGCGCACCAGCCCGCCCAGGATGTTGAAGACGGTCGACTTGCCACATCCCGACGGGCCGATGATCGAGACGAACTCGCCGCGTTCGACCGAGAACGACATGTCGTCCACGGCAGTGACGGCGCCCTCGCGCGTCTCGAAGCGCATCGTCACGCCGTCGATGACCAGGTCGGCCTCCTTCACGGTCTCGGCAAGACGCAGTTTGGCGGCCGCAGCGGGCATTGTGTGCTCATCCCTTGGCTGGCCGTCACTCATCGCCTCGCCCCTTGTGCAACTGCGCCAGCAGTTGAACGGCGCGCAGCACGAACGCGCCTGAAGCGGCGGAGGCCCGACTGAGTCGGCGGCATGTCATCCTTCCCTCGCGCAGCCGTCTTCGTTGGAGTCCGCAGCCTACGCAGCCGCCACGTTAGTGACGCGGCGCAGGCAAGGTCCAAGATTATCTTGCTTGGCCAGTCAAACTTTTCAGGATGGGCAGGTCGGGCGGGCTATCGGGGGCACAATTGCCGCCTATATTTGGCCGGTCCAGATGTTCGGAGACAAGGCGATCGTGGCGACGACAGGCGACGAGGACGGTGGGCTGCCCGAAATGGCGCACGACCTGCCGTTCGAGAGCAGTGTTGGCTACCAGCTGCGGATGGCGAACCGTGCGACCCAGCGCTATCTGCAGAGCAAGATCGAGCCGCACGGCGTCACCACCGGCATGTGGTATTTCCTGCGCGCACTCTGGCAAGAAGATGGGCTGACCCAGCGCGAATTGTCCCGCCGGATCGGCACCATGGAGCCGACGACGCTGGCCGCATTGGCCGCCATGGAGAAGGCTGGCCTGATCAGCCGCGAGCGCGACCTGCATGACCGGCGAAAGCTGCATGTGCTGCTGACGCCGAAGGGCCATACGCTCAAGGGCGAGCTCCTGCCGCTGGCGCAGGAGGTCGTCCACAAGGCGACGGCCGGTTTCACGCCGGAGGACAAGGCCCGTTTCCTTGGCTATCTCGCGGCAGTCCAGCGCAATCTCGCAGATGTGCCTGATCCTGATGAGGCTGTCTGAGCAGTTTCTCGGTCAGCCCTTCGGCGCTTGCCCGGCATGGCGCGTCATGCCGGCGGCCATCGCCGGGTTGTAGCCTGGCATGACCCGGGCATCGATCAGCACCGACGCGCCGGCCCTGGCTGCCTTCACGGCCTCGGCGACCGCGTCACGCAGGGCAGCGACTGTCCGGACCGGGCCGATGCCTGTGAGACCTTGGGCCCTGGCGATCGCGGCGATGTCGATGTCTGGCTCGTCGATGCGTTGGCCGATCCATTTGTTCTCGACAGGGCGCTGGCGCTGCTTCGCAACGCGCTCCTGATGGATCTCGTCATTGTAGAAGGAGCGGTTGTTCGAGACGATCGCGACGAAGGGCAGCTTGTAATGCGCTGCCGTCCACAGAGCGGAGGCAGCCATCATGGTGTCGCCGTCGCCCAGAACCGCCACCGGGAGCCGGCCCGAGCCCTTGAGCGCCAGCGCCGCGCCGATCAGCATGCCCGGCCCCGAGCCGATGCCGGCTCCACCATCGATGCCGAGATAGTCGAGCGGGTGCCGGAAATGCCAGGCCTCGGTGGCCCAGCCGAGCGGCAGGCGAACCAGGCTGATCACCTCCTCGCGCAGCGCCTCGCCCATGGCTGCGGCGAGCGAAACGACGTCCAGCGGGCGCCCGCCGTCGAAGCTCAGCACCGGCAAGGCGGGGAGGATGGCCGGCGCTGAGCCGAGGGCGGCTCCCAGCTCGTCGGCGATCAGGTGCATGGTCGCATCGGGATCGGCGGCGAGATGGAGATCGGCCGGCGCGAGCGCCTGGTGATCCATGCTCCAGCCATTGTGCAGATGGTGGTCCAGCGAGACGCTGATCACGCGGGCCGACAGGGCGCTATCGGCCTGGCGCAGGGTGCCGCCGAGATCGACCCAGTCGAAGGCGAGGATGACGTCGGCGGCGCGGATGGTGTCGACCGCCTGCGCATCAAGGAAGAAGGACGGCTTGGCCGCGTGCAGCGGGTGGTCGGTCGGGAAGACGGCTGCGGTCTTGATGTCCGTGACGACGGCAGCGCCGAGATGCTCGGCCAGCGCGACGCGGCGGCCCCAGTCGCTTTCCGAGCGCGACATCCGGCCGAACAGGATGAGCGGCGTCTTCGCATTACGAAGCAGCCCCGCCACCCGGTCGATCTCGGCGGCGGCGGGAACGCTTGGCGAGGCCACGGCAAAGCGCTTCGGGTCAGGGAGAAGCGGCATTTCCTCGAGCCGCTTCTCCTGCATCGAGACATCGAGGCAGACATAGGTCGGGGCCTGCGGTGCGCTGCGCGTGAGATTGCTCGCGCGGATCAGCGAGTCGATCGTGGCCGCCACGGAGACGGGCTGATCGTCCCATTTGACATAGGGGCGGATCAGGGCGCCCTGGTCCTTGGCGGTATGCAGCCAGTCGATCCAGGGCCTGCGCTCGGCCGCGTCGACCGGGCCGGTCGCGCCGAGGATCAGCATCGGCACGCGATCGCACCAGGCGTTGTAGATCGCCATCACCCCATGCATCAGGCCGACATTGCTGTGCAGGATGACGCCCATCGGCTTGCCCGTCACCTTGGCATAGCCATGGGCCACGGCGACGGCATGCTCCTCATGCAGACACAGCAGCATCTGCGGTTGCTGGTTACCGAGATGGTTGACGAGGCTGTCGTGCAGGCCGCGGAAGCTGGAGCCGGGGTTCAGCGCGAGATAGGGGATGTCGAGCGCCCGAAGCATCTGCGCGACAACATCGCTCCCCCAGATGCCGTTGTCACTCGACGCGACGGGCACATCGATACCGGACAGCGTCAGGTCGTTCATGGCGTTTCCCCGCATGGATTTTAGAACGACGACGCACCAGCTGCCTGGGCAGCGATTGCGATCGTCCCTGAAGCGTCAGCCCGGCAACTTCAGGCTGACATGGATATTCTTTTCCTGGGTGAAGGCGATGAGCTCGCCGAGGCACTCCTCGCGGCCGATGCCCGACTGCTTCCAGCCGCCGAAGGGCGTGCCCAGGAAATGCTTGGCGACCTCGTTGACCCAGACGAAGCCGGCCTCCGCCGCCAGCGCGGTGCGGTGCGCCTTGACGAGGTCATTGGTCCAGATCGAGCAGGTCAGCCCGTATTCGACGCTGTTGACCGTCTCCAGCATCTGGGCCTCGTCGCTCCAGGGCATGACCGAGAGAACCGGGCCGAATATCTCTTCGCGCGCGATTCGCATCTGCGGCGTCACGTCGGCGAAGATCGTCGGCTCGATATAGAATCCCCCGCCGAGCCTGGGATCGTCAGGCACGCGGCCGCCACAGACCAGCCTCGCACCCTCAGCCTTCGCCGAGGCGATGAAATCGAGAATGCGGTCATGCTGGTTCGCACTGACGATCGCGCCCATGGTCGTGGCCTCGTCCGTGGGAATGCCGGGCACGAAGCCGGACAGCTTTTCCGGCAGCCGGGCGAGCACGGCGTCGTAGATGTCGCGGTGGATGAAGGCCCGGCTGGTCGAGCCGCAGGACTGGCCGCACCAGGTGAAGTTCATGCCGGCGACGACTGCGGCGGCGACCCGCGCCGGATCGGCGTCGGCGAAGGCGATCAGCGCGTTTTTGCCACCGAGCTCCAGCAGCACCGGCTTGATCGTGTCGCTCGCCGCCTTCATCACGGCGCGGCCGGCCTGGACGCTGCCGATGAGCGCGACCTTGTCGACGCCTGGATGGGAGGCGAGGGCGGTCCCCGCTTCCCGCCCGCCGGGCACGACGCTGAGGACGCCCTCCGGCAGCAGGCCGCCGATGAGCTCGGCCAGTCTGAGCGAGGACAGCGGCGCCTGCTCCGGCGGCTTGATGATGACGGCGTTGCCGGCGGCCAGCGGAGCCGCCATCTTGCCGGCGCAGAACATGAAGGGGTGGTTGAAGGCGAGGATGCGGGCGACGACGCCGAGCGGCTGGCGCACCGTGAGGTTGATTGCATCGGGGCCCATTGGAATGGTGTCGCCCTTCATCTCGGTGACGAGGCCGCCGAAGAAGTCGAGCTGTGCCGCGGCTATACCGGCGTCACCGATCATCTCGCGCACCGGATTGCCGCAATTGGCGGCGTCGAGCGCGGCGAGTTCGCGGGCATTGTCGCGGACGACAGCCGCAATCGCCTTGAGGATGCGCCCACGCTCCAGAGGCGGCACCTGGCGCCACATCCTGAAACCCGCCCGCGCCGCTGCGACCGCAGCGTCGATATCGGCTGCGGAGGCCTCCGCGACATCGCAGATGGGCTCGTTCGTGCCGGGGTTGAGCGTCGCGACATAGCGTCCCGACAGCGGATGGCGCCAGCTTCCGCCGATATAGAGGCTGCGGCCGGTCGGCGCGGGCTTGTCGAGCATGGCTGGTCTCACGGCAGGGGTGCGCTCGGCGCGAACACTCGCGCACGCACAGGCTGCGTTCAAAGACTTTCCCGCTTTGGCCGCGATGCCGAAAAACTACTTCGCAGTTGCGAGACGTCGCCGGCTAGCCCCGAGCAGCGGCCATCTCGGCTTCGGTCTCGTCCTGCTCCATCCCGTCGAGCACAGCGACCTCCTCGCTCGATGCGCCGAGCTTGCGCCAGTCCTCGCTCTTGGGAACGATGCCCTGATAGGAGCGCAGCTTGGCCTGCGGGATATGCGGCTCGATGAGGCCGATGGGCTCGCTGCCTGCGGCGTGCTTGCGCGCAGCATCGATCATCACGCGGCGGAACTGAACGATGGCGATGTCGCTGGCGCCCAGGCGCTCGCTGGTGCGATCCGCGATCGGCCCCATCGATTCCCACATCATGATGTCCTGGTTCGGAATCCCCGGGACGCCGGTGAAGTCACCGAGCTTCATCGCCTTGCGGTCCTGCAGATAATTGTTCGCCTTGTGGCGCAGCATCGGCTTGTAGGTCTTGTCGAGATCAATGCCGACCTGCGCGACGCAGAACTTGCGCCAGCTCTCCTGGTCGATGCAGTCGTCATTGCCCCAGGCGATGAAGTGGAAGTAGCTGGATACATCGTCCTTGGGCACGATCACCGTGGCGACGTTGTAGGAGGAATTCGGCGGGATCAGCGCCGCGAAGGGCGCGACGAAGACCGTCAGCCGGATGTAGTCATGCGTCTGCGCGTTGACGATCGGCCGCCGGATCGCGGCATAGCGGAAGCCGTAATTGGTCAGCTGAACCTGGATTCGCGGATTCTTGTCGGTCGATGGCCGCGTCCAGTGTGTCGCGGTCGTGCCCGCCGTGGTCACGCGGGCGGGCTTCATGTCGGATGAGTGCAGGCTGGAGGAATGGGCGGAATCGATCTGCCCTTCCATGATCTGCGCCCAGTTGCACGGCAGGTCGATCTTCACGATCGAGACCTTGGCCTCCGGCGTCGGAGCCCAGGCCGGTGGCTCGAACTCCGGCATCAGCTCCTTCGGCCCCATATAGACCCAGATGAATCCGCCGGCTTCTTCAGTCGGATAGGCCTTATGCTGGACCTTCTCGGCGAAGCCGCTTTCGGCCGGCTCCGAGACCATCTCCAGCACCTTGCCGTCCACGTCGAACTTCCAGCCGTGGTAGAGGCAGCGCAAACCGCATTCCTCGTTGCGCCCGAAGAACAACGAGGCCTTGCGGTGCGGGCAGAACTCGCCGAGCACGCCGATACGCCCGTCGGTGTCGCGGAAGGCGACGAGATCCTCGCCGAAGAGCCGGACGCGAACCGGCGCACCATCGCTCTCGACCAACTGCTCCGAGAGCAGCGCCGGTATCCAATGTCGCCGCATCAGCCCGCCCATGGGGGTGTCGCCTTCGACGCGGCAGAGCAATTCGTTCTCTTCACGGGTGAGCATGCGCATCCCTCCCAAACTGCGGCACGGGCTAGTCAACGGCAAATTACTTAGATATCTAAGTGTATGATTAGTCCGGTTCGAAACGCTTGTCGAGAGCGGCTCGCGGAGGGGAACATGACCGAGGAAGCAGCGACCATCAGGGTCACGATCGCGGACAAGCAGATGGTCGCGGAGGACATCTGCCTGTTCGAGCTGCGCCCGGCCGACGGGGAGGCGCTGGCACCGTTTACGCCCGGCGCCCATCTCGGCGTCAGGGTCCCCTCTGGCGAGATGCGGAAATACTCGCTCTGCAACGACCCCGGCGAGGCCGATCACTATGTCATCGCCGTCAAGAAGGAGCTCGGCGGGCGTGGCGGCTCGATCAGCCTGATCGACAGAACGCATGTCGGCGACGAGATCGCGATCACGGCGCCCCGCAACGACTTCGCGCTGAAGCCGGGTCCGTCTAGCTACATCTTCATCGCCGGCGGCATCGGCATCACGCCGATCCGGGCCATGATCAGGCATCTGCTGGCGACACGGGCAAAGCCGTTCAGGCTCTACTACTTCACGCGCAGCCCGGAGATGATGGCCTTCCGGGACGAGTTCCTGACGCCGGAATTCCGCGGCAGAGTGGTGATCCACCATGACGGCGGCGATCCGGACAAGGCCTATGATCTCTGGCCGATCCTGGAGGAGCCGAAAGGGGCCCATCTCTATTGCTGCGGGCCGCGCGGATTGATGGAGGCGGTGCGCGACATGACCGGGCACTGGTCCTCGGCCGCCGTGCATTTCGAGGATTTCGGCGCGACCAGGGCTCGGCCGGAAGACAATGCGCCGTTCACGGTCGTGCTGGCGAAAAGCGGCGAGCGCTTCAAAGTGCCGGCCGACAAGTCGATCCTGGAGCGGCTGCGTGAGGCCGGCAAGGTGCTGCCTTCATCCTGCGAAAGCGGCACCTGCGGAACCTGCCGGACTCGGCTCGTCTCGGGAGAGCCCGACCATCGCGATCTGGCGCTGGCCGAGCATGAGCGTGCCCGCAACATCATGATCTGCGTGTCGCGGGCGAAGTCCGCCGAACTCGTGCTCGACCTTTAGGATCCCTGCGATGAGTGAGCCGCTACGTCTTGGTATCGTCGGATTGGGACGCGCCTTCATGTTGATGCTGCCAACCCTGGCGCATCACCCCCTCGTGCGGCTCGTCGCCGCCGCCGATCCGCGCGAGGAGGCGCGCTGGCAGTTCGAGAGCGACTTCTCCCGGGCGGATGCGCCGGCGCGCAGCTATGACAACGTCGAGGAACTCTGCGCCGACGACGGGGTCGAGGCGCTCTACATCGCTTCCCCGCACCAGTTCCATGTCGCCCATGTCCGCCTCGCTGCGACCCATGGCAAGCATGTCCTCGTCGAGAAGCCGATGGCGCTGACCATCGCCGACTGCCAGGCGATGATCGAAGCGGCCCATGCCGCCGGAGTGCATCTCCTCGTTGGGCACAGCCATTCCTACAATGCGCCATATCTCAAGGCGTCGGAGCTGATCCGCTCGGGTCGCTTCGGCCGGGCCCGGATGATCACGGCCTCGAACCACACCGATTTCCTCTACCGGCCGCGCCGGCCGGAAGAGCTCGACACCGCGCAGGGCGGCGGCGTCGTGTTCAGCCAGGGTGCCCATCAGGTCGATATCGCCCGGCTGCTGGGCGGCGGGCTGGTCTCGACGGTGCGGGCCACCACAGGCCGGTTCGATCCGGCGCGCCCTACGGAAGGCGCCTACCAGGCGCTCCTGGTTTTCGCGGACGGAGCCAGCGCGACGCTGACCTATAGCGGCTATGGTCGCTATGACAGCGACGAGCAACTCGGCTGGATCGGCGAGATGGGCCAGCGGCGCGATCCCGAGAGTTATGGCATGGCGCGTCGCGGATTGGTCGGGGTCTCGACGCCGGAGGAGGAGGCCGCGCTCAAGAACACCCGTACCTATGGCGTGGCCAAGAACTCCGTGGCGCCGCTGTCGGCCGCTCTCGGGCACAATCATTTCGGCCCGATCACGGTCTGCTGCGAGCAGGCCGACCTTCGTCCGCTCGCCAGCGGCGTGATGGTCTATGCCGACGACCGCCGCTGGCTGGAGGCGCTGCCGGCGCCGACCGTGCCGCGTGCCGAGGTCGTCGACGAGCTCTATGCCGCCATCCGATCCGGCATTGCACCATTACACTCCGGCGCATGGGGCATGGCGACCCTTGAGGTCTGCCTCGCGATGCTGGAATCGGCGCGAACCGGCCGCGAGATCGCGCTCCAGCACCAGCTCGCGCCGGGCTGAGCCGGCGTGACAGGTCCGTTACCGCCGGTCGGCCGGTTCCTCCGGAGCGGGATTGTTGGCGTTCGAGGCGAGGATCGCGATCGTGTCCTGCTCGGCTGCCGCTGCGCTCTTGTAGCGGGGAGCCGTGGTGACGAGCGGGCGCTCTGCGTCGGCCGGGTAATAGATCTCGATCGCGAAGCGGCCAGTAACCTGATCCTCGATAGGCTCGATGCGAATGAGCGGCATCGCGAGTTCTCCGGTGGTGCTGGCAGACGCGTCCCTCGCAGGATTAGAGCGCGCAACACGGCTCGGGTCCAAGACAAAAAGACTTCATCTGCCAAGCATTTCATGATGTTCAAAAATTGTGCCTCGGCCTGATAAAAATCTTGGCCTGACGCACAAAATCATAAAATAATCCGAACGCCTGAGCGTATCCGCGCTACCAGGATTTGCTCTTTAGAAGGTTGCGAGGAGCCACGAACCATCGAGGAGTATTTGAGATACTCCATCCTCCTTGATCACCACGCGAACGGAAGAACGGTGCGGAATCGCGACGGGATAATCGCCAGCGGCGTCATGAAGCGGGACGATCCTGTGAGCCAGCGTCTCCAGGTCATGCGACCGCTACGTTGCGGACATGGCAGGGTCACTCTCGATCCGCAGAGCGTCGCCGGCGACGCCCCGAGAGCCTTCCGCGGCGATCACGAGGGCGTGCGCTGTGGTCGCAGCGTGGATGTGTATCTCGACCACGATCGTGCGGGCGGCTGCGCGGCCCTTGCCAGCTCTGCCGCCCGCGCTCGTGCAAGGCCGTTCGCCCGTTAACGGTCATGCATGGCTGCCGAGCCCAACAATGGGCATCTTCTCGGATAATGCGAGCGTGCGTGGTGAGGAGGCTGGGCTCCGTCAAATTCAGTTGACTTGGTTGGTCCGGCTGGGCACTACGGCCGCTGAAGACGGACCCGGGGGTAGGTGTTATACCTCGCCGGGGAAACAATGGGAGCAGAGGGTCCCAGGTTCGAATCCTGGTGCCCCGACCATTTTGGGCTTTGCCGGAAGGCGAGGGGGAGCATGACGGCACGCATCTATTCGCCGGCCCGTAACGCGATGCAGTCCGGCACGGCCAAGACCGGCCGCTGGCTGCTGGAATACGAGCCCGAGCGGCCGCGCGAGATCGAGCCGCTGATGGGCTGGACCTCGTCGGGCGACATGAAGAGCCAGCTCCGGCTCTGGTTCGACACGGCCGAGGAGGCCGTCGCCTATGCGACGCGCAACGGCATCGCCTATCGCCTGGAGCAACCCCATCAGGCCAAGCGCCGCAGCATGGCCTATGCCGACAATTTCAAGTTCAACCGCGTCGGCCAGTGGACGCATTGAAGTTCAAGTGAGCGGCGGACATCAAGTCTGCCGCTTCCTTCAGGGCCCGTAGCTCAGCTGGATAGAGCAGCAGCCTTCTAAGCTGCTGGTCACAGGTTCGAATCCTGTCGGGCTCGCCATTGTTGTCATTTAATCGTCTGCTCCGATTGGACAAAATGACCGCTCACGCCACCGGGTCCGACACTGCGACCAGGAGCGCCGCCGCGCAGATGCACGCTTATCTCGTGGTTATCTCGATATAATTTTTGTGAACCCAACCGGAGCGGCACGGGCCCGAGTAAGTCGCGCGGCCTGCTGATTTCACATTCATGTTCGCTCGGCACTCCTGAAGCGACTGGCCACGATTCGGGTAAATGACCGCGTGCCACGGTCCGATACTGTCGCAGATGATCAGTGCGTCGCCGTTGTAGACTCGGTCGGTCTCGAAGTAGCCGCTGCCGCCTGGCCCGGATCGCACGGACAGGAACCCGCTCTTCGGGTCTTCCGGACGACGTGGCCCGAGCTTCACGACGATGCCCTGAGACGTGCAGGCGTCGAAGCGCATATCGGGCGCTCGCTTGGAGTCTGCGGGAGCCACGGCGTCGATTTGCGTCTGATCGGGAGCGTAGCGCGCATTGGCGGCCGCGGCCGGCGCATGACCAGCGCCAGCTCGCCTGGCAGATTGAACCAGCGCTGCCCGTGCGGCAAAAGCTTCCGTCGCCAGCTTGCCTTCGGGATAGGCCTTGAGGAAGCGGTCCAGTGCTTCGACCGTCCCCGCCGCCTTCGCGTCGGCGAGGGCGAGGGCCGGATTGCCGGTCACGGTCGGCTGCGCTGCTGATGCGAGTACTTGCGGCTTCGCTTGTGTGTCCTCCGGCCTGGTCGCCGCGATCGAATCCTTGCCGAGATAGCCGAGCGCCAGCTGGCGATAGGCGCAGACCCGGTTGCAGGCGTCGAGATAGGCCTGGTACCTGCCCTCGGCGCTCGATTGCCGCCAGCTCTCGTCGTCCTTAGCCGAATCGGCACTGCGTTGGCGCTGCAGCAGCCTGTCCATCGCCTGCTGCCGATAGGCACAGGGCCCGGTGCATTGCGCGACATAGCGTTCGAGAGCCTCGCGCGAGCCGTCCGCGGTCGCGCTGCGCCAGCGCGCCTCGTCCTGCGCGCTCTCGAAGCTGCGGCGGATGGTGGCCGACGGTTCGACGATCGGCAGGGACAGGCTGGCGGTGTCGAATTCGGGCTTCTGCTCACGGCCGCTGTCGCGCCGCGCTGCGGCCTCGACTTCGCGCACGACGTAGGATTGCAGCTCCGGCCAGCCGATCCGCTTGTCGGCGTCGGCTTGCGCCA